>DATIQL010000052.1:0-71749 GCA_035470905.1 Casimicrobiaceae bacterium
CGGGGTGAGGGGCGCGCTCCCTCTCCCGCGTGCGGGAGAGGGGTGGGGTGAGGGCGTAGTCCCTCTCCCGAGTGCGGGAGAGGGCCGGGGTGAGGGGCGCCGCGCTCAGCGCGGCGGCGGATTCCCGACCAGCGCCTGCCGGATTGCACGCAGCCTGGCCTTGACGCGCAGCTCGTTGTCGTGGCCCATGCGCACCATGATCTTCTGCCCCGCCGACATCGATTCGAGTTCGGGATCGGCGAACCTGTAGACGATCTTCGGTTGCACGAGTGCGATCGGCCCGGTGGGCTCGGGCGCCGCCAGCAGGTGATCGATGACGAACACCAGCCGGTCGTTGAAGTACTTGCCTGGGTAGCCCAGGTCCTCGTACGCCTTCTGGAACAGCGGGTAGAAGCGCACGTAGGTTGCGACCAGGCGCGTCGTGTCCGCGGCTTCCATCACGGTCACGTACGGGGTGTAGCGCGTAGCGTCGTCCGCGGCGAGCACGGTCTGATCGCCGGACTGCACCGTCTTGAGCGACCCGCCTACCGGTTGCACCGGCATCTTCTGCAGGGCGGCCGTCTGCCGCGGAAGGTTGTCGATCGTCGCCACGAAGCGCTGGACGATCTGCTGCAGGTGGAAGATCCGGTCGAGCGGGGCCTTGCCGAAGATCGCGGCCATCGCGTCCTGCATCGCCGGGTCGCTGTCGGCAAGCGCGGGCAGCGGCGGCTCCTGCGCCTCGGGTCCCGCACCGGCGGCCTCGATCGGATGTTCGGGCGCGGTGGCGGCGGGTGCGGCAGGCGAGGTCGCGGCGGGGGCAGCCGGCGCTGCAGGGGCCGGCTGCGGCGCTGGCGGGTACATCTGCTTCCAGAGGAGCACGCCCGCCACGATGGCTGCTGCGATCGTGATCAGGGACCACCCGAGGTTCCTGCGCGATGCCTTCCCCCCGCCCTGCGGGTCCACTGGATGCTGCAGGCCCTGCCTGCCTACCGACGGCTCGATTCGTTCCATGAGGCTCTTTCCTGGATAGTTGACAGGGTGCGTTTAAGAAACGTTTAGCAGTTCCCTAACAAAGAGTTAGCAACGCGAAATCGGCGGCGGTCCGATACTGCGTTGGACGCGCCGATCGCCGCTTCGATCCGCGGAACGGGACGATCGCGCCGGACGACGACCGGCTCCGACCGAGCCATGACCATACGAGGGCCCCATCATGACGACCAATGTGTCACCGATGCAACATTCCGCGGCATCCGAGCCGTCTGTCGAGCAGTCGCGTCGGCAGATGCGCAACGCGGAAGCCCCGGCGCGCTACGACCCCTATCTCGTGATCCACAAGGGATTGCGCGCGCTGATGACCGACACGCTGCAGCGGCTCGGGCGCATGGATCCCTGGGACGACGAGGACACAGCGCAGGCGCTCGCGCAGCTGCGCGAGCTCGTTTCGCTGGCGGAATCGCATCTGCATCACGAGGACCTGTTCGTGCATCCGGCGATGGAAGCGCGCGCGCCGGGCTCGACGCGCAGCGCCGAGGCCGGTCACCAGTCGCACCGCGTTGCACTCGCGGGTCTGCTGGAATCCTGCGCGGGCGTCGAGCGCAGTGCAGGCGAGGCGCGGGCCGCGGCGGCGCTGTCGCTCTATCGCGGCCTCGCCTTGTTCGTCGCCGAGGACCTCCAGCACATGAACGTCGAGGAGACGGAGAACAATGCGGTGCTGTGGGCGACCCATACCGACGCGGAGCTCCACGCGCTCGTCGACCGGCTGGTCGCGTCGATGCCTCCGGCGACGAACGCGAAAATGGCGCGCTGGATGGTGGTTTCGAGCTCGCCCGGCGAGCGCGCGACCCTGCTGCGCGGCGCACGGCAGGCGATGCCCGCGGGCGCTTTCGAGGCGATGCTCGGCGCGCTCGCGCAGGGCCTCTCCGCCAAGGATCGCGTCAAGCTGGAGGCGGCGCTGGCGTGACGCCGTCGCCGGCCTCGACGAGGCGCAGCGGGCGGGTGACCGCGAGCCGGAACCGGCCGCGCCCAGTCTTCTCGATCCGGATCGAGGCACAGCGTTCCGCCAGCCTGCGCTGCAGCAGGATCAGCCGCGCTTCGAGATTCTCCGACAGCTCGGGCAGGCGGATCGCCGGGTCGAGCCGAAGCTCGCGGTTGGTGAACTCGCTGCGCCTGCCGTCGGCGTGTTCGCGCAGCAGCTTCCAAAGGATTGCGCCCGCGACGCCCTTGATCAGGTAGTCGTCGCCGACGAATACGCTGTCGTGGCCGGTGTAATGGCGGATCGTCACCTCCGATCCGGCAGGCGACGGTGACGGCAGCGACCCGGACTGTGCCTCGTCGTCGCGCTCGACGCCCTGCTGCAGCAACCTGATCGCGAGCCCGAGGCTCGCGGCGATGGCGACCAGCGCATCCTCGTCGTCGTAGCGAAAGCGATTCTCGTCGGGGCTCTCGACGTAGAGCACGCCGATCAGCTGGGTGCCGACGGCGATCGGCACCGCCAGCTGGCTGCCGCTCTCGGCGAGCCCGGGGAACGGAATCTGCGGCGTAAGGGCGTCGCCCATGCCGCCCGCCTGCGCGCCCTCGCGGATCGCGCGGCCATAGCTGTACTCGACGGCGGCGTGGGTGATCCGCACCGGCGTGCGCGCCTGCGCGGCGACGCCGATCACGCCGTCGCCGAATCCGATTTCCGAGCCGACACCCGAATGCTCGTAGCCGCGGCTCGCCACCGTGTACAGGCGTCTCCCGTCGGCTTCGGTCAGCAGCACCATCGCATGATGGATGCGAAGACTGGCATCGAGCCCGCTCAGGAGCTCGTCGAGAAGGGCCGAGAGATCGGTGCAGCGCCCCAGGCGCTCGATCACCTCGCGCACCGCCGGCAGGAGGCTCGGCCGCGGCGGCATCGCGAGCTCGCCCCCGGGCACCCGCTCGACGCCGAGGACGCGGTAGACGTCGGAACCCTGCAGCCTGAACACTCCGCTCATGCCTTCGTGCGAGGCGATGCCGGCGAGCTTGGCCTTCATGCGCTCGAACAGGGGCCCTCGCGTCTCGGTGCGCTGGTACTCGAGGTCGAAACGGTATTGGGCGCCGGTCTCCGGGTGGAGCGCCAGCACCGTCGCCCGCGGATTGGCCAGCACGTTCGCGCGCGTCTTGCTGAAGAACTGGAACGACAGCGCGAGGTGCGTCTCGTCGACGTAGTGGAGCTGCGAGACATAGCTGACGTTGGGTGTGCCGTCGGGGGCACAGGTGGCGACCGTCGACGGGATCACTCCCTCCATCAGGTCGCGCAACGCGGAGAGCGCGGGCATGCTCAGCGTCCCGGAAGCGGCGCGCCCGCACCGGGACCGGGGGTCTGCGCGAACCCGTCGCTGGGCGTGAACGCGATCGCAGTCAGGTCCTCGGGGCGCGCCGCCAGAACCGCGTGCACGAAAGGCGCGGCATGCCCCAGCGGCGTCAGCTCCACGACGAACGAGCCGACGAACGCGGCGACGAGCTGGGCGTCGCCCGGCGCCAGCGGGACCTCACGGGCATCGCTGCCCTTGAACTGCATCGTGCGGTGGGTCGTCGGGCGGCTGAACACCACGGCGATCGCGCCGTTCGCCTCGATGTCGCGCAGCAGGGCCGCGGCCTGCGGCCGCGAGACGAAGACGGTCAGCAGGCGACCGTCCGGCGTCACCCGGCAACCGCAGCCCCGTGCCGACGAGGGAACGTTGCCGGTGCCGCGCCCGGCGATGGCCATCGACACGCGGCGCGTGATGAATTGGATGGTCTCGGCGTCGAGCAGCGGTTCGGCGGAAGCCGGGCGGGTCATCCGGCAATGATAGCCAACCGCGGCCCGGCCGTGCGCCGGCCTAGCCGTGTGCCAGTCGCTGCCCGTGCTCGCGGGTCGCGTGGAAACCGACCTTCGGCCAGCGCTCCATCGTGACCTGCAGGTTGTACTTGTTGGTCGCCAGGAACACCGGGTTGCCGTCGACGTCGGTGGCGAGTGCAGCCGCCTGCTCGCGCTCGAAGTTGCGCCGCGTGAGGTCGTCGGGGAAGGTCAGCCAGCGCGCGGTGGCGATGGCGGCGTTCTCGTAGATCGCGTCGACCTTGTATTCGCTCGCGAGCCGCTGGGCGACGATCTCGAATTGCAGCGGGCCCACTGCCCCCAGCAGCAGCGTGTTGGTGTGCGAGGACGCGAACACCTGGATCGCGCCTTCCTCGCCCAGTTCCTGCAGGCCCTTGGCCAGCGGCTTGGCCTTGAACGGATCGCGCGGCCGCGCGACGCGGAAGAGCTCGGGGGCGAAATAGGGTATGCCCTTGAACGCCAGCGCCTCGCCCTCGGTCAGCGTGTCGCCGATCTGCAGCTGGCCGTGGTTGTGGATGCCGATGATGTCTCCTGCGACCGCATCCTCGCTGGCGACGCGCTCGTTGGCCATGAACGTCAGCGCGTTGGCGAGCTTCATCTCTCGGGAGAGGCGCAGGTGGCGGACCTTCATCCCGGGCTGGTAGCGTCCCGAGCAGACGCGGAAGAACGCGATGCGGTCGCGGTGGCGCGGATCCATGTTCGCCTGGATCTTGAACACGAAGCCGGTGAACGGCGCCTCGGCAGGCTCGACGCTGCGCGCGGTCCCGTCGCGGGGCTGCGGCGGCGGCGCCCAGTCGGTCAGCGCCTGCAGGATCTCCTGCACGCCGAAGTTGTTGATCCCCGAGCCGAAGAACACCGGGGTCTGCCGCCCGGCGAGGAAGGTCGGGAGATCGAACGGCGGGCTCGCGCTGCGGATCAGGTCGACGTCGTGGCGCAGGGCCCCGATCTCCTCGGGGAACAGTTGGTCGAGGCGCGGATTGTCGATGCCCTCGATCAGCTCGGTGTCCGTCGCAACCCGCTCCTCGCCCGCGGTGAAGCGCAGCAGCCGGTTCGTGAGCAGGTGGAACACGCCGCGGAAACGCTTGCCCATGCCCAGCGGCCAGGTCACCGGCGCGCAGTCGATGCGAAGCACCGACTCGATCTCCTCGAGCAGCGCGAGCGGCTCGCGCACTTCGCGGTCGAGCTTGTTGACGAAGGTGATGATCGGCGTATTGCGCAGGCGGCAGACCTCGAGCAGCTTGATCGTCTGCGCCTCGACACCCTTGGCGGCATCGATGACCATCACCGCGGCGTCGACCGCCGTCAGCACCCGGTAGGTGTCCTCGGAGAAGTCCTCGTGCCCCGGGGTGTCGAGCAGGTTGATGACGTGATCGGCGTACTCGAACTGCATGACCGAGCTCGTCACCGAGATGCCGCGCTGCTTCTCGACTTCCATCCAGTCCGAGGTCGCGTGGCGGGCGCTCTTCCGCGCCTTGACGGTGCCCGCGAGCTGGATCGCGCCGCCGTAGAGCAGCAGCTTTTCGGTCAGCGTCGTCTTGCCTGCGTCGGGGTGGGAGATGATCGCGAACGTGCGCCTGCGCGCGACGTCGCGCACGAGGTCTGCAGGGTCGGTTGCGTCGGTCATCGTCGTCGGGTCATGCGCGGGGCCGTGGCGGCCGCCCGCGCAATCGGGTGCCAATCGGGTGCAAAAGTCGGTGCAGAAACAAAAAGCCGCCTGCAGGACGCGGGCGGCAACAAGGCGAATTATACCAAGCGGCGCCGGGCCTCGGTGCGGGCGGCGGGAGCCGCCGCCGCCGATCTCAGCCCGGGGCGTGCATGGCCAGGCGTACCGGCATGCGGCGTCGCCCGCGCCCGCCCTCGAATGCTGCATAGCGCCCCGGGAGCTGTGCGTCGCAGTGGCGGCAGCGGCCTTCCGCCGTCAGGTCGTAGCGCAGGATCTCGTGCCAGTCGCGAACGATCACGGGGGCGCCGCAGCCCGGGCAGGACGTCGTTCCACCGGTCTTGTCGTGGACGTTGCCGGTGTAGACGTAGCGCAGTCCCGCGGAGAGCGCGATGGCGCGCGCCCGGGTCAGCGTGGCTGGCGGCGTTCCCGCGAGATCGGTCATCTTGTAATCGGGATGGAAAGCCGTGAAGTGCAACGGCACCTCGCCGCCGAGCTCGCGCGCGATCCAGGCGCACATCGCCTCGAGCTCGGCGTCGGAGTCGTTCTTCCCGGGGATCAGCAGCGTCGTGATCTCGAGCCAGACATCGGTCTCGTGCTTCAGGTAGACGAGGGTGTCGAGCACCGGCTGCAGATGCGCGCCGCAGAGCTTCACGTAGAACTCGTCGGTGAAGCCCTTGAGGTCGACGTTGGCCGCGTCCATCTTCGCGTAGAACTCGCGGCGGGCGTCGGCGCCGATGTAGCCCGCGGTCACCGCGACCGCCTTGATGCCTCGCGCGCGGCAGGCATCGGCCGCGTCCATCGCGTACTCGGCGAAGATCACCGGATCGTTGTAGGTGAATGCGACGCTCGCGCAGCCCGTACCCACGGCCGCCTCGGCGATCCTCGCGGGCGAGGCCGCATCCATCAGCGTGTCCATCTCACGCGATTTCGAGATGTCCCAGTTCTGGCAGAACTTGCAGGCGAGGTTGCAGCCGGCGGTGCCGAACGAAAGGACGCTCGATCCGGGGTGGAAGTGGTTGAGCGGCTTCTTCTCGATCGGATCGACGCAAAAGCCCGACGAGCGGCCGTAGGTCGTCAGCACCATCGCATCGCCTTCGCGCTGGCGCACGAAGCAGGCGCCGCGCTGGCCTTCGTGCAACCGGCAGTCGCGCGGGCAAAGGTCGCACTGGATGCGGCCGTCATCGAGGCGGTGCCACCAGCGGCCGGGATGGTTGCTCATGATTGCGCCCCGGCGAGGATGGCGTCCGCTTCGACCCACCGGGTCACCTGGTAGCGGGACACGGCGATCCCGGCGTTCCAGAAATCCGCCGGCAATCCCGCCTTGCGCTTCAACGCGACCACGAAATCCCTCGGATCGGCGAGCTGGTCCCAGACCTGCGGCAGGAGGGTCGCGCGGTGGCGCCCGTATTCGAGGGTCAGGCCGTCGTGCCCGGCCCGAAGCATCGCGAGGAGATCGTCCTCGCCCGCGAGGTCGATGCGCTCGCTGGCCGACAGCAGCGATACCTCGACCGAGATCGCCTCGAATTCGCCGGTGCGAAGCGGCAGGAAGCGGGGATCGCGAAACGCGGCGCCGATCGCGTTCGCGCGCACGTCCTCGCGCAGCGGGCGGAAAGGCTCGAGGGTTCCGATGCAGCCCCGAAGCTCGCCGTCCCGCTTCAGGGTCACGAACGTCGCTGCCGGCAGGGCCAGGGCGGCATGGTCCGCGTCGACGGCTTCGCGCAGGCCGAGCGACTCGGCGATCGCCGTGCGGGCGATGACGAGCAGCGCGCTGCCGAGATCGTCCCCGGTCACCGGTGGCCCCCGGCAAGGGCGAACGACGCATAGCCGACGACGCGGGAGCGGTCGCCCGCAGTGTCGCCGGAGTTGCGCAGGTCGAGGAGCTCAGCCTCCAGCGCGCGCTCGCGCGCCGACAGCAGCAGGGCATTGACCGGGGTCGCGCCGCAGGCCTGCTCGTGGTCGAGCGTCGGCGACAACTCCAGGATCGCCCCGGCGGTCGCACGATCGATCGCCTGCGCATCGGCGTAGCGATGGTAGTGGGAAAGGTCCGAGCTGACGACGATCAGCGTCTCGGGACCGCCCCACAGCAATTCGATCACCTCGGCGACCTCGGCCGGCGTTGCGTCGCCGACGGCGAAGGGCACGAGCGCGAACTCGCCGAGGACTGCCTGGAGAAACGGCAGCTGGACTTCCAGCGAATGCTCGAGGGCATGCGCGGCATCGCTTTGGCGCACCTGCGGCAGGGCGAGCGCGGCGTCCGCGGCAGCGCGGTCGATCCCGACGTTCCCCAGCGGCGTCGCGAACGCATGCGTCGACGGAAGGGCGAGACCGCGCACCGGAACGCGGTGGGTCGGCCCGAACAGGACGACGCGACGGATCCCGTCGCGCCCGTCGGCCAGTCGGGCATAGGCTGCGGCGGCGATTTCCCCCGAATAGACATACCCGGCGTGCGGCACGATCATCGCCTTGGGTCGCCGGGAATTCCCGGCAGGCGACGCAGCCGCGGCGCCAGCGACGGGTCGCGCAGGTCCGGCCGCCGCCGCATCCATCGGCCGCATGCGTGCGGCCGCCGCGTCGAGGCAGGCGCGCACGACGGCCGCCAGCGCGGTCGGCGCTTTGGGGTAGAAGCTTCCGGCAACGGCGGCCGGGCGCAGGCTGGACATTCATCCAATATCGGGGGTGCCGCAGCGAAATCAACGGCCGCGTGTTGCCGACGCCACGACCCGGGCAAGGCGGGCGGCGGCGCCGGTGCGCAGTGCGTCGCGCTATGCTTGACGCGATGGCACTGCTCACGATTCGCGACGCCGGACTCGCCTACGGACTGCAACCGCTGCTCGATCGCGCCAACCTGACCGTAGGCGACGGCGAACGCATCGGGCTGATCGGCCGCAACGGCACCGGCAAGTCGTCGCTGCTGAAGGTTCTCGCCGGCGAGGGCGTGCTCGACGACGGCGACATCGAGCGCCGCGACGGCATGCGGATCGTGCTGGTCGAGCAGGAGCCGCTGCTGCCGCCCGCATCGACCCTGCGCGAGAGCCTGGTCCGGCGCGGCGCGCTGGACGCGCAGGACGAGCGCGAGCGCTGGCGCATCGAGGTGCGGCTGTCCGAGTTCCTGCATCGCTTCGGGCTGGACGAAGCGCAATCCCCGGAGAGCGCGTCGGGCGGCGAGCGCAAGCGCGCAGCGCTGGCGCTGGCGCTGGCGATGCAACCCGACCTGTTGCTGCTGGACGAGCCGACGAACCATCTCGACATCGACGGGATCGCGCTGACCGAGGATCTGCTGCTCAAGGTGCCGGCATCGATCGTCGTCACCCACGACCGCGCGTTCCTCGACCGCATCGCGACGCGGATCGTCGAGCTCGATCGCGGGCTGTTGCGCTCCTACCCGGGCAATTTTGCCGCCTACGAAAGCCGCAAGGCGTCCGAGCTCGCGGCGGAGGCGACCGCTGCGCGCAAGTTCGACCAGTTCTGGCGGCAGGAGGAGGTCTGGATCCGCAAGGGCGTCGAGGCCCGGCGCACGCGCAATGAAGGCCGGGTGCGAAGGCTGGAGTCGCTGCGCGAGCAGCGCACGCTGCGCCGGCAGCGGATGGGGAGCGTGAAGCTCGCCGTCGACGCGGGCGAGCGCTCCGGCGTCCTCGTGGCCGAGCTCGAGCATGTCTGGAAGGCGTTCGGTACGCGCACGCTGGTTCGCGATCTTTCACTGCGCGTGATGCGCGGGGACCGGCTGGCGCTGCTCGGACCCAATGGCGCCGGCAAGTCGACGCTGCTGAAGATCATCCTCGGCCGGGTCGAGCCCGATCGCGGGCATGTGCGCCTGGGCACCCGTCTCCAGGTCGCGTATTTCGACCAGATGCGCGAGCAGCTCGATCCCGAGCGCAGCCTCGCGCAGACGATCAGCCCCGGATCGGAATGGGTCGAGACCGGGGCCGGCCGCAAGCACGTGCTGTCCTATCTCGGCGATTTCCTGTTCCCGCCGCAGCGTGCGAACGCACCGGTGAAGGCGCTGTCGGGAGGCGAGCGCAACCGCCTGCTGCTTGCGCGGCTGTTCGCGCAGCCGGCCAATCTGCTGGTCCTGGACGAGCCGACCAACGATCTCGACATCGATACCCTCGAGCTCCTCGAGGCGACGCTGCAGGCGTACACCGGGACGCTGCTGCTGGTGAGCCATGACCGCGCGTTTCTCGACAACATCGCGACCCAGACGCTGGTCGCCGAGGGCGACGGCACCTGGAAGGAATACGTCGGCGGATACAGCGACTGGGTCGCGCAGCGCGCTCCGGCGCCGGCGGCGAAGGCTGCGGCCGAACGCCGCAAGGACGCGGCGCCGGGATCGACGCCCGCGGCCCGCGGCGAGGCGATCTCCGGGGGCGGTCGCAGCGCGCGTCCCGAGCGCGTGCGGATGTCCTTCAGGGAACAGCGGGAGCTCGAGGCGCTGCCGGCAGAGATCGAGGCGCTGGAGCGCGAGCAGCACGAGCTCTCCGAGCGGATGTGCGCCCCCGGCTATCACCGGCAGGAGGTCGCGCGGCTCAAGGCGGATCGCCATCGGGCCGAGGAAATCGAGGAGATGCTGCGCGAGCGTTTCGAGCGCTGGGGCGAGCTCGACGCCAAGGCGCAGGCGGCGGGCTGAGATCGCCGGCGAACTTTGATCTGCCGCAATGCGCTGCGACCCGCCGGGCGGGTACTGTCGGGCGGCGAGCGGGCGGCCCCGCTGGTGCCGGGCCGCCGCGGCGAAACAGGCGGGCGGGCATGTCGAGAATCCACAAGGAGTTTCATCGCAGCGATCGCATCGGCTGGCTGCGCGCCGCGGTGCTCGGCGCCAACGACGGCATCGTGTCCACCGCCAGCCTGGTTCTCGGCGTGGCGGCCGCGGAGGCGTCACGCAGCGGCGTGATGATCGCCGGCGTGGCCGGACTGGTCGCCGGCGCGATGTCGATGGCCGCCGGCGAGTACGTGTCGGTGCGCTCCCAGGCCGACACCGAGACCGCCGACCTCGCGCGCGAACGCAGGGAGCTCGCGAGCGACGTCGCCAACGAGCAGCGCGAGCTGGCATCGATCTACGTCAAGCGCGGCCTGGACCCGGCGCTGGCCGGGCAGGTGGCGACCCAGCTGATGGCGCACGATGCCCTCGGCGCCCATGCGCGCGACGAGCTCGGCATCTCGGAGGTGCTGGCGGCGCGGCCGGTGCAGGCGGCGCTCGCCTCGGCGGCGAGCTTTGCCGCGGGTGCCGCGCTGCCACTGGCGGTCGCGGCAGCGGCGCCGACCTCGCTGCTGGGGGTCGCGGTGGCGGGCAGCTCGCTGCTCTTCCTGGCGGGCCTGGGCGCGCTCGCGGCCCGCACCGGCGGTGCGCCGGTCGCTGCCGGCGCCTGGCGCGTCACCTTCTGGGGAGCGCTCGCGATGGCGCTGACCGCAGGCATCGGTGCGCTGTTCGGCACCACGGTCGGCTGACGCCGCGACGACTCGCGGGTGCCGCGCATGCATCGATCCCTTCGCCTCGCGCCGTGGATCTTCGCGGGCCTGCTCGTAGCGGGGAGTGTGCACGCGCAATCGCCCATCGACAGGCTCGCAGTCGTGCCGCCCGCGCAGCCAGGCGTCTACCCGGTCGGCTGCAGCAATGTCGAGCAGGATTTCTCGCGGATCGCGCCCGGGTCCGACGCGACTGCGTACTGGGAGGGCCGCGGTGGCGGTGGATCGGGCTATCTGACCGACCTGCTGGTCGATCCGGCGCATGCGTTCGTCGTCGGCGCCGCATTGCCCGACGACGGGGAGCTCTACGGCGATTACCGCAATCGCGTCGAGACCTTCGGCACGCTGGTCTGCTATCCGACCTCGGGCGCCAACACTTACGCCGATTACCCGCTGCCCACCGGCGCGGTCGTGCCACGGATGCAACGCGGGGCGCAGCCGCCGGTGTTCGCGACGGATCGGCCGCAGTTTCCGGTGCTGCTGTTTTCGCACGGGCTGGGCGGCAGCCCGCTGTCCGGCGACTACCTCGATGCCATCGCCCTGTTCGCGAGCCACGGCTACGTCGTGATCGCGCCTTTCCACGGCGACGCGCGCTACGCCGATGTGCAGGTCGACACCCTCGGCGACCTGGTGACTGCGCTCGCGAATTTCCGGAATTACACGGCAATGCAGGCGGTCCGGCCGCATGCGCTGCGGGCGGCGCTCGATGCGGTGCTCGCCAATGCCGATTTCGCGAGGCGGATGGACGTCGATGCCATCGGCGGGTTCGGCGCCAGCCTGGGCGGAGAATCGCTGCTGCTGATGCGCGGCGCCCGGCTCACGGTGTCGCCCGGCCTGTCGTCGAAGGCCGTCATCGACGACGTGCGCCTGAAAGCCGCGGCCGGCTACGTCCCGTATTTCGGGCCGCCGCTGCTGCCGGCTTTCGGCCGCGACCAGAAAGGCCTCGACGGTGTCGGCATGCCTTTCCTGGCGATCGGCGGCAGCGAGGACACGACGGCGCCGGTGGTGTCGACGGCGCTCGGCATGACGCGGCTTGCGGGCGCGCGGCAGTTCGTCGTTCTTGCCGGGGTGCGCCACACTTTCGACGCCGAGGCGTCACCGGACATCTTCACCTGGTCGCTGACCTGGCTCGCCGCCTACGCGCAGGGGGATCCCGAAGCGCGTGCGCAGAGCGCCCGCATGGTCGCGGTCGCAGGCGGCGGCGACGACTTGCTGCTGCTCGACAAGGCGCAACCCTTGCCGCCGGCGCCGGACGAGCGGCTGTCGATCGAGTATTACAACGCCTCCCTCGACCACTATTTCATGACCGCCGAGCCCGCCGAAGCCGCGATGCTCGACGCGGGCATCATCGTTCCCGGGTGGCGGCGCACGGGGTTCGACTTCAAGGTCTACGCCGTCGATGCGGCCACGGGGCTTGCCGCGTGCCGATACTTCGGCACGCCGGGCGTCGGGCCGAACACGCATTTCTTCTCGATCCTTCCCCACGAATGCGCGATCCTCGCCGCGAATCCGCTGTGGATGCCGGAGGGCACCGCCTTTCGCGTCGATGCGCTCGACGCCTCCAGCCAATGTCCGGCAGGCCGCGTTCCGGTGATCCGCCTCTATAACGGCGGCAAGGGCGGACAGGCGAATCATCGCTACCTGACCAGCCACAGCGAAATTGCCGCGATGCTGCTCGAAGGCTGGACCGTCGAAGGCCCGGTGTTCTGCAGCCTGCCTTAGTCCCTGCCTGCGCCCACGGGCATGAGGACCTCGTCCGCGACGACCTCGTCCGCGACGGGTTCCTGCATGGCCGGCGATTCAGGCGCCGCCCCGGCCGCCGGCCCGGGCTCGGGCAGCGGCCGTCCATTGTTGCGAATGACGTGCCTTGCGGCAGTCGCGTAGGAGCTGCCGACCGGAAGGCCTAGCGCCCGGCAGGTCGAGCTCGGCAGGGGGTTCCCGCAGCTCGTCAGGTGCGTCGCCAGCCGTGCAGTGGTGCTGAAATCGTCGCCATCGAGTGCCAGCAGGAATCGATCGCGCTCCGAAGCCAGGGCGTACTGGCTGTCGGGCGCGCTCATCGGCCGTGGCCGGCGGAACATATGCTCGGCTCCAGGCAGATGACGGGCAGGAAGATGATTGGCTGGCACATGAGCGGACCTTCTCCATCCGGCCGCGCGAGGATTCGCGGGCCCGCGCATCCGATGACCGACGCGCGCGCCCAGTATGCGCCGATTCCGAAGCAGTGCCCGCCCGGCGTGCGAACGCGCCGACGGGAGCGCGGTCCCGTGAGGATCAGATCTCGATGCGTGCGCCCAGCTCGACGACGCGGTTGGCCGGGATGTTGAAGAAGTCGGTGATGCTTCCGGCGTTGCGGGCCATGGCCGCGAAGATGCCGTCGCGCCAGCGCCCGAGGCCTTTCTCGGCCGGGCCGGGGACGATCTTCTCGCGCGACAGGAAGTAGGACACCTGCATCGGGTCGACCTGCAGGCCCTGCGGCGCACAGACCTCCAGCGCCAACGCGACGTCGGGCTGCTCCATGAAGCCGTAGCGCGCGACGATGCGCCAGCAGCCGCCGGCGAGACGCTCGCTGGCGACGCGATCCTCCGGCGCCACCCAGGGGACGTCGCGAAACTCGACGTTCAGGAACACGTTGTCCTCGTGCAGGACCTTGTAGTGCTTGAGGCTGTGCAGCAGCGCATTGGGTGTCGCATCGGGGCTCGAGGTCAGGAACACCGCGGTTCCCGGGACCCGCTGCGGCGGATCGCGGAACAGCACTTCCAGGAACGCCGCCAGCGGCGGCGAAGATCCACGCAGGCGTTCGAGCAGGAGCTCGCGGCCGCGCCGCCAGGTCACCATGAAGAAGAAGACGAACGAGCCCAGCGCCAGCGGGAACCAGCCGCCTTCGAGGACCTTGTGCATCGCCGCCGCGAAGAACACGGTGTCGACCAGCATGAAGAATCCCGTGGCGAGGATGCACAGGCCGAGCGGATAGCGCCAGTCGTAGCGCAGCACGAAGAACGTCAGCAGCGTCGTCACCAGCATCGTCCCCATCACCGACACGCCGTATGCCGCGGCGAGCCGCGACGAGCTGCCGAACCCGAGGACCGCGGCGGCGACGACGATCAGCAGCGTCCAGTTGACCAGCGGCACGTAGATCTGTCCGATCGTCCGCTCCGAGGTGTGCAGGATGGTCATCCGCGGCAGGTAGCCGAGCTGGACCGCCTGCTGGGTCATCGAATAGGCCCCCGAGATCGTCGCCTGCGACGCGATCACCGTCGCGGCCGTGGCCAGCGCGACCATCGGATAGAGCGCCCAGCCGGGAAAGGCCAGATAGAACGGGTTCGAGATCGCAGCGGGATTGGCGATCAGCAGCGCTCCCTGGCCGAAGTAATTGAGGATCAGCCCCGGCGCGGCGACGCCGAACCACGCGATGCGGATCGCGCGCTTGCCGAAATGCCCCATGTCGGCATAGAGCGCCTCGGCACCGGTGACGGCGAGCAGCACCGATCCCAGGACGATGAACGACGCGTAACCGTGCGCGGTCGCGAAATGCAGCGCATAAGCGGGATCGAGCGCGAGGAGGATCGTCGGCGCCTTGGCGATGTTGTGGATGCCCGAGGCCCCCAGCGCCAGGAACCACAGCACGCAGACCGGGCCGAAGAACATGCCGACGACGCCGGTGCCGAAGCGCTGGATCGCGAACAGGGCGATCAGGATCCCGGTCGCGATCGGCACGATGTACGGCTGCAGGGCCTTGGTACCGACCTCGAGTCCCTCGACCGCCGAGAGCACCGAAATCGCCGGCGTCAGCACCGCATCGCCATAGAACAGCGATGCGCCGAACACCCCGATCGCGAGCAGCGCCGCACGTGTTCGCGGGCGGCCGCGCACCGACGACGTGGCGAGCGAGAGCAGCGCCATGATGCCGCCCTCGCCGCGATTGCTCGCACGCAGCACGAGCGTCACGTACTTGAGCGAGACGATGATCGTCAGCGCCCAGAAGATCGCCGACACGCCGCCCATGACGTTGGTGGGCGTCAGCGGGATCCCGTGCTGGGGGCTGAAGGTTTCCTTCGCCGCATAGAGCGGGCTCGTCCCGATGTCGCCATAGACGACGCCCAGCGCGAGCAGGGCCAGCGCCGCGGTCGTCTGCTTGCGGTGAGCCGGTACGGTCGGCGCCTGCGGCGGCCGGGGATCGACAGTGGCATCCATCGGCGCTCAGCTTAACGCGTGGGCGGGTCGTCGTTGCGGATGCGGGCGATTCTTTACGGGAAATTTACGCGGACCCTGCGCTAAAGTCACACCATGATCGAACGACGGCGCCTGATCGGATACGCGTGGGCCGCGGCCGCGGTGGCCGCGGCCACGCTCGCCGGCTGGACGATGCACCCGCGTTTCGATCTGGTGAACATCGCGATGGTCTACCTGCTGGCCGTCGTCGTCATCGCGCTGCGCTTTTCGCGCGGCCCCGCGATCGCCGCGTCGGTGCTGTGCGTGCTGGCGTTCGACTACCTGTTCGTTCCTCCGCGCGGAACCCTGACCGTCGACGACGTCCAGTACCTTTTGACCTTCTCGATCATGCTGGCGGTGGCACTGGTCATTTCGCGCCTGGTCGAAAGCGTCCGCGACCGCGCTGCGGCCCAGGCGGCGCTGGAGATCGAAGCGGAGACCGAAAGGATACGCAGCGCCCTGCTGGCGTCGATTTCCCACGATCTGCGTACGCCCCTCGCCGTCATGGCCGGAGCGTCGTCGAGCCTCGCCGAGAACGGCGAGCGGCTCTCGCCCGCCGAGCGCAAGGCGCTGGCCGAGAGCGTGTTCGACCAGGTGCGCGAGATGTCCGAGCACGTCGCCAAGGTGCTGCAGATGACGCGCCTCGAGACGGGGGCGATCAAGGTCGAGCGCGACTGGGTCGCGCTCTCCGAAATCGTCGGCTCGGCGCTCTCGCGGCTCGCCGGGCGGATGGCCACCCACCGCGTGATCGTGGATGTGGCCGACGATGTGCCACTGGTGCGGGTCGACGCGACGCTGATCGAGCAGGCGCTTGGCAACTTGCTCGAGAACGCCGCCAGGCACACCCCGCCCGAGACGGTCGTGCGCGTGCGGGCGCAGCGCCGGGGAGACGAGGTCGTCGTCACCGTCGAGGACTACGGCGGCGGAATCTCCGACGCCGACCTCGAGCGCGTGTTCGCGAAGTTCCATCGCGGTTCGGTCGAGGCTGCGGAGACCGGCATGGGTCTGGGCCTCGCGATCTGCCGGGCGATCGTGCGCCTGCACGGCGGACGGACCTGGGCCGAGCGCATACCAGGCGGCGGAACGGCGTTCCGCTTCTCGCTCCCGGCCGAGGAGCCGCCCGCGATGCCGCAGGAACCCACGGCGGATTGACATGGCCGACCTGCACCCGACCGTCCTGGTGGTCGAGGACGAGCCCGAGATCCGGCGCTTCCTGCGCGCCACCCTCGGCCTCGAGGGATATCGCGTCGTCGAATCGGCGACCGGGCGGCGCGGATCCATCGATGCGGGGACGCACAAGCCGGACCTCGCGATCGTCGATCTCGCGCTGCCGGACATCGACGGCATCGAGGTGATCCGTCGCATCCGCGAGTGGTCGCCGATGCCGATCATCGTGCTGTCGGCGCGTGTCCAGGAGCGCTCGAAGATCGAGGCCCTCGACGCCGGCGCCGACGACTACGTGACCAAGCCTTTCGGCGTGGGCGAGCTGCTCGCCCGGGTCCGCGCGGCGTTGCGCGGCGCCGTGCGCTCGGCCTCCGGCGCGCCGACGCTGCGTCTCGGGGACGCCGTCGTCGACCTCGAGCGCCGGGTGGCGAGCCGCGGCGGCACCGAGATCCGCCTGACGCCGATCGAATTCCGCCTGCTCGCCGCCCTGGCGCAACACCTGGGCATGGTCGTCACGCATCGGCAGCTGCTGACGGAGGTGTGGGGCCCGGCGCATGCCGTAGACACGCATTACCTGCGCATCTACATGAAGCAGTTGCGCGACAAGCTCGAGGTCGATCCGGTGCGGCCGCAGCATCTGCTGACCGAAACCGGTATCGGCTATCGGCTGGTGCAGGACGACTAGGCGGCGACGCGAGCTCCCGCCCGCTGCGCCTCCGCATGCGCTGGCGCGCAGCGACGCGCACCGGCGCGCAGCCAAGGCCGGCCAGCGCCCGGCGCTCGCCGCGCGGTCACGTAGAATCGCGGGCGATGAGCGCCTATCCGCATCTGCTCGCACCGCTGGACCTGGGCTTCACCGCACTGCCCAATCGCGTGCTGATGGGGTCGATGCATACGGGGCTCGAAGAGGCCCCGAATGGCTTCGAGCGGCTCGCGGCGTTCTATGCGGCGCGTGCGCGCGGGGGCGTCGGCCTGATCGTCACCGGCGGCATCGCTCCCAATCTCGCGGGACGGCTCGAGCCGCGCGCCTCGCAGCTCACGTTCCGGTGGCAGGTGGCGAAGCATCGCCGGGTCACCGACGCCGTCCACGCGGCTGGCGGCAGGATCGCGCTGCAGATCCTGCACGCGGGCCGCTACGCGTATCACCCGCTGTCCGTCGCGCCTTCCGCGCTGCGCTCGCCGATCACGCCGTTCAAGCCGCGCGCGCTGACGCGATGGGGCATCGGACGCACGATCTCCGCGTATGCGCGCTGCGCGCAGCTCGCGCAGCGCGCGGGCTACGACGGGGTCGAGATCATGGGCTCCGAGGGTTACCTGATCAACCAGTTCATCGCGCCGAGGACGAACCTGCGCGATGACGAGTGGGGCGGATCCTTCGACAACAGGGTCCGCTTCGCGACCGAGATCGTGCGCCGCACGCGTGCAGCCGTTGGAGCGCGTTTCATCATCATCTACCGCCTGTCGATGCTCGACCTGGTCGACGGCGGAAGCACCTGGGACGAGGTGGTCGAGCTCGCGAGGCGCATCGAAGCCGCAGGCGCGACGCTGATCAACACCGGCATCGGCTGGCACGAGGCGCGGATCCCGACGATCGCGACCATGGTGCCGCGCGCGGCGTTCAGCTGGGTGACCGCGAGGCTGCGCGGCGCGGTGAAGTTGCCGCTGATCACCACCAACCGCATCAACGATCCCGCAGTTGCCGAGACGCTCCTCGCGCGGGGCGACGCCGACATGGTGTCGATGGCGCGCCCCTTTCTCGCCGATCCCGACTTCGTGGCCAAGGCCGCGCGCGGCGAAGCGGCGTCGATCAACACCTGCATCGCCTGCAACCAGGCCTGCCTCGACCACATCTTCGAGCGCAAGATCGCGTCCTGCCTGGTGAATCCCTGGGCCTGCCGCGAAACCGAGATGGCGCTCGTGGCTGCGCAGGTCCGCAGGCGCATTGCGATCGTCGGCGCCGGACCCGCAGGACTCGCCTGCGCGACGACCGCGGCGCAACGCGGGCACGGCGTCGCGTTGTTCGACGCCGCGGATGCCATCGGCGGCCAGTTCAATCTCGCGCGGCGCATTCCCGGCAAGGAGGAATTCGCAGAGACGCTGCGCTATTTCGCGGGCCGCCTCGCCGCGCTGCACGTCGACCTGCGGCTGGGTCGCGCCGCGACCGTCGACGACCTGCGCGGATTCGACGCGGTCATCCTCGCGACCGGCATCGTTCCCCGCCAGCCGGCGATCGACGGGCTTTCGCATCCTTGCGTGGCAAGCTACGCCGAGATCGTCGACGGTCGCCGCAATGCAGGCGGCAAGGTCGCGATCATCGGCGCGGGCGGCATCGGCTTCGACGTCGCCGAGTTCCTTACCCATGCCGGGAGCGACGACGCCCATGCGGGCAGCGGCGAAGCTGACGACCCTGCGATCGACGCGTTTCGCGCCGAATGGGGCATCGACACGACGTACGCCAACCGCGGGGGGATCGCCCAGGCCGAGGGGGCGCCAGCTCCCCGCCAGGTGTGGCTGCTGCAGCGCAAGGCGTCGAAGGTCGGCGAAGGTCTCGCCAAGACCACCGGCTGGATACGCCGCACGCTGCTGAAGAAGCGCGGCGTGACGATGCTCTCGGGCGTCGCCTACGATCGCATCGACGATGCCGGGCTGCACATACGCGTGGACGGGCAGCCGCAGGTTCTCGGCGTCGACACGATCGTGGTCTGCGCCGGGCAGGAGCCAAGGCGCGATCTCGCCGACGCGCTGGCAGCGGCGGGGATCGATTGCACGCTGATCGGCGGTGCCGATGTCGCCGTGGAGCTCGACGCCAGGCGCGCGATCGAGCAGGGAACGCGGGTCGCGCTCGCGCTGTGATCCGCACCCCGGAAATCCGGGACGCAGCACGGTTTCCCGAGCGCCCGATGCGAGATCGTGCCTTGGGCAGCGCAGCGGCGTGCGTCTGCGCGCTCGAAGTGCGCAAGCGCCGGCTTACGGGTCCCGGCGCCGCGTCGCTCGAGGACAGCCTGCCGTCGATGTTCCTGCCGGGCTCGCTCGCCGCGCCACCCGTGACAGCCGTCGCGCACACTCGCGCTCACCGCAGCCTGCCGCGCTGCCCCGCAAGGGTCGGCGGCGGTCCGGCGTGGATGCAGACTCGACCGCGACATTCGCGAGCTTCGCGCACGACTGAAGCCGATGCATCGAATGGCGTGCGGCGACGGGTGTTCGCTCGGGGCGAACAACCGTCGCCGTGCGCCTCTCCCCGACGCGCGCATGCCGATGCGCCCGTCGATGCGCCCGTCGCGCGAAAGGACCTTAGCGATCGCCGTGCGGCGGCGGACCGTTGCGCCGTCCGGCCAGCGTGCGCGCGATGCTTGCCGCGAGACGTTGCTGCACCTCGGGCGTCAGCACGAGCGGTGCCGCGGTCCCGGCCCGATAGGCCGCCTTGGCGGCGACCTGTTCCTTGGCCCCGGTCGCGATCGAGCGCAATCCCGAAGCGAAGATGTCGGTGCGGTCGGCAGGGTCGGGATGGGCCTGCGCGTAGAACGCAGTGAAGCTGCCGGCTGCGCTGGCGATGCCCTGGTAGTCGCCGATGAACAGGCCCCCTTCGGCCACGGGCGCGGAATCGAAATCGAAAGGACCGGCGACGCGGACCTCGGTCCAGCCGACACCATCCCGGGATGTGGCGAGCCAGACATCGACCAGCAGCGTGTTCGGGTCGGAGGTGTCGCTGCGCATGTCGTAGTAGAGGACGCCGATCGTTCCGTCGGCGCGCACGGTGACCGACGGCAGGAACGCCTGCACGCCAGGCACGCGATTCACCTGCACCGGCGCGCTCCAGGTGCCGCCGCCGTCCTGCGAGCGCGAGAATGCGATGCCGTCGATGGCGCCCGCCGAGAACCGCGAGTCCTGCCAGACGGCGACGAGCTGTCCACCCGGTCCCGCCGCGAACGAGCCGAGGTTGGCGGCGTCGCGCAGCGTGCGCGCCGGATCCTGCGGGTCGTGGGTGCCGACTGCGCGGATGTCGGCGATCCGCATCGCCGGGGTCCACGTCGTGCCGCTGTCGGATGACCGGACGACGGCGAGATGGGTCGTGACGGTGTCGTCCGCGGCGACATCGAACTCGGTGAAGAAATCGAACACCCCGGGTGGTGCGACGACGATCTGGTTGTTGAGCGTCTGGTTGCGCCCGCCCGGATCATAGATCGGCCGCGCTGCACTCCATGTCAGGCCGCCATCGGAGGTGCGCGAGAAAAACGTGGGCCCGTTGCCGCTGGGCACGAGACGGTCCCACACGGCGTACGCGGTGCCGGGTACCTGGCTGTCGGCGGTGATCGATTCCTTGTCGTTGAAGAAGGTGCTGCCGTCGACGATCAGTGCCGACGGTGCGCTCCATGTCCGGCCGCCGTCGATCGAGCGGCTCGCGAGCACCGCGCTCGACGATCCGGCAGCGAAGGTTGCGCCGTTGAAGGCGATCGCGACCTGGTAGGCGATGCCATCGGGCCCGATCGTGACCCAGGGATCGCTCGCCCGCGCGTAGTCGGCGCCGTTGGCGGCGCCGCCTCCGGTGCAGTGCGAGAACGATGCCTGGGTCAGCGACCAGCTGAGGCCACCGTCGGACGAATAGCCGGTGCGCAGGCCGCGGGCGCCGCCATCCGACCAGCGATCCTGCTGGTAGACGCCGATCATGCGCGACGGATCCCGCGGATCGATCGCGATCATCGGCTCGACCTCGGCGCCGAGGTACGGTATGCCGGTGACGGGGGCATTGTCGCAATCCGGCGTGAACGGCGATGCGCCGGTGAGGCGCACCTGCGAATCGGAGACTCCCGCGCGCGGCGTGCACATCGCCACCCCCGTTGCGCCATAGCCTTCGGAGACATAGCCGCGCGCGATCATCGCGTTGCGCGTCGCGAGGTCGGCCGTATAGCGGTGATTGGAGTCGGCGCGATGGTTCCACAGCCGGTACACCGGCGCGGTTCCCGACGGACAGTTGCCGGTGCCGGTGTCGGGCAGGGTGACGTAGAACGCCGCCGGGGTTTCGTAGGCGTAGCCGCTGAAGTTTGGGTCGGTCCCGGTCTTCGCCAGCACCGCCTGGCATTCGGCGGGTGACGCGGAGAAGAAATGCGAATCGCCGTGCTGCGGCGGAATGTAGAACCGGCACACGGGATTCACGGCGACGCCTCCCGCTGCGGCGACGGAGGGGAAAGCGTCGAATACGAGTCCGGTGCGCGCCCAGTCCGCGATCCGCCCGGAATCGAGCGCATCGATCTCGACCGGCAGCGGCGTCATGAAGTAGTGGTCGAGCGTCGCGTTGTAGTACTCGACGACCGTGTAGGCGAAAGCGGGGACTGCGAGCGTCGCCGCAATCGTCGCGGCAATCGCGGCGCACGGGGTCGCAAGGCGACCCGCCCTGCGCCGGGACTCGGAGGTGAACGGGATCGAAGGCACCGCCATGCATGTTCCTCCAGGATCGGGGGCCGCCGTCCGGGATGCTCGCGGCCCGCGTGGATTCTGCGCCGATTTCGCGCTGCCGTTGTCCCTGCGGCACGCCGCTGTTGCGGCGATGTTGCCGCGATGTTGCCGCGATGTTGCGTGAATGTCGCGCGCCCATCGCGCCGACGCGCTGCACGCGATCAAACCGTTGCCTGCGTGGGGGCCGCGTCGTTACAATGGAACCACTCGCGATTGAACGAGCGGCTGCGGGAACATCCGCGGTCTTTCACTACCGAACCGAAGAGCAGAGCGCAAGCAACGAACCCATGACCGGACGATTCCACATCGCCGTCCATCCGACACAGGGCTGCCCGAAGCCGGGCATCGCCGTCTGCGGCGGGCGCATTGCGCGCGGCGATGCCTCGGTCATGCCGATGCAGCGATCCATGCTCGGCGCCGTCCATCGCGACGGCGGCTCGGCGACGTAGCGCCTCCCGACCGGACGACGTCCGCCGGGTGGCCGGCGGAAGCGTCGAAAGGTCTTCCAGAATTCCTTTCGAACGTTGCCCGCCGCAATGGCGAGGTGATCGCACGCATTGCGCGCGCCGCGCGCAGCGGGCATGACGAAAGGAGCAGCGAACGCATGACCGACATGACCGACATGACCGACTTCGACACGCAGGCACGCGCTCGGGCGCAGGCAACGGAGGCACATCCCTAGACGGATGTCCGTCCCCGTTGCAAGCCCGGCGCCGGCAAGTCCCCGGGCTTTTTTGTCGCCCGGAGCGGCAACGACAACGGAACGAGGCACCCGAAATGGCATACGAAGACAGAGCGTACCGGCGGCCCTACCGGCACGGCGACTACCACCTGGTCGACACGAGGCATCAGGGCACGTACTGGCAATGCGCGGACGGCATGGTGGTCCGGCTGGCGTGCTCGGAGCGCGAGGACGCGGACGGCGACGCGTCCGGAGCCGAGGCCGACGCGGCGGTCGGTCGATGATCCTGCCTCCGAACGGCGAGGCGCGGCGCAGTGCAGCAGGCAAGACGGCGATTTCGGGTGCTGTGCGCGGCACCCCCAACCGACAATGCGGGATCGCCGCCGCACCGGGGCCGGAAACCGGTGCGGTCACCAGTCGCGACGACCCCGGCGGGAAACCCCCGCCGGGGTCCGTGACGAACCCCGGTCATCCGGAACGGCGTCCTCGGCGTTGAATGAGCTCAGAGACCGGGAGATGGGCGGCACGCCCCGCTGGCATTAGAATCACTCCGATGGATCCGCTGGTTCTCACCGTCGACATGGCCGGGCTGCCCCAGGCGTGGGTGGAGCTCGAGGAGGCGATCACCTACCATGCAAGGCAGATGGTCGCGTGGTCGCTGGGTGCGATCGTCCGCGAGTTCCGCGGCGGATGGCAGCGGGACGGCACGCGCTCGAGGATCGCGACCAAGTCGATCCTCGCGATCAAGGGCAGTGCGGGCCATCCGCTCGCGCATACGCCAAGCCTCACCAATCCGATGCTCTTCGCGCGCGACCGGCAGGTGTGCGCGTATTGCGGCGAGCGCCATCAATACCGCGACCTGTCGCGCGACCACATCATCCCGGCATCGCGCGGCGGGCGCGACACGTGGATGAACTCGGTCACCGCCTGCCGCGCCTGCAACACCCGCAAGGGCAATCGCGCACCGGAGCAGGCGAGCATGCCGCTGCTCTATGTGCCCTACGTGCCCAACCGGCACGAGCATTTCATCCTGCGCAATCGCCGCATCCTCGCCGACCAGATGGAATACCTGCTGGCCGGCGTGCCCCGTTCCAGCCGGCTGCATCCGTCGTCGCGCGGCGCCTGAGCGATGTCGGAGGTTCACGTCCTCGATCATCCGCTGATCCAGCACAAGCTCACGCTGATGCGCCGCAGGGAGACGAGCACGGTCAGCTTCCGGCGGCTCCTGAACGAGATCGGGGCGCTGATGGCCTACGAGGTGACCCGCGATACGCCGATGCAGGAGGTCACGATCGAAACTCCCCTCGAGGCGATGCGGGCGAAGCTGATCGACGGCAAGAAACTGGTCTTCGTGCCGATCCTGCGCGCGGGCACCGGGTTGCTCGACGGATTCCTGGATGTCGTGCCGGGCGCCCGCGTCGGGCACATCGGCCTCTACCGCGATCCCAAGACGCTCGGCGCGGTCGAGTACTACTTCAAGATGCCGGGGGGCATGAGCGAGCGCGATGCGATCGTTCTCGATCCGATGCTCGCCACCGGGAATTCCGCGGTCGCGGCGATCTCCCGGCTCAAGCAGACGCGGCCGCGCTCGATCCGGATGGTGTGCCTGGTCGCCGCCCCCGAGGGCATCGCGACGCTGCGGGCGGCGCATCCCGACGTTCCGATCTATGCGGCGGCGGTCGACCGCCAATTGAACGATCACGGCTATATCGTCCCGGGTCTGGGGGACGCGGGCGACCGGATCTTCGGCACCAAGTAGCGAAGCCCGCCTGCCCCGGAAAACGGGGCGGAAATTGGCCTCCGACCGCGTTTGCCGCGTTTTCCGAACATTCTGCCCGACGGGTGGAGTGAACGCATTCGCGATTTGGCGATCTGAATTCAGATCGGCTCGCCGCCGACACCAATCCGGAACGTGCGATCGCCCCATTTCCCGATGGCGCGGGCTTGCCGGCGCCCCTCGACGCCATGACCTACGCGATGGCGGCTGGTACGACGCACGCCCGCATCCGGAGCGTGCGTTTGCGGCGCGTGCTCGCGCTCGCACCAGGGCTGGTGGCTGCGTTGCCGGTTGCGGCGGTCGCCGCAGGGCTCGCAGGCACCGTGATGATGGCGTTCGGCTACCCGTTCGACGACCCATTCGCCGCAGGCGGGCGCGGGATGAGCCTTCGTCCCTGGCACGAGCTCGCTGCGACGCCCGGCATCGCGACCAGCATCGGGCTGACGCTGCGGACCGGCATCGGCGCGACGGTCATTTCGGCCGCACTCGCTTTCCTCGTTTGCGCCTGGGCGCAGGGGCGCGTGCTTGCGCGAAAGGCTGCCCGGGTCGCGGCGCCGCTGCTGGCGGTGCCCCATTCGGCGCTCGCTCTCGGCGTCGCGTTCCTGATCGCCCCGACCGGCTGGCTCGTCGGTGCGCTGTGGCCGTGGCTGACCGATCAGCCGGCGACGGCCGCGATCGCAGGCGGCGGCGACGCGCATGGGCTGGCGCTGATCGCCGCGCTGGTCGTGAAGGAGACGCCTTTCCTGATCCTGGTGATCGCGGATTCGCTCAGGCAGCTGCCTGCGTCGCAGACGATGACCGTTGCGCGAACCCTCGGCTATCCGGGCGCCGAGGCATTCGCCAAAGTGCTGCTGCCCCAGATCTATCCGCGGGTGCGCATCGCGCTCCGGGCAGTGCTCGCGCTCTCGCTGTCGGTCGTCGACGTCCCGCTGATCGTCAGACCCGGCGGTCCGGGCCAGCCGCCGACGCTCGCCGTCCTGGCGCTGCGGACGCTGACGGAAGGCAGCGGTGATGCGCGCTTTGCCGGCGCGGCCATGGCCTGCCTGCTGGTCGCGCTGGTCATTGGCGCCATCGCCGGCTGGTGGCTGCTCGAGCGCGCCGCTGCGGCATTGGGGCGGGCATGGGTCGAACGCGGCCGGCGCGGCATGATCACCGCGATGGCGGGGCGTGCTGCGGCGGCGATCTGCGCGCTGGGCGTCGCCGCAGGCGCACTGTCGCTCGCGGCTCTCTTCGCCTGGTCGATCGCGGGCCCATGGGCAGATCGAGCGCCGTGGCCCGGGAGCCTGACGTTCGCCTACTGGTTCGCCCACGGCCGCGACGCCGGCATCGCGGCGCTCGCCACGCTGGTCGTCGCGACCGGTGCGACGGCGATCGCGCTTCCGCTCGCCATCGGGAGCCTCGAATGCGAGGACCGCAGCGGAGTTCGTGCGGCGGTGGGTCCGTCGTGGCTGCCCTGGGTGCCGCTGCTGGTGCCCCAGCTTGCATTTCTCCCCGGCATTCGCGTCCTGCTCGCCGGCACGCGGCTCGACGGCAGCTGGATTGCGGCGATCGCCACCCATTCGATCGTCGTCCTGCCCTGCCTGTTCCTGGCGATCGCCGGCCCCTGGCGCGCGCTCGACCGCCGCTACGCGCGCAGTGCGCGCATGCTCGGGGCTGCGCCACGCCGCGTGCTCCTGCGCATCAAGCTGCCGCTGCTCGCCGTTCCGCTCCTGATCGCCTGCGCTGTCGCGGTCACGGCGAGTGTCGACCAGTACCTGCCGTCGCTTTTCGCCGGCAGCCGGGGTGTTGCGACGCTGACGACCCGGGCGGTGGCGCTGGCTTCGGGCGCCGATTGGCACGCGATCGGCGTCTACGCGACGCTGCTATGGTCGCTGCCGCTGCTCGTGTGCGCTGCGGCGCTTGCGCTTTCGGCCGGGCGCATGGGCGCTGCCCGGCGATCGAGGATGCCCGCATGAGCGCGGCACGCGATGCGCTGTGCCTGACCCACGTGCGGATCCTGATCGGGACGCGCATGCTGGTCGATTCCCTCGATCTGAGGGTCGAGGCCGGTGGATGCGCAACCGTGGTGGGGCCTGCCGGGTCGGGCAAGTCCGCGCTGCTCGCCTGGATCGCCGGGACGCCCGATCCCGAGCTGCGTGCCCGCGGCCGCGTTTCGATCGGCGGGGACGAGATCGCGTCGCTGCCTCTCGAACGTCGGCGCATCGGCATCCTGTTCGCGGACGATCTGCTCTTCCCGCACCTGACGGTCGCAGGCAACCTGGCGTTCGCGCTGCCACCCGGCGTTCGCGGTCGCGATGCACGGCGTACGATGGCCGAGCGCATGCTCGGCGAAGCGGGTCTCGCCGGATCCGGCGACCACTACCCGGAGGCGCTTGCAGCAGGGCAGCGCGCCAGGGTTGCATTGATGCGCGCGCTCGCCGCCGAGCCGCGGGCACTGCTCCTCGACGATCCCTTCGGCAGCCTCGACCCGCAGCTTCGCGCCGACGTGCGGCGGTTCGTCTTCGAACAGGCTGCGTCGCGCGGGTTGCCGACGCTGCTGGTCACGCGCGATGTCGCGGACGCACGCGCCGCGGGCGGGCCCGTGATCCTGCTGTCCGCCGACGCGGTGCCTCCCACTTCCACTCCCGCTTCCACCTCCACTCCCGCGCCCGCGGTGCAGGCTCCGGACGTGGTGGAAGAGGCGCGGCCGCGCGTAAGGCGGGCATGAGCCCGCGCGACCTAGGATCTTTCGAATACCATTGGAGGTGACCATGGGACTCATCCGGATCGGATTCCTCGCTCTTGCACTGGCGAGCGGCGTCGCGCAGGCAGCCATTCCCGACTACGCGGGGCCGCAACCCAAGGCCGCGGGTGCGGCGGCCGCGACTGCAGTGTTCGCCGGCGGCTGCTTCTGGGGCGTGGACGCAGTGTTCAAGCACGTCAAGGGCGTGTCGAATGTCGTGTCGGGCTATTCCGGCGGCAATGCAGCCACCGCCCGTTACCCGATCGTCAGCACCGGAGCCACCGGGCATGCCGAATCGGTGCAGGTCACCTACGACCCGTCGAAGGTCTCCTACGCCCAGCTGCTCAAGGTGTTCTTCGACGTCGCGCACGACCCGACCGAGCTGAACCGCCAGGGTCCCGATGTCGGAACGCAGTACCGGTCGGTGATCTTCTTTGCGAACGACCAGCAGAAGGAGATCGCGCAGCGTTACATCGCCCAGCTCGACCAGGCGAAAGCGTTCCCGAAGCCGATCGTGACCCAGGTCGTGCCGCTGGAGAAGTTCTACCCGGCCGAGGCCTATCACCAGAACTATCTCGAGCTGCATCCCGACCAGCCGTACATCGTCTACAACGATCTTCCCAAGCTCGCGCACCTGAAGTCGGATTACGCGGGCTGGTACCAGGCGAAGCCGGCGGAATAGCCGTGCCGGTGGCGTTGTTTGCGGTTCCTGAGGCCGGCATCGTGCCGATCTGCGGAGGAACCCATGGCAACGTCTTCGACGCGGCGCGCCGTTCGCGCGCTCTGGTTCACGGCTTTCGCCCTGTTCTCGCTGCAGGCGAGGGCCTCGTTCCATCTGTGGAAGATCGACGAGATCTATTCCAACGCCACGGGCAGCGTCCAGTTCATCGAGCTGAGCGTTACGTCATCGGGTGAGCAGTTCCTGACCGGGCACACGATCTCGGTCACCGAAGGCAACAACCCGGCACACACGTTGATGTTCCCGTCGGATCTTCCGGGGGACACGGCGAACCGGCATTTCCTGATCGCGACGCAGGGCTTCGCGAAGCTCGGCATCGTGACGCCCGATTACGTCGTTCCCGACGGCTTTCTCTATGTTCCCGAAGGAACGATCGACTATGCGGGCGTCGACGTCGTCGGCTACCACGCGTTGCCCACCGACGGCGTGCATTCGATCGATCGCAACGGGAACGTGATCGTCAATTCGCCGACCAATTTCGCAGGGCAGACCGGAACGATCGGACCGGCGCCCGCGGCGTCGGCGAGCGCACTCGAGAATCCGCAGCCCGGGAGCTTCCAGAGCGGTGTCGGCCTCGTTTCCGGCTGGTCATGCCAGGGCCCTGCGATCGGGGTCGCCATCGACGGCCGACCGCAGATCGGCATGCCCTATGGCTCGAGCCGCGGCGACACTTCGAGCGTCTGCGGCGCCGGCAACACCAACACCGGTTTCGGCCTGTTGGTGAATTTCAACCTGATGGGCAACGGCCCGCATACCGCGCAGCTGGTCGTGAACGGTCAACCGCAAGGCGCCCCGGTGCAATTCACCGTCACCGCGCCGGCCGGCGAATTCCTGACCGGCCTGACCAGGCAGGTCACCGTGCCGGACTTCCCGTCGCCGGGCAGGACGACGGTGCTGGTCTGGCAGGAGTCGCAGCAGAACTTCGCGATCCAGTCGGTCGGTCCGTGAACCCGGCCCGGCCAATGCCGGGACGGTGACGTTTCGATCCTGCACGGGGAGGGCGCAATCGCGAACGCGTTAACATCGCGGTTGCGATGACGAAGTCTGCAAGCACGAGTGGCAATGGCCGCACTGGCCGCAGGGACATGGCGTGAACGCCACCCGCGAAGCGACGCGGCAGGCATTCCGCCGGGTGTTTCCCGGGATCATGGTCGCGATGTTCCTGGCCGCCGCCGACCAGACGATCCTCGCGAGCGCGCTGCCGACGATCGCGAGGTCGCTGCATGGCTTCGCCGATCTGTCCTGGGTCGTCATTTCCTACCTGCTCGCGGCGACGATCGCGGCCCCGTTGTACGGTCACCTCAGCGACCATTTCGGTCGCCGGCGGATGCTGATGGTGGCACTGGCAGTGTTCACGCTGGCGTCTGCCGCGTGTGCATTCGCGCCGACGCTGCTGGCGCTGATCGTCGCCCGTGCGGTGCAGGGCCTCGGCGGCGGGGGATTGATGACGCTGGCCCAGGCGCTGATCGGCGAGCACGTGCCGCCGCGCGAGCGCGGGCGCTTCGCCGGCTATTTCGCGGTCCTGTTCACGCTGTCCTCCACCGCGGGACCGATCCTCGGCGCCTACCTGACCGAGCATTTCGGCTGGCGTGCCGTGTTCACGATCAACCTTCCGCTCGGTGCGCTTGCATGGCTGCTCGCGATGCGCATTCCCGTGGCGCACGCGGCGCGCAGGCCGAAGTCGTTCCGGCTCGATTTCGTCGGCGCGGTGCTGTTCGCGGTCGCGACCGCGGCGCTGCTCTATGCACTGTCGTCGGCCGGGCATCGCTATGGCTGGGGCGACTGGCAGCTGCTCGCGCTGATCGGCGTCGCGGGCGGGGGTTACCTTGCACTGTGGTCCTGGGAGACACGCTTCGAGCACCCGGTGATCCCGGTGCGCTTCCTGCGCTATCCGGCGATCATCCGCTCCGATGTCGTCGTGTTCTGTTTCGCGGCGACGCTGTTCGGCACGGTCCTGTACCTGCCGCTGTACCTGCAGCTCGGGCGGGGCGTGGGCATCGGCACCTCGGGCCTGCTGCTGCTGCCGATCACGCTGACGATGGCGCTGGTCTCGTCGCTGGTCGGCAGGCTGATTGCGCACACCGGCAATACGACGCTGTTCCCGCAGGTCGGGCTCGCGCTCGCCTCGGTCGCGTTCCTGCTGCTCGCGGCGAGCGTGGTTCGCGCACCGACGTGGACGGTGATGGCGCTCACTGGATTCGTCGGCATGGGGCTCTCCATGGTGATGCCGCCGACGCAGGTCGTCGTGCAGCACGCGGCCGGGCGCGAAGCGCTGGGTGCGGCGACGGCGACGATCGCGTTTTCGCGCTCGGTCGGCGGCGCGACGGGCACGGCGATCGTCGGCACGCTGCTGGTGGTGCTGCTCGGCGCTTCCGGCGCCGGACTGCCGGTGAGCCTCGATCGCGCGATCGAGGCCGGCGGCGGCAACCGCGGGGCGCTGTCGCAGGTCGAACGCGAGGCGCTGGTCTCGCGCCTGGATGGCAGCTACCGCGTGATCTTCCTCGTGCTCGCCGGCATCGCCGCAGCCGGTGCGCTGGTTGCACGCACGGTGCCGCAGCCCGACTGGGATGCCGAGGATGCGGTGCCGGCCACGGCAGGTCGCGGAGGCGGAGCCGCATGAGGCTCTCGGTCCTCGACCAGTCGACGTCCGCCAAGGGCGCCACGCAGGACGTTGCGATCCGCGAGACCCTTGCGCTCGCCCGGCACTGCGACGCGCTGGGCTATCACCGCTACTGGGTGTCGGAGCACCACAACAGCGACAGCATCGTAGGGACCGCACCCGAGGTCCTGATGGCCGCGATCGCCGCGACGACCACGCGCATCCGCATCGGCAGCGCAGGTGTCATGCTTCCCCATTACGCCGCGCTCAAGGTCGCCGAGCAGTTCCGCGTGCTGGAGGCGATCGCGCCGGGGCGCATCGATCTCGGTGTGGGTCGCGCGCCGGGATCGGACATGCGCACCGCCTATGCGCTGAATCCGCATGCGGATGCCGCGAACGAGTTTCCGCAGCAGGTGCAGGACCTGCAGGCCTGGGTCGGCGGGAGGCCCTTGCAGGAAGGGCACCGGTTCGCCGCGATCCGCGCCCACCCGATGGGCCCGACGACGCCGGAGATGTGGATCCTCGGCAGCTCCGACTACGGCGCGCAGCTCGCCGCGCATTTCGGCCTGCCCTACGCCTATGCCTATTTCTTCAGCGACGGGCGCGGGGTCGAGCAGGCGCTGGATCTGTACCGGCGCCACTACCGTCCGAGCGAACGCCATCCGCGCCCGCAGGCGACGATCTGCGTCTGGGCGCTCGCCGCCGACAGCGAGGCCGAGGCGTGGCGGCTGTTCAGGACGCGCGAATTCTGGCGCGTCGGTTTCGAGCAGGGCATCCGCAAGCCGCTGGTCACGCCCGAGGAGTCGGAAACCTGGCCTTACACCGACGCCGAGCGTGCGACCATCGACGCGCTGCGCCGGAAGGCGTTCGTCGGCACGCCCGATGTGCTGCGCGCGCGCCTGACCGGGCTGGCGTCGCAGCTCGGCCTGGACGAGCTGGTCATCGTCACCTGGACGTTCGAAGCAGCGCCGCGGCATCGATCCTACGAGCTGCTGGCGCAGGCATTCGGACTTGCGAAGGAGGCAAGCGATGGAACGCAGGAACGCGAGTGATTTTCCCCCGGAAGTCCTAAAGCTTTTCGACGGCTACATCCACGGCGCGCTCTCCCGGCGCGAGTTCCTCGACCGGGCGGCGAGACATTCGGTCGGCGGCTTGACGGCGGCAGCGATGCTGCAGAGCCTCAGTCCGAACTACGCGCTCGCCGAGCAGGTGAAGAAGGACGATGCGCGCATCCGCGCCGGGCATGTGGGCTACGCGTCGCCGCAAGGATCGGGCACGATGCGCGGCTACCTCGTGCGCCCCGCGGCGGGCAGCGGGCCCTGGCCCTGCGTCGTCGTCGTCCACGAGAACCGCGGGCTCAATCCCTACATCGAGGACGTCGCGCGTCGCCTTGCGGTCGCCGGCTATGTCGCGTTCGCGCCCGACGCGCTGACCCCCGTCGGCGGCTACCCGGGCAACGAGGAGAAGGCGATGCAGCTCTTCGCCGGACTCGATTCGAAGAACCGCACCGAGGACCTGCTCGCTGCGGTGCCCTTCCTGAAATCACGTCCCGAATGCAACGGGAGGATCGGCGCTGTCGGATTCTGCTACGGCGGTGGAATCGTCAACCTGATGGCCGTGCGCTTTCCCGATCTCGCGGCTGCGGTGCCCTTCTACGGAGCGCAGCCCAGCGCCGCCGACACCGCGAAGATCAAGGCGCCGCTGCTGATCCATTACGCCGGGCTCGACGAGCGCATCGACAGCGGCTGGCCGGCGTGGCAAACGGCGCTGGACGCGAATCACGTCCGGTACACGATGCACATGTATGCCGGTGTCAACCACGGCTTCCACAACGACACCACGCCTCGCTACGACGAGGCGGCCGCGACGCTCGCATGGTCGCGGACGATCGCGTTCTTCGACGAGCGCCTGAAGCGCTAGTGGTCGTTCGCGCGCTCGTCGAGCGCAATGTCGACCATCATCTCGCTGGCCAGCGCCTGCAGCGTCTGGCGTAGGCTGTCGGTCGACAGCGCGTCGGGGACGACCAGCAGCGCCTTCACCTTGAACAGGTGCTTCTCCGGCGCGGCGGCGCCGACGATCTCGGTCTGGAGATCCTCGATGCTGACGCCGCGCTCGGCGAGATTCCTCGACAGGTCGCGGACGATTCCGGGCCGGTCGGGCGCGACCAGCTCGAGACCGACCACGCGCTGCCCGGCGGGAACGGCCGGCGCATCGCTCCTCGCAATGACGATGCGCAACCCCTCGGATTCGAGGCTGCGCAGCGCCGTGGTCAGGGCGTTCGCATTCTCGGACGCGACCTGGAAATGCACCATGCCGGCGAACTGCCCGGCAATGTTGGTCATCCGGCTCCCCGCCCAGTTGGCCCCGAAACCCTGTGCGCGCTCCGACAGCAGGCTCACGATGCCGGGCCGGTCCTTGCCGATCGCAGTGACGATCAGCGAGGTGTCGGCGGGCTTGCGCTCGTCGGTCAGCGAGATCGAGCGGCGGATCATCGGTGCGCGCGTGGCGAACTGCTCGTCCTGCTTGTGCGCCGGCAGCGAGCCGTGCTCGGCTGCATAGCGGACGACCTGCGCGAGGAGCTTCAATCCCATCGGCGCCAGCGCGCGTTCCCACAGCTCGCGCGCGGTCTCGCCTTTCTTCACGAAACACCAGTCCTGGGCAGCGACCGCGCCGGCGTCCCAGCCGTCGGCGAGGTGGTAGACCGATCCGCCTGCGATCGGGTCGTTCTCGAGGACCGTCCACTCGACCGCGGCGATGCCGCGGTGCCGCGGCAGGAGCGACGGGTGGTAGCCGACGCCCCGCAACCGCGAGCGCGCGAGCGCCTCGTCGCTGACCCGGGCGTGGGTATGCGCGGCGACGATGAGGTCGGTGCCTTCGGCGATCGCCTCGCCGGGTACGATCTTCGGGTCGTCGAGGATGTGCAGGGGAACGCCGGCGGCATTGGCCGCGACCGCGAGCCTGTCGTCGGCCGCGGGTGCGACGACGCGCACGATGTCGGCGCCGTCCTGGCGCAGGGCGTCGAACACGGTCGCGCCGAAATAGCGCGATCCCACGAGCGTGATCTTCATAGAGCTCCCGGATCGTAGCGAAATCAACGCGCGGATTATCTCACCACCATCGGCGTCCGCGTCAGACATTCGTCAGCGATAAGTCAGCGTTGCTTCAGCTGCACGTCAGCACTTTGCAAGCATCGACCGGGTTGTGTCGCATGCGTGCAATGTCGAGCAAGCGGTGAGCGAAAAATCTGCTGTCTGCGATTGCGTTTCGCCCTCATGCAGACCACCGTCACGAATGAAACATCGTCGCTGGATGCGGTTCACCGGCAATCGAGCCTGCGTTCACGACACCTGAATTTCAAGCTGCGACGCAGCCGTCGACACGCAAGAGTCGAAGAACGGAGCGCTGCATCGATGTCAACATGGCACTACAGGAGGAAGCATGAGATCGCGAAGCTGTGCATTGCTGGCTGGGGTTCTGGCTACTGGAGTTGCCGCGGGCGCGGCACGGGCCGATGATGTGAGCGACCTGAAGGCGCAGATGGAGGCGCTGCAGAAACAGCTCGACACGGTCAAGACGCAGCTCTACAACATGCAGGAAGCCAAGAAGAAGGAGGTCCCCGAGCAGAAGGAAGAAGGCAAGGGAAGGACCTTCGTGCAGCTGAAACCCAATTCGGGCGTCACGTTCCTTGTCCCGGGCGGTGGCGAAATTCAGCTGTACGGAAACCTCGATGTCTCGTTCGATTACACGACCAAGGGCCTGCAGAGTGATTACGGCGAGAACGGGGGTGTGCCGGTGGGCAAGATGGGCTGGCAGCCTGCCATCGGGACCAACCTGTCGTATGTAGGTGCGCGCGGCAAGCACCCGCTGAAGCCCGACCTCGATTTTGTCTGGCAGCTGGAAGCCGGCATCGACATTTCCGCGACTCCCGGAACCAAGCAGTCGACCTCGAATATCAGCGACACCGTCAACGGCGCCTTGTTCTCCCGGAACAGCTTTGTCGGCTTCACCGGCAAGGACTGGGGCGGCGTGATGATCGGCAAATCGGAGACACCCTACAAGACTTCGACCGATCGCCTGAATCCCTTCTCGGGAATGCTTGGCGACTATCGCGTCATTCTGGGCAACACGGGGGGTGACAATCGTGTCGAGTTCGGGCTGCGTGCCGCCCACGCGGTCTGGTACGAGTCCGCGAGCTGGGGCGGCGCTTCGTTCAAGGCGATGTACTCGCCTGGCCAGAATCGCGACGATACCAGCAGCATCGTTGCCTCCTCGGAGCCCGATTGCGCAGGGGGCAATATTCCCGGAAGCGGCGCGCTGACTCCCACATGCAACGACGGCTCTTTCAGCGACCTCTACAGCCTGAGCGCCGCTTATGCGAAAGGTCCGCTCTATCTGACCGCCGCCTACGAAATGCACAAGCACGTCAATCGCACGAGCGACCTCGAGAGCTACGACCCCAGGGACATCGCCGACGAGAGCGCGTTCAAGGTCGGCGGTCAGTACACGTTCTCGACCAAGACGACGGTCAGCGCGCTCTGGGAAAGGACGCACCGCGATCTTCCATCCGACCTCGAGGCCCAGAACGAGCGCACGCGTGACAACGCGACGTGGCTGGCACTGACGCAAGTGCTGAGCGACAAGGACAACGTGAGCTTTGGATGGGCGTATGCGGGCAAGTCGAAGGGCTTCCTCGGCGGGCACAACACGCCGCCCGACCAGACGAGCTTCGACAATGCCGCCAACATGTATACGGCGGCCTGGAGGCATGCACTCGACAAAAGCACCACGTTCTACGTCGACTACGCGATGACGGACAATCATGCGGACGCGCACTACGACCTCGGCGCGGGTGGGCATGGGGTTACCACGGACTGTCACGATTCGACCCCGCTCGCGGCGTTCGACCCGACGACTGGCGGCGTGGCCAACACGGGCCCGCATTGTTTCACCGGCGGCAGACTTCAAGGCGTATCAGCCGGGGTGAATTACAAGTTCTGATCCGATGCGCCCGGCAGCAGCTTTGCAGGACGACGCGCGGCCATCTCGGGGCAGCGGCAGTCCGCAGTAGTGCGTGTGCCGCGGGGACGACCACCCGGTGTCCCCGCGGCGACGCTCTCGCCGCGCGGCCCTTGGCAGCGGCGCCCTTTCCGGCGAAACTCCTCGTTGGTTCGGTTCAAGCAGTCGACCCGGGCCTTGGGAGATTCGATTGCGCATTCTGGTCATCGAGGATGATCCGCTGCTCGCCGAGAGCATGGTGCGGGCGTTTGCACAGCAGGGTTACGCGGTAAAGCAGACGCGCCGCGGCCTGGAGGCCGACGCCGCGTTGCGCGACGAGCGTTACGACCTTCTGTTGCTCGATATTGGGCTGCCGGACATCGACGGTTTCGAGGTCTTGCGGCGCCTTCGCGCACGTGCCGACACGACGCCTGTATTGGTCGTCACTGCACGCGAGGCTGTCGACGAGCGCGTCCACGGTCTCGACCTTGGTGCCGACGATTACCTGACCAAGCCGTTCTCCCTGTCGGAACTCGAGGCGCGGGTGCGCGCTCTGCTGCGAAGGGCTCGGCCGCCGGTGTCGGCACGAATCACGGTGGGCCGCTTGACCATCGAGCCCGCAGCCAAGCGTGCCAGGATCGGCGGCAAGGTGGTGGACCTCACCGCTCGTGAATGGAAGCTGATGGAACTGTTCCTGAGCCGACCGGGACATGCGCTGTCGAAACTGCAGATCGCGCAGAGCATCAGCGACTCCGACGCGATGGTGGCCCCCAACACCATCGAGGTCTACCTGTCACGACTGCGTGCCAAGCTCGAGCCTGCGGGCATCATGATCCACACCGTACGTGGCTTCGGTTACATGTGGGAGCAACCTGACGGTGCCTAGCGAGGGCGGCATGGGGAGCATTCAACGCCGCATGCTCTGGTCGCTGACCGGGGTGCTGCTCGCGCTGGTCGGCCTGACGTCTGTCGTGACCTATCTCGTCGCGTACAGCGCAGCGAACGATGCGTACGATCACTCGCTGCTGGATCCGGTGATGGACATCGTCCAGAACGTCAACGTGGATTCGGGCCGAGCCACGTTGAAACTGACGCCGCGCGAGCAGGAAGCGCTGATGTTCGATGGATCGGACCGCGTCTTCTTCCAGGTTCGCGATCCCGGCGGCAGGTGGTTCGCCGGAGGCACGCGCGACATCCCGGCGCCGCCTGAGGCGCTCGTGCCGCGCGTCCCGCATTTCTACAGCGCAACTGTCGCTGACGCTCCGGTGCGCATCTGCGCGCTCCTGACCGATGCCGGCGTCCAGATATTCGTCGCCGAGACCACCAGGAAGCGCGACCGGCTCGCCATCGAAATCATCCTCATGCAGCTGATTCCCACGTTGCTGGTCGTCACGGTGGCGTTCGTGCTCGTCTGGCTCGGCGTGAGTCACGGTCTGGCGCCTCTTCGTCGTCTCGGGAACGAGCTGCAGCAGAGGTCGCCGTCGGACCTTCAGCCGTTCGAGGAGTCCCAGGTTCCAACCGAGGTGCGGCCAGCGGTCGCGGCGCTCAACCGGCTGTTCCAGCGCATCCGCGAGACCAGCGAGTCCCAGCGGCGTTTCCTGGCTGACGCCGCGCACCAGTTGCGCACCCCGCTTGCAGGATTGCAGATGCAACTCGAGCTCGAATTGCGCGAACCGATGTCCGAGAGACTGGGCACCGCGCTTGGCAAGATGCGCGACGCAGTGTTGCGAACCGGCCGCGTGACGAACAGGCTGCTTGCGCTGGCGCGTGCCGAGCAACTGAGTCAGGATCCCCAGCGCTTTGCATCGATCGACCTGCGCGCACTCTCGGAGCGGATCGGTGCGCAATGGGTGCCGGCTGCGATCGCGCACGGAATCGACCTCGGATTCGACCTCGCCGGAGCGGAGGTCGTCGGCGACGAGGCCCTGCTGGGGGAAATGCTCGGCAACCTGATCGACAACGCGCTTCGCTACACGCCGAGTGGAGGCACGGTGACCGTACGCTGCGGCGAAGCCTGCGGGCGTCCGTTCATCGGCGTCGAGGACAGTGGAATCGGCGTTCCCGAGGACGAGCGCGAGAAAGTGTTCCGGCGGTTCTATCGGGGCAAGCGCGTCGGGGGCGATGGCTCGGGACTCGGATTGTCGATCGTCAAGGAAGGGGCCGATCGCCATGAGGCCGTGGTGACGATCGGGACACCGGCATCCGGGGTCGGAACCTACGTCACCGTCGTCTTCGCGTCGTCGCTGGGGGTGGCGCAGGACAATCCGGCGGCGGCCTGCCAGGAACCCCGTACCGGCAGCATCGCGGCACAACCAGAGCTGGTCGGCACCGGCGAGGCCTGAGACCCGCGCGGCTCGGCTGCGGCGGACCACCGAACGGTGCTCCGGCGCTGCGACGCGGGCCGCGTAGAATCGCTGCAGCATGAGCTGCAGCAACGGATCGACGGGCGTCGGGACGGGGATCGCGCAATGAGTGGCAGCGCGCTCCGCAGCGTCCGCGCGCGCCAGATCCTCGATTCGCGCGGCCGGCCCACGGTCGAGGTCGACGTTGCGCTCGCCGACGGGAGCTTCGGGCGCGCGAGCGTGCCCTCCGGGGCGTCGACCGGCACGTTCGAGGCCCACGAGCTGCGCGACGGCGACGCTGCGCGCTACGCCGGGCTCGGCGTCCTGAAGGCGGTCGCCAACGTCGATGGCGAGATCGCGGCCGCGCTTCGCGGCGCCGATGGCGCCGACCAGCGCGGCATCGATGCGCGCCTGCGCGAGCTCGACGGCACCGTGCAGCTCGAACGCCTGGGCGCCAACGCGGTGCTGGGCGTTTCGCTGGCGGTCTGCCGCGCCGTGGCGGCCTCGCGCGGCCAGATGCTCTATGAACGCATCGCCGATCTCGCGCTCGCGCGGCCGACAATGCCCCTGCCCATGACCAACATCCTGAGCGGCGGCCGGCACGCAGGAGGCGGCATGGACGTGCAGGATTTCCTCGCCGTGCCGATGCGTGCTTCGTCGATCGCCGAAGCGATCCATCTGATCGCGCGCGTTCGTGCGGCGGCGACCGACGTGTCGGGCGAGCGAGGGCTGCCGACGCTCCTCGCCGACGAGGGGGGCCTCGCCCCCGGATGCGAGACCGGCCGCGGGGCGCTGCAGCTGATGGTTGAGGCGATCGAGCGCGCCGGCCTCGTCCCCGGCGAGGACATCGCGATCGCCGTCGACGTCGCCGCGACGACGCTGAAGATCGCGGGCGGCCGATATCGCCTGGCGCGGGAGCAGCGCGAGCTCGACTCGGCTGCGATGATCGCGATGATCGATTCCTGGGCGCGCCATTTCCCGGTCGTTTCGGTCGAGGACGGCCTCGACGAGGAGGACTGGCCCGGATGGAGAATGCTGACCGAGCGCCTGGGCCGCAGGTTGCAGCTCGTCGGTGACGATCTCTTCACGACGAATCCGCAGCGCCTCGCGCGCGGCGTGCGCGAGGGCATCGCCAATGGCGTGCTGGTCAAGGCCAACCAGAACGGCACGCTGACCGGGACGCTCGACGTCATCGCCCAGGCAAAGGCCGCGGGCTACGCGACGATCGTGTCCGCGCGCTCGGGCGAGACCGAGGACGCCTTCATGTCCGACATCGCCGTCGGCGCCGGGGCCGGCCAGATCAAGATCGGATCGCTGCGGACCTCCAGTACCGTCGCCAAGTACAACCAGCTTATGCGCATCGAGGAGCGCTCCAGCGCGCCGTATGCGGGCGCGGCGGCGCTCGCGCCGCGGCGCGGATGAAAGCCGGCGCCTGATGGCGACGGCCCGCCAGCCCGATCCGGGCCTGCGCGAATTCCTGCGCGAACAGGGCCTCGTTCAATCCGATCCCGATGCGACGTGGACGCCGCTCGCCGGCGGCGTGTCGTCCGACATCTGGCGCGTCGAGGTGCCCGGCAGGTCGCTGTGCATCAAGCGCGCGCTGCCCCGGCTCAAGGTGGCGCAGCCGTGGTTCGCGCCCATCGAGCGCAATGCCTACGAATGGGCGTGGATCGGGTTCGCGTCGAGCCATTGCCCCGATGCCGTGCCGGCGCCGGTCGCCAGCGATCCGCGGCAGGGCATCTTTGCGATGGCGTACCTCGATCCCGCCGGCTATCCGGTGTGGAAACACCTGCTGCTCGAGGGTGTCGTGTCGGAGCAGACGGCGACCCAGGTGGGCGCGATCCTCGCGCGGCTGCATGCGGCGAGCGCGGGGGATGCCGACATCGCGCGTCGATTTCCGACCGATGCGATCTTCCATGCGATCCGGCTCGAGCCCTATCTGCTCGCGACGGCGATGCGACACCCCGATCTCGCGACTGCGCTGCAGGCGCTGGCGCTGCGTACCGCGCAAACGAAGGTCGCGCTGGTGCACGGCGATGTCAGCCCGAAGAACATCCTCGTCGGCCCGCGCGGCCCGGTGTTCCTCGACGCCGAATGCGCGTGGTATGGCGATCCCGCCTTCGACGCCGCCTTCTGCCTCAATCATCTCCTGCTGAAATGCATCGCGAGGCCGGCGCGGTCGCAGGCCTACCTCGGCTGCTACCGGGCGTTCTGCAATGCCTACCTCGCCGGCGCGAGCTGGGAATCGGGCGCCGGACTCGAAGCCAGGATCGCGAGCCTGCTGCCCGCGCTGACGCTGGCGCGGATCGACGGCAAGTCCCCGGTCGAATACATCGACGACGAGCGCGACCGGCAGCGCGTGCGCGGTTTCGCCCGACCGCTGATTGCGGATGCACCGGCACGGCTCGACGAGGTGTCGGCGCGATGGCGGGCAATGCTCGCGCTGCCGCCCGATCGAAGTTGGCGGAGAATGGAGTGATGAAGATCTTGAGGGGAGCCACGCTCGCGACCGGATGGCTGGCGCTGGCGGTCGCTCTGCTGCTGTCGGGGCCGCTGCTGACATTCGCGTTCGGCAGCGCGTCGATGCAGGGCGACTGGCGCACCGCGACGCACCGGTCGGCGGGCCTCGCCCCCGATCCGATGACGAATAGGGAAGCGATCGTGCAGGTCTACGCGAGCCGCACGTTCGGCTGGCGCGGGGCGTTCGCCGTCCATACCTGGATCGCAGCGAAGCCCGCGGGTGCGGAACGCTACACGCGCTACGAAGTCATCGGCTGGCGTGCGCGCGGCGGCGGCTCGGCGCTGTCGATCTCCGACAACGGCGCCCCCGATGCCGAATGGTACGGAGCGACGCCGCGACTGATCGCGGACCTGCGCGGCGCCGTGGCCGAGGCCGTCGTCGCCAGGCTTCCCGCCGCCGCGGCCGCATACCCCTGGGCGACGACCTACACGGCATGGCCGGGCCCGAACAGCAACACGTTCATCGCCTGGCTCGGTCGCGCCATCCCGGAGCTTCGGTTGACGCTGCCTTCGCTCGCAATCGGCAAGGACTATCTGCCTCCGGGCAACTTCGTTGCGTCCACACCGAGCGGCACCGGCTACCAGCTCTCGCTGGCGGGTCTGGTCGGCGTGACCGCGGCGCGCGACGAAGGCTTCGAGATCAACCTGTTCGGCCTGGTCACCGGCGTCGATTTCCGCCATCCGGCGCTCAAGGTCCCAGGCATCGGGCGCATTCCCGGAGAAATCTGAGTCGTCCGCACCCGGGCGATGATCGGACGCCCGCTGGACGGAAGCGCCGGCGTCGTTCATGCTTGCCGCCCGTGCCGCAGGCTCGACGAGCACGCATCGCATGCAGGGCGTTCGCCAGGTACGAGCGCCCGCGCCGAACCACCGCCGGAGGGGTGGCGGTCGCACGATGAAGGAGACAGCTTGAACCGGTTGATCGATGGCTTCTGTCGCCTGCTCGACGCGCTCATCGCCGTCATGCTCGCGGCGATGGTCGTACTGGTGTTCGGCAATGTCGTTCTGCGATATGGATTCAACTCCGGCATCACGACGTCCGACGAGGTTTCGCGCTGGTTGTACGTCTGGATGACCTTCCTCGGTGCGATCGTCGCGCTGAAGGAGCACGCGCATCTCGGTACCGATTTCGTCGTGTCCAGGCTGGGGCCCGCCGGCAAGAAGGCGTGCCTGGTCGTCGGCCAGCTGCTGATGCTGTACACGACGTGGCTGGTCTTCGCAGGCAGCCTCACCCAGGCGCGCATCAACTGGGACGTGCATGCGCCGGTCACCGGCATGTCGGTGGCGCTGTTCTACGGCTCCGGCGTCGTGTTCGCGGTCGCCGCCGGCATCCTGCTGGCGCGTGACCTGCTGCGAACGCTCACCGGCCGGACCCCGGAGAAGGACCTGGTCATGGTGCAGGAGTCCGAGGATCTCGCGCAGGTCGAGGCGCTGCATCTCGATCGCGAGAAGACCTGGACGACCTGAGGGAGGGCTGCCATGACCGTCGCAGTCTTCCTCGGCTCGCTGCTCGGCGCCATGGCGCTGGGTATCCCCATCGCCTATTCGCTGCTGGTCTCGGGCGTCGCGCTGATGTGGCACCTGAACGTCTTCGACCCGCAGATCCTCGCCCAGAACGTCGTCAACGGCGCCGACAGCTTCCCGCTGCTCGCCGTGCCGTTCTTCATGCTTGCCGGGGAGATCATGAACGTCGGCGGGCTGTCGCGGCGGATCGTCGATCTCGCGCTCGCGTTCGTCGGCCATTATCGCGGCGGCCTGGGATTCGTCACCATCGTCGCCGCCTGCCTGCTCGCTTCGCTGTCCGGCTCGGCGGTGGCCGACACCGCGGCGCTCGCCTCGCTGCTGCTGCCGATGATGGTCAACGCAGGCCACGACAAGGCGACCGCGGGCGGACTGATCGCGTCGGCCGGCATCATCGCCCCGGTGATTCCCCCGTCGATCGGTTTCATCATCTTCGGGGTCTCGGCCAACCTGTCGATCAGCAAGCTGTTCCTCGCGGGCATCGTCCCCGGGCTGCTGATGGGCGTCTCGATCGCCATCACCTGGTGGTGGATCGCCAGGCGCGAGAACGTGAAGCCGCCGCCGAAAGCGAGCAACGCCCGGCGCCTGGCAACGCTGCGCTCGTCGGGCTGGGCGCTGTTCCTGCCCGTCATCGTGATCGTCGGGCTCAAGATGGGCGTGTTCACGCCCACCGAAGCCGCTGTCGTCGCGGCCGTGTACGCCCTGTTCGTCGCGACCGTCGTCTACCGCGAAATGACCCTCAGGCAGCTCTACCAGGTGTTCGTGAGCTCGGCGAAGACGACCGCGATCATCATGTTCCTGGTGGCGGCCGCGATGGTGTCGTCGTGGCTGATCACCATCGCCAACATTCCGGACCAGACGGTCGAGCTGCTGAAGCCCTTCATGGGAAACCAGACGCTGCTGCTGGTCGCGATGATGGTTCTGGTGATGGCGATCGGGACGGCGATGGACATGACGCCGACGATCCTCATCATGACGCCGGTGCTGATGCCCGTGGTCAAGGCGGCAGGCATCGATCCGATCTATTTCGGGGTGCTGTTCATCATCAACAACGTCATCGGCCTGATCACGCCGCCGGTGGGCACGGTGCTCAACGTCGTGGCCGGCGTCGGCAAGATGAAGATGGACGACGTCACGCGCGGATCGATCCCGTTCATGATCGCCGAGTTCATGGTGATGTTCCTGATGGTGTTCTTCCCGTGGCTGGTCACCGGACCGGCGCGCTGGTTTGCAGGCTGAAGTTGTCGGGGTTCCAGGGGTCCAATACGTTCCAGAGGAGGAGAGCGATGCACCGAGTCACCCGTCGTTTCGCGATGCTGGCTGCCGCCGCTGCGCTGTTCGTGGCCGCGACCGCCCAGGCGCAGGTCCACGAGCACACGATCAAGTTCGCCACGCAAAATCCCAAGGGCCATCCGATCACCATGGGGATGGAGAAGTTCGCCGAGATCGTGGCCGCCCGGTCCGGCGGCAAGATCAAGGTCAACCTCTATCCCGGCGGCGTGCTCGGTGGCGATGCGCCGAACGTATCCGCCATCCAGGGCGGGACGCTGGAGATGGCCTCGATGAACTCGGGCATTCTCGCCTCCGAGGTCAAGGAGTTCGCCATCTACGACTTCCCGTTCATGTTCGCCTCGCCGCAGGAAGCCGATGCCGTGGTCGATGGTCCTTTCGGCAAGATGATGCACGCGAAGCTCCAGGCAAAGGGCATCGTCGGGCTCGCCTACTGGGAGCTGGGATTCCGCAACATCACCAACAGCCGCCATCCGATCAGGACCGTCGACGACATCAAGGGCCTCAAGCTGCGCGTCATTCCCAACGCGATCAACGTCGACTGGGTGACGGCGCTGGAGGCGAACCCGACGCCGCTGGCGTTCCCCGAGGTGTACTCGGCGCTGGAGCAGAAGGCGATCGATGGCCAGGAGAACCCGTTCACGGTGATCGACGCCAACAAGTTCTACGAGGTGCAGAAGTACCTCGCGATCACCAACCATCAGTACAACCCCCAATCGATCATCATCAGCAAGAAGTTCTGGGACACGCTGACCAACGACGAGAAGAAGATCCTCGAGGACGCCGCGATCGAGGCCGGCGCCTACGAGCGGAAGCTGTCGCGCGAGCAGGCAGGTGCGGCGCTTGCCGACCTCAAGAAGCACGGGATGGAGGTCACCGAGTTCAGCCCGGCGGAGATGGCGAAGTTCCGCGACAAGATGAAGCCGGTGATCGCCAAGTACACGGCAATCGTCGGCGCCGACACGGTGAACATGCTGCAGTCCGAGCTCGCCAAGCTGCGCAGCGGGAAATAGCGCCGATACGGCAGGGTTTCATCGTCGCTGCCCGGCGGCGCGACCCAGGGTCCGCGCCGCCGGGCGTTGTTGTTTCTGAAGACCTGGTTCGAGGATGACATTCATGAGCAAGACCCGCATCGCCGTGGCCGGCGCCGGCTACATCGGCCTCGCCCACATGGCGGTGGCGCAGAAGAGTCCGACCTGCACCCTTTCGGCGATCGTCGACCCCGCCCCCGCCGCCGCCGAGGTCGCCGCGCGCGCCGGCGTGCCGCTGTACGAATCGCTGGGCGAATTGATCGCCAGGGATCGCCCCGACGGCGTGATCCTCGCCACTCCCAACCAGCTGCACGTCGAGCACGCGATGGCCTGCATCGACGCGGCGCTGCCGATGCTGCTCGAGAAGCCGATCGCGCCGACGGTCGCGGAGGGTGCGCACCTGGTCGAGGCCGCCGACGCTGCAGGCGCGAGGATCCTCATCGGCCACCATCGCGCGCACAGCCCGATCATGGCCAGGGCCTGCGAGATCGTCGCCAGCGGCATCCTGGGGTCGCTGGTGGGGGTCATGGGCAGCGCAGTGTTCTTCAAGCCCGACCAATATTTCGCCGACGGTCCGTGGCGCCGCGAGCCCGGGGGCGGCCCGATCCTGCTCAACATGATCCACGAGGTGCACAATCTCAGGATGCTCTGCGGGGATATCGTCGCCGTGCAGGCGTTCGCGTCCCATGCAACCCGCCAGTTCGCGGTTGAGGACACGGTCGCGATCAACCTGCGTTTCGCCAGCGGTGCGCTGGGCTCGTTCATGCTCTCCGATACCGCCGCCTGTGCCCGGAGCTGGGAGCAGACGTCGCAGGAGAACAAGGCGTATTCGAGCTATCCCGACGAGGACTGCTATGTCGTGATGGGCACGTTCGGGTCGCTGTCGATCCCGACCATGCGCCTCAAGACCTACGCCAGGGCCGAGGATCGATCGTGGTGGAAGCCCTTCCGCGCGAGTGTCGCGGAACTGGTCCGCGACGATCCGCTGGTCCACCAGCTCGAGCATTTCGGCGCCGTCGCGCGCGGCGAGGCGCAGCCGCTGGTCTCCGCCCGCGACGGCCTCGCGAACCTCCGCGTCACCGAAGCCATTGCGACGGCTGCGAAATCGGGCCAGGTGATCGAGATTCCGCCCGATTGAGCCGCAGGCGAGCGTCCGGCGGCTCGTTGCGCCGGATCACGCCCGCGCAGCGATTCTGCGCGCAGATGCGAACTTATCCGTCGAGGAAGCTGCCTACAGTCGGCCCCGTACCGGACACCGGGTTTGGCTGCGGGGCCCTCTCACGGAGAATCGCATGGCCGCAAGTTCGGCAATCCCCGGCGTCTGGACGCCCCGCATCCTGAGCGTGCTGCGGATCGTCGCCGGGTTCCTGTTCATGACGCACGGGTCCGCCAAGATCCTGCACTTTCCTGACGTCCACAACCTCGATCATCTGCAGGTGTTCTCGCTGATCGGCGTGGCCGGATTGCTGGAGCTGATCGGCGGCACGCTGGTGATGATCGGGTTTTTCACCCGGCCGGCCGCGTTCGTCCTTTCGGGTGAGATGGCGTTCGCCTACTTCATCGCGCACGCGCCGCGCGATTTCCTTCCGCTGCTGAACCATGGCGAGTCCGCGGTCCTGTACTGCTTCCTGTTCCTCTACCTCGCATTCGCCGGGCCGGGGCCGTGGAGCGTCGACGCGCTGCGGCGAGGGGTGCGCAAGGCGTCGCAGACGTAACGGCCGCAGCGCCGGGGGCCGAAACGAAAAGGCCGGCGCGTTGCTGCGCCGGCCCGTGGATCGCGGGATGAAGATCCCCCTTCGCCGGGGGCGTCCGCTCAGAACTTCAGCTGGTCGATGCTCGTCAGCGTCACCGAGTTGGAGATGATCGGCGCATTGACGAGGTGCCACACGACGTACTGCTCGGCGTAGGGAATGTCCGCGGACACGCCGTCGACCGGGACGATCACCTTGAAGCCCAGCACCGCCGCGGTGCTCGCCGTGTAGATCACCGCGCCGTGCGCGGCGGTGCCGACGACGATCACCGTCTTGATGCCCTTGTCCTTCAGGACCTTGTCGAGATCGGTGTTCCGGAACTTGTCCACGCCCGAGGACACGATGTGATCGCCCTTGGTCGGCGCGACTTCCTTGGCGATGTCGGCCTCGTGGCCGCCGCCGCCGAGGCTGTAGGCGACGGTGGTGCCGGCGGCGCGCGCTTCCTTCAGCAGCTTCTCGACCTGCGGCAGCGATGCGATGCAGCGCGGCCTGCGCTGCAGGTTGCAGGTCTGCTTGTTGAAGTCGAGCATCAGCAGTGCGGTCGTCTTCGGATCGACCGTGACCGGGTGCAGCTCCGGCGCCGGCGGGGCCTTGACCGAGGCCCACTCGTCGACGATGGTCGCGGCCTGCGCGGACTGGGCGATGGCGCACGCAGCCAGCGCCGCGACGGCCGCGACGGTTCCAAGCACAGATCGGACTTGCTTCAGCATGGCTCTCCTCCGTTGATGAGCATCGATCTTCGACTGCCGGTTCTCGCGGGTGGTTCGCACGGCAGCTTGCGGAGCAGTTGCGCCCGCGCGCCGAGGGCGCACCCTACCACGGCCCGAGGTCGCAATCCAGAAAACGGACGCTGCGCGGCTCCGTGGATGTTACGTCCGCCTTCGGGCCAGGATCTCGATCGGGACGATCCGCCCGTCCCCGAGGCTGCGCGCCGTGTTCCGCATCACGTCGGCCGCGACCTCGCCGTGGATCAGCATCACCGCGCGGTGCGGCGGCTTCTCCCCGCGCTCGACCATCGCGCGCGAACGCGCGCCGAAAGCGAGCGCCCGCTCGAGGCTGCCTTGCAGGCGCACGACGTCGAAGCCTGCGTCCAGCAATCCCTGCCGCGTCGCCTCCGGCGTCGACAGGAAGCTGGTGCCGGCGCTGCGCGCCCAGGGCGTCGGATAGTCGACGTCGCCACCCGTTCCCTTCGCGATCTCCGAGAGCGCGAGCCACGCCCCCGGCTCGAGCACCCGATGGACCTCTCGGTAAAACGCCGGCTTGTCGGCGATGTTCATCGACACGTTCATCGAGTAGGCACCGTCGAAACTCGCATCGGCGAAGGGCATCGCCAGCGCATCGCCGACCCGGAAATCGACCCGGCCCTCGAGATCGAGCAGGCGCGTCAGGTGGCGCGCGACGTCGCAGAAATCAGGCGTCAGGTCGATCCCGGTGACACGGCAGCCGAAGCGCGTCGCGACGTAGCGCGCGGGCCCGCCGATGCCGCTGCCGATGTCCAGAATGTGGTCGGAGGCGCGGGCGGGCATCAGGTCGGCCATTTCCTGCGTGGCCTCGATGCCGCGGCCATGGAACTGGTCGTAGGGCGCCAGCGCCTCCATGTCGGGATGGTCCGGATCGACGCCGTCCTCGCGCAGCGCCGCGTTCAGGCGGGAGAGCAGATCGGCCCGGCCGTAGTACGTCGCGATGTCGCGATCGGCGGTCATCGAAATCGTGCCTTGCGCGAAGCCGTCGGCGGCTGTCGACCCCGACGCGGTCGACCGGGTTCCGGGTGTCGCGTCACAGCGCCGCCGTTTCGAGCCTGATGTCGGCCGCCCGCCAGGCGTGCCGGAAGCGTCGCTGCACGGCCGCTGCCTCCTTCGTGCGGCCCTGGCCGGCGAGCGCGGCCTGCAGTCCGAACAGCGCCCGGCCGCTCGCGGGATGGCACGCGAGCTCGTCGCGGAACACCTGTTCGGCCGCCAGGTAGTCACGGGTGCGAAGCAGCGCGGCGCCCAGCGGCTCGCGCGCCGGCAGGTACCAGTCGGGGGGCTCGTTGTAGGCGAGCCGGTCCTCGGCGGCGACGGCCTTGCGCAGCTCGACGATCGCATCGGCGGTGTCGCCGGCCATCAGCGCGAGGCGGCCGTCGAGGTAGGGGACCGCGACCGCAGCGAGGTCGACGGCGCTGTTGTTGCCGTATCCCATCGTCTTCGAGAGCGTCGCCGCGGCATCGGCGAACTGCGCCCGCTCGGCCTTCGCTTGGTCGCCTCGTCCCTTGCCCGCCAGCGCCAGCGTGCGCGCGAAATGCCACATCGCACCCGCGATCGGCGCCTCGAACGCGGGCTCGGGCAAGGCGAGGATCTCGTCCCAGCGCGCGAATTCGACCAGCAGCATTTCCTTCGCCATCAGGAAACCCGCATTGTCGAGCTCCGGGACTTCCTTCACCCGCGGGGATTCGATGTCGTAGAGCTTCGAAGCCGCATCGATCGCGGCCTGCGACCTGCCGGCGAAGGCGTCGGCGATGGCGAGGAAATGCAGGTTGTGGCCGTAGTACGCGACGAGGTAGAACGACGCTTCCCCGGTCGCGACGCGGCGCTCGTCGGCCTCGACGGCGGCGACGTTCGCGCGCGCCGCTTCGAGGTAATTCCCGGTGCGGATGTAGACGTGTGCGGGCATGTGGACGAGATGTCCCGCCGACGGCGCCAGCACCTCGAGCCGCCGCGCCGACTCGAGCGCGCGCTCGGGATGCGGCGAAGCCTCGAGCGCGTGGATGTAGTAGTGGTTCGCGCCGATGTGGTTCGGCTGGCGTGCCAGAACGCGCTCGAGCACCCCGACGATCTCGAGCGTATCCTGCGCAGGCTTGCCGTCGGCGGTCCAGTACTTCCACGGGGCCAGGTCCATCAGGCTTTCCGCGTACAGCACCGCGGCGTCGTCGTCGCGCGGGTGGCGGCGGACCACCTCCTTCATGGCTTTCGCGTACGCGAGCTGCAGAGGCGCCAGGTCGGCGTTGGGATCGGCGCTGTAGCGCCGGGCCAGCGCGTCGATGTAGTCGCGCTCGGCCGGCGACGCATTCGCCTCCAGCGCGATGGCCTTCTGCAGCGCGGCATATGCAGCCTTGTGCGCCGGCGCATCCATCGGCTTGTTGATGTTGGGGCCGAGCGCCAGCGCGATGCCCCACTGCGCCATCGCGAGCTTCGGGTCGAGCTCGAACGCCCGCTCGAACGACGCGATCGCTGCTTCATGGTTGAACGCGAAGACCAGCTTCAGTCCCTGGTCGAAATACGCCTGGGCTCGATGATTGCGCGTCGACACCGGGTGACGCAGCAATCCCAGGCCGGGGTCGAGGGCCGCGGCGGAGGCGGGCGCAGCCGCGGGCGTAGCGTCGTGCGCGAAAGCGGGTCCGGCGCCCGCCGATGCGAGCAGGGCGAATGCAGCACCGGCCAGCGCCCGTCGCCCGAGCCAGGCAGTTCCGTTGACCGCCCGCAGCTTGCGCCGGGCAGCAGCATCGATTGCGATCCCTCGAGCGCCAGCGGAAAACGCCTCACGAGCGCACATGCGGTGATTCTCCTGTCCTGGCTGCGTCCGGAACGCGAATGGTGGCGGCGGTGGTCGGCGCCGGATGAAATTACCGGAAACGGAGTGATCGCGCCAGAAGGCGCCGACTTGCATGTCGGACGTGGCAGCCTGCGAAGCCCGTCCTAGAATGACGATCCCTTGAACCGTCCCCGGAGGAATCCGAATGATCGGCTACGTGACCCTCGGAACCAACGATCTGCCGCGCGCGGCAGCCTTCTACGACACCCTTCTGGCCGAGATCGGCGCAAAGCGCTTGTGGGATTTCGGACGTGGCATTGCCTGGGGCGTAGCGCAGGACAAGCCGAGTCTTGCCATCATGAAACCCTACGACGGCAATGCAGCCACGGTCGGCAACGGCGTCATGGTTGCGCTGATCGTCGATTCCCGCGACAAGGTCGACCGCGTCCACAAGAAGGCGCTCGAGCTCGGCGGCAAGGACGAAGGCCCGGTCGGTCCGCGTGGCGATGGCTTCTACGCCGGGTACTTCCGCGATCTGGACGGCAACAAGCTGAACGTGTTCTGCATGGGCTAGGGTTTCCGCCAACGCCATCGTCAACCGGGGGGGCAGATCATGGACTTCGGTCCTCCCAGTCCACCCAGTCCACGTGGTGAGTCTCGACGTAGTTGTTCACCGCCTCACCGACGGTCGGAAAGAACATCCCCGCACCAACCTGCGGGAAGAGGCCGAAACGCCTGAGCTTGTCCTTGACGGGGCCCTTCATCTCGGCAAAGCGGAGCTCGATTCCGGCGCTCCGCAATGCCTTTTCCAACTCGGCCAGCATGTCGGCGGCGGTCACGTCGACGCTGGTGACCGGCTCCGCAGCGATCACGAGGCGCGTCACCGGCGTGGGCGATGCTGCCACCGCGTCGAGCACGCGATTCTGGAACAGCTCGGCGTTCGCGAAGAACAAAGGTGCGTCCCAGCGGAACAGCACCAATCCGGGGACCAGGCGGGCCTCGGGATGACGCTTGATGTCGTGATAGCCCTTGACGCCCTCGACCCGGCCCAGGACCGCGAAATAAGGCCGCCAGCCGTCCCACACGAATTCGATGACGGCGATCACGATCGCGAGTCCGATGCCGGGAATCACGCCGAGCACGGCGACACCCGCGAGGCAGGCGATGGACAGCCAGAATTCCCAGCGCTGGACGCGATAGATCCGGCGCAGATCGGCGACCTCGATCAGGCCGATGGCGGATGCAATCACCACCGCGGCCAGCGCGGCCGTGGGCAGGTTCGCGAGCAGGTTTGGCGCGATCAACAGCAGCGCGGCGACGGCGAGTGCGCCGACGACGCCGGTCAGCTGGGTCCGGGCGCCTGCGGCATCGGCAACGGGGGTGCGCGACGAGCTGCCGCTGATCGGGAAGCCCTGGAAGAGTCCTGCGGCCAGGTTGGCAGCACCCAGAGCCACCATCTCCTGGTTGGGATCGACGTAGCTGCCTGTCCGGGTGGCGTAAGCGCGCGAGAGCACGCTGGTGTCGGCAAACGACACCAGGGCGGCGGCGAAACCGCCGATCAGCACCGGAACGATGTCGTCACGCGTGATTGCCGGAACGAGGAAGGACGGCAGCCCCTGGGGCAGGGAGCCGAGGACCGATTCACCCGCCCGCGACGCCAGATCCAGCGCGCCGACGAGGGCGGTCGCCGCCGCCACCGCGATCAGGACGCCTGGGAGACGCCTGCTGCGTTCGAGCAGCAGGATGACCGCAAGCGTGCCGGCCCCGACCAGCAACGCGGCCGGGTTCGTCTTGCCCGCCCATACCCCTTCGACGAGCGACCGGGTTCCGCTCAGCACGCCCTCGGAATCGACCGCGAAGCCGAACAGTGCGGGTAGCTGGCTGATCAGCACCGTCAGGGCAATGCCGTTCATGTAGCCGTACCGGATCGGTTTGGACAGGAGCTCGGTGACGAAGCCGAGGCGGGCGACGCCGGCAAGGACGCACAGAACGCCGGAAACGATCGCCATCATTCCTGCCAGGGCAATCGCGCGCTGGGGATCGCCTGCGGAAAGCGGCAGGACGATGGCGAGAATGAGCGCCGCCAGCGACGAATCCGGTCCCAGCACGAGCACCCGGCTGGGACCGAACAACGCATAGGCCAGCAACGCGACGACGGTCGCATAGAGCCCGAAGACGCCCGGCACGCCCGACGCCACGGCATAGGCGATGCCGACCGGTGCGAGCACCGTTGTCAGCACCAGCCCGGCGGCAATGTCGTGCCGCAGCCACGTGATCTCGTAGTGGCGCAGCGTATGCAGGCCCGGCACCCAGCGAATCCAGCCGGCCTGATCGACCCCCAGACGCGGGCGCGCCATGCGACCCGGCTCCTGGCGGGCAGAAGAGGAAGGCGGATCGCGCATCGGGTCAACCGGGCGTCACGACCCGAGCCGGGTCTGGGCTGCCGATCCGCGCGACGATCGCCCCGATCGATCGTGCGAGGAAGCGGGGAGCGTGAACGCCTCGTTTCGCGTTAGCATCGCCAGGCGGGCCCGCCCGGGAAGCAGTGGTCGGCTGCGCCGTCGAATATGCCCACCGAAGTCGAACTCAAGTTTGCCGTCGATCCCGAGGTGGCCGCACGCGTTGCGCGCCTGCCTCTGCTGTCGAAGCTCGCCCCGCAGGGACCCGTACGCCGGACCCTGACGTCGGTCTATTTCGATACCTCCGATGCAGATCTGCGCAAATCGCTGCTGACGCTGCGCCTGCGGCGCGCAGGACGCAGCTGGACGCAAACGCTGAAGGACGAGGTCGCTGCAGGGGGCGGCTTGCATGTGCGCGCGGAGAGCGACCATCCGGTGGCTCCAGGCAGACTCGATCTTAGCAAGATCGACGACAGGCGCTTGCGCAAGCAGCTCGGGCGGTGGCAGGCCGCGGGCGAGCTTCTGCCGCGGTTCGAGACGGTGATCCGGCGCACGACCTGGCTGCTGCATGCGGCGGACGGAGCGTTGCTGGAATTCGCGCTGGATCGAGGCGAGGTGCGCACGGTCGACAGGCGTCGCAAGGCTCCGTTGTGCGAAGTGGAGCTGGAGCTCAAATCCGGCTCACCCCTTGCCCTGTTTGCGGTCGCGCGCGATCTGGTCAACGCGCTTCCGCTGGTGGCGGAGAGCTGGAGCAAGGCCGAGCGCGGCCATGCGCTGTGGCGCCACGAGCCGCTGACCAAGCCAAGGGTGGCGGGACCGCTGGCGCTGCATGCCGATGCAACCGCTGCGGAGGCGATGTCGACCATCGTCGGGAGCGGGCTCGCGCATCTGCACCGCAATTGGGAAGCGGCGAGAGCGTCACCGCGCTACGACCCCGAGCATGTGCATCAGATGCGGGTCGCGTCCCGCCGCTTGCGCACTGCGTTCACCGTGTTCGGACAGATCGATGGCGCGATCAAGGTGCATCCGCTGGTCGCCGAGCTGCGCTGGCTTGCCGGCCTGTTGGGCGAGGCGCGCAATTGGGATGTGCTGCTCGGGGAGACATTTCCGAAGCTCCTCGCCACCTTCCCCGATGAGCCCGGATTGCCCGCATTGGTGCGCCGCGCCGGGATCCAGCGTCGGCGGGCCAGGCGAAGCGTGAGCGAGGCGCTGCAATCGGGGCGGTACCTGGCGCTGGTGTTGGACCTGAGTGAATTCGCGGTCGCGGTTCGCGAGCGCGCGGAGCTCTCGGTTCCGGCAGCGCCTGTCTCGGCCCGGCTGCTCTCGCAGCGGCGCGCGCAGTTGCGCAAGCGGGCGAAGCACCTGGCGCGACTTTCGGGGCCGGAACGACACCTGCTGCGCATCGCGGCGAAGAAACTGCGATACACCGCCGAGTTCTTCGGCTCCCTCTACGCCGGCGGCAAGCTCGACAGGTTCCTGCGGCGGTTCAGCCGGTTGCAGAAGGCGCTCGGTGCTCTCAATGATCTGGCCACGACGCGCGGGCTGATGTCGACACTGGCTGCAGGCGCAGGTCCGGATGCACAACGCGCGCTCGGCCTGTGCACCGGCTGGTCCGCGGGCCTGGAGCAGGGAAGCCTGACGGACCTCGCGCGATGCTGGAAAGCCGTCGAGCGCACTGATCGATTCTGGCCGGATGTCGTCGACAAGTCTGGTCCCGCTCCGGCGGACGCACCGGTGGAAGCGGTGCTGCCGACGCTGCACTCTGCCGAGGAACAGGTTCCGCCCAAGGAGTCGTGACGAACGGCGCCTTCGTCCGTACGAGACCTGCCGAGCCCCGCTGCCCGCCGGCCGGGGGCAACTACGTGAGCCTTGCGTATCGTCGAGGCTCGACGACGATGACTGCAGCTTGTCGAACTGCCAGTCGTTGTCCCGAGCGAGCGTCGATCCGGCGGCGAATGCCGGGTGGCGCCGGCGCTTCGCGGTCGCAGGTCGGCCGGGAGCCGCCCGTCAGGCTTGCCTCGAAAATTGCCCGCAGCCGGCCATTCGCCGTGGTGTTGCTCGCGCTTTCACACTTCACTCGCAAAGGCGACGAAACGCAGCCGATTGCATCGTTACCGTGCGCAAGGTGCGGCTACCCTCCATGCTGCGCGCGTCGCGGACGCGATAACCAGCGTCTATTACGTTAAAAGCCGTTCGTCCGACGCGAAGCCGTAAAAGCGCGCCGCATTCGCGCCGAAGATCCGTTCGCGCTCCACGGTGGGGAGCGTGGACAGACACGCATGGGCCGCCTCGTGCCAGCGGCGATAACCCCCCGCGAGTTCGACGACGGGCCAATCGCTGCCCCACATGAGCCGGTCGGGACCGAAGCAGTCGAGCAGATGCGAGATGCAGTACTCGAGGTCCTCCATGTCCCAGTCCGCCTGCACCTCCGTAACGAGGCCAGAGAGTTTGCAGAAGGCAGAAGTCTCGCGCGCGATCTCCCGCATTTCGCGAGCCCAGGTGTCCAGCGTTCCCGAGCGAATCGCAGGCTTGGCGCCGTGATCGATCACGACCGCGAGGTCGGAGTTCTGGTCGAGAAACGTCAGAAGCGGGCGCAGATGCTGCGGTTTGACCAATGCGTCGAAGCGCAGACCAAGTTCCGCCATCGCCGCCAGTCCAGGACGCAGCTCGGGTCTGAGAATCCATGCCGGATCGGGAAGATCCTGCAGCATTGGACGTATGCCCCGCAACCGCGTGTTCGCGGCGAGTGCCGCCAATCGGTCAGGTGCATCGCGTGTCGCCAGATCCACCCAACCGACGACCGCGGCGACGTATGGGATCGCACCCGCGATGTCCAGCAGGTAGCGGGTTTCTCCTTCGGTCGGCGCCGCCTGCACGAGCACGGTGCAATCGACCCCGGCCGCCTTCAGCAGCGGTGCGAGGTCCGTTGGTCCGAAATCACGATAGATGCTGCCCAACTCAGGCGTGAGCCAGCCATAATCGCCTCGGGACAGCGACCAGAAATGCTGGTGTGCGTCGACCGCGCGGGTCACGCAGCATCTCCCTCGATAGGGCACGGCGCATCGCTTCGCAAGAGTTTCTCCGCTTTCAATTCGTCCCACAAATCGGCAGGAATCGCGACTTGAAGCAGGGCGAGGTTCTGTTCGACCTCTGCGCGAGTCCTCGCGCCCGGAATCACCGTGGTGACGCCAGGGTGGCCGTAGGGAAACTGGAGAGCCGCTGCGGCGAGCGGAACGCGATGCCGCTTGCACACCGCGTCGATCTTTTTGACGCGGTCGACGATGGGGGGTGGCGCGGGCCCGTAATCGTATCGGGCTTCACCGCTGGCTCCACTCGCCAGGATCCCGGAGTTGAATGGCCCACCGAGGATCACGCCGATCCCTCGCGTCATGCAAAGCGGCAGGAACGTGTCCAGGGCGCCCTGCTCCAGCAGGGAGTAGCGTCCCGCGAGCAGGGCGCAATCGATATCGACCCGATTGGCCACCGCGACGCAGACTTCGACCTCATTGACGCCGAGTCCGATCGCCCCGACGACACCTTCGTCCCGCAAGCGTCGCAGGGCTTCGAATGCACCGCTGACCGCCTCGTCGAAGCGGCGCTTTTGGCCATCGACACCGTGCGTGCGCACGTCGATGTCGTGCACCAGCAGGATGTCAATGCGATCCGTGCCCAAGCGCTGCAGGCTATCCTCGAACGAGCGCATCGCACCGTCGTAGGTGTAGTCGTACACCGTGCGGAACGGCAATGCATCCGCGTATCCGTCCCACGCGTCGCGCGGGTCACGCCCCGGCCGGAGCAGCCGCCCCACCTTGCTCGACAGGACGAAGCTGTTGCGCGGGTAGCGCCGCAACGCCTCGCCGCAGCGGTGCTCGCTCATCCCGTGGCCGTAGAGCGGTGCGGTATCGAAATAGCGGACGTGCTGGGCGAAGGCCGCGTGCACGGCAGCCAGCGCCTGGTCCTCCGCGACAGGTGCGTAAAGATTGCCAAGCGGTGCCGCCCCAAAGCCGAGCCGGGTGACCCTGGTCGCGCTCTTGCCCAGCATCACCCACCCCGGGGTTTTGCTCGACGCAATCATTACCTATCGATCACTCGCGAGAGCACCCGCGATCAGGAGCACGTTGCCATAGAGCCGTCGCTCTCCGGTCGACACGATGGCGAACGCTTTCTTTGCCCGCTCGTAGAATTCGAATCGCTCGAGCTCTGCCACGCCGATGCCGCCGGTCGTGCGATCAAGGGTAGCGCGGATGGCGCCGATCGCCGTGGTCGCGACGTCTACCCCTTCGGACGCGCGCATGATCGACGCGGGACATGGCAGCGTTCGATCGAGCGGCAGCAGCGAAAGGGTTGCCTCGACCATCTCCGCGGTCTCGACGCCTCGCATGCCGACGAGGCGACGGGCCATGGATGCTGCGGGAAAGTTGGCGTCGACAATGGCGATCTCGTCGCCGTGCCCCATCGATGCGAGCGTGAACAGCAGGTCGGGCCCGAGCAGCGGATGAATCGACTTCAGCACGATCATTTCTCCATCAATCGAGCCCGGCGCTCGGTCGCGCGAATCATGATGTCGTGGATCAGAAACGCAAGACGACTGCGGCACCAGGGCTGACCCGAATGCGCGTCGTACTCGCCCGGCATCGCGCATCCGCGCGGTGCATACGCGTCGAGTCCGAACTGTCGCACAGTGGTCACGCAGCGCCACAGGTGGTCGGCGAATCCCACAACGCCGACGACCCCGAGCGAGCGCCGGTCCGCTTGCATGGCGACCACACTCGAAACGACCCCGGAGGTGCTGAGGTAGACCGGTGCGGCGCGTTCATCGCGTCCCGGATAGATCGCCGTGACCTGGTCCTGCGCAACGCGGGAGCCGATGGCCTCGGCGACTTCCCATTGCGCATAGATTCTTACGGCCTTTTGTCGATACAACCCGACCGCGACGTCCGCAAGGGCCTCGTTGACGGGGCCCGGCGTGCGATTCCCGTTTGGCAGCATCCGATTGCCGAACGTGAACGCCATGATCGTATCGATCCGCGCCGGGTCGATCTCGGGCGCGCGCCAGGAGAGGGCATCCTCGTGGAGGATTTCGGCCAGCGCGCGCGCGGTCTCATGATCGCCGAGCTCGCCGGCGAGGTGGGCTTCGATGGCGCCGAGAAGGTTAGGAATCTCCATGGTTCGACTCCGCTAGCGTCACGTTGGGCAGGCACGGCTGACATGGGCGACGCCGCCGCCAATCCCTTTCTCGGGCGCGATCGCGCTCACTCCTTGAGCCCGCCCGCCATGAGACCGCGCACGAGGTAGGTGCGCACGAAGAACGTGAACACGACGACCGGCAGCATCACCAAGGTACCAGCCGCGGCGATCTTCCCCCACTCCCAGCCTTCGTACTGCATGAAATCCACGATCGCGACCGGCGCCGTCATCGCGTTCGTGCGCGTCAGGATCAGCGCGAAGAAGAAATCGTTCCACGACAGGATGAAGCACAGTACACCCGTCGCCGCGACACCCGGGGCCGCGAGCGGCAGCACGATCCGCCGGAACCCACCCCAGATCGTGCAGCCGTCGATCCAGGCCGCTTCCTCGAGCTCGTGCGGAACGCTGTCGAAGAAGCCCTGCATCATCCAGATCACGAGCGAGAGATTGAAGGTCAGGTAGATGATCACGAGGCCCGTCACCGTATCGAGCAGGTGCAGGTAGCGGTAAGCCAGGAAGAACGGAATCGTGAACGCGATCGGTGGCGCCATGCGGGTCGCCAGCACCCATATCGCGACCGCGCGGCGCATCCGGAAGCGCCACCGCGACAGCGAATAGGCCGCTGGCACGCCGATCAGCAGTGACAATACGGTCGAACTCGCGCTCGCCGCGAAGCTGTTGGCGAACGACTTCGGGAAGTGGCCAGTCCACAGCGCGCGGTAGTTTTCCAGCGTCGGGACGAACCGGAGGCTGAAACCCATGATGTCTCTGTTCGGCCGCAGCGACATCTGCAGCATCCAGATGACCGGGAACAGCACCAGCATGAGGAGGGCCACTGCCGCGCCGAAGTGCAGCACGCGCCGGCGGCTTCGCGACCGGACTCGCGGCGGCGTTTGCGTCGGGCGTGCGACGGCTTCGGCAGGACTATTCATGCTTGCCGAGTCCTCTGTCGAGCCTCCCGACGAGCAGACTCAGGAGGAAGACCCCGGCGACCATCAGCGTCGCGATCGCACTCCCGTAACCCCAGTACGAGAAGTTGAAGGCCTGCACGAAGCCGTAATAGTTCGTGACCTCGGTGGCGGTACCGGGGCCCCCGTTGGTGAGCACATAAATGAGCGGAAAGGCCTTGATGCTGTCGATGAGGCGGAACAGGGCGCAGACGACCAGTGTCGGTCGCAGGTAAGGCAAGACGATGTACCAGAAGAGCTGCAGGCGGCTCGCCCCGTCGATGGCCGCTGCCTCGAGTGGCTCGGTCGGGATCATCTGGAGTGCGGCAAGCGTCATCAGCATCGTGAAGGGAAACCATTCCCAGGTCTCCGCGACGACGATCGCCCAAATCGCCGTGTCCCCGTTGGCGATCAGCGACCCTAGCGGCATGCCCATGGCGGCCAGGGCGCGATGAACCGGGCTCACGTCCGGCGTGTAGATGACCTTCCAGATAATGGCCACCACGATCGGTGGCAGCACCATCGGTATCAGGAACGCCGTGCGGATGGCCTCGAGCAGACGAGAATTCGCGTTGAGCAGCAGCGCAACCGTGAGGCCCATCGCCAGCTGCAGAACAACGGTCGCGCCTGACAACTCCGCCTGCACCCAGACGGAATTGAGAAAGCGCGAATCGGTCAGAGCGTCCCTGTAATTGCCGAGCGGGTGCGAGAAATCGAACGCGGACCGCGGATTGACCAGGTTGAGTGGAGTCAGGCTTGTGATCACGAGATAGATCGCCGGCCCGAGCGTGATGAGCGTCAGCACGATGAGCGCAGGAGCGAGCCCCAGCGCGAACGCGTGCGAACGATTCCACGTTCGGTCCGCCGACCCGGTCAGTGCAGCCACGCTGGTGTGCCTACAGCTTGATGCCGGAGCGCTTGAGCTGGGTCACCGCGTTCGCCTGCGCGTTCTGCATCGCTGCCTTGGCCGACATCTGCTTCGACGCGATGTTCTGGATAGCGATGTCGATCTCCTTGTCCACCTGGGGATAGACGGGGACCGTCCGATACTTCATGTAGCCGCTCGCCCCGAGCTCGACCGTGTCGAGGTAGATCTTCTCGACATCGCGGCCGTTGATCATCAGCTTCTGCTTGAAATCGGGACGCTCGATCAGCGACCGGCGCGTGATCGACGTGTAGCCTTTCTCGCGCACCATCCGGTCGATGATCTCCTTCGACATCGCCCACTTGATGAATTCCCAAGCAGCGTCCTTGTTCTTCGAGCCGACCGGAATGCCCCAGGCGTGGGTCGAGACCGCCGGGAACCGGCCTTTGGGACCCTTGGGGAAGAGCGCGAAATCGCAGGTCGAAGCGACCTTGCTGTCGGCGGCGCCCATCTGCACGAGGAAGGTCTGGTTGTTGGGGGAATAATTGGCGCGGCCCTGCTTCAGCGCTGCCACGACCTGGTCGTAGGTGTAGGAGATCACCCCGTTCGGACCATAGGTGATCAGGAGGTTCGCGAAGAAATCCGCCGCAGCGATCGCTTCAGGCGTGTCGAGGGTCGGCATCAGGTCGCCAGGCGGATCGCGGAAGACGTTGCCTCCGAACCCTTGCAACCACGGAATCCAGGTCCAGCCGTAGTGATTGTCGATGATGAACCCTGGAACGCCGTCCTTGTTGTGGACGGCTTTCATGACGCTCGTCACCTCGTCGAACGTCTCCGGCATCCGCTTGCCCGCCTTGTGGATCAGATCCGCGCGGGCGGCCCCAGACATGATGACGTCCGCAATCCAGGGAATGCCATAGAGCTTCCCGTTCTTGTCCTTCATCGAGGCCGTCGTGCCCCCAAGGAAATCTTTGGGATCCCAGTCCGGCGGCGTTTTCTTCGGATCGTTCATGTACGCGTCGAGGGGCTCGAACCAGCCGGCGTCGATCCAGCGCCCCGCGTAGATGAACGTAATGTTGAGCACGTCGTATGCGGTCCCCTGGGTCGAAAGTTCGACGTCGATCCGCTGGTTGTAGATCGGAAAAGAGGGGGTCTCGTAGTTGACCTTGGCGCCGGTGGCGTTCTCGAATTCCGGGATGTAATCGGCCAGGTACTTCGGATACGGGGCGCTCCAACAGGAAACGTTGAGCGTCGTGCCCGACAACGGCTTGTCAGCGGCCCGGGCGCGCGCGATGAAAGGAAATCCCGACGCGAGCGTCGCGCCACCCGCGGCGGCTGCCGCGCCGCTCGCAAGAAGCCGGCGGCGCGTCATGGAGTCCACGCAGTCGACCGATTCTGGGGTTGCTTGCGATACCGAAGATTCCGTTCCTTGATCGACTGGCTTTTCCATTTCCATCCTCCGCATGTTGGTCGTGGTTTCAAAGACCCTTTGAGGACTTCAAATGCGCTTGGCTGCCCGCGGGGGCCTGCCACCCGGCGGGCCACACGAGCCCCGAAGGTGCAGGACCGCTTGCATCTTCGCGACCTCGGGCATATGACCGTCGTCGCGTTGCCCGATTCGCTTCAACGCGATTTCCACCGCCTTCGCGCCGATCGCCGTCGTTGGTTGAGCGATCGTGGTGAGACCGGGCGTGAAGAGGCTGGCCTCTTCGAAGTCGTCGAAGGCGGCAACCGATATGTCTTCCGGGCAACGAAGTCCGAGTTCGCGGATCGCGCGCAGAAGCCCGATCGCCATCAGGTTGTTGGAGGCGAAGACGGCGGTCGGCCGCGGGTCCATGCGCAGGAGGCGCAGTGCAGCGTCGTGCGCGCTTTCGGAACGAAAATTGCCCTGCACGACGAGGCGCGGGGAGGGTTTGAGCGCGTGCGCGGCCATCGCGTCCCGGTAGCCCTGTAGCCGCTCGCGGCTCGTTGAAAGGTGCGGCAGCCCGGTGATGAGTGCGATGCGCCGATGGCCGAGGCCGATCAGGTGCTCGATTGCCTCGCGGGTTGCGCGCACGTTGTCGACGACGACGGCGTCCATCGGCATGCCGGCGATCTGGCGGTCGAGCAGGATCGTCGGTGCACGCTGACTTGCGCGAAAGTCCTTGTAGCTGGCGATGTCTCCGGCGGGCGCCCAGATCAGGCCGTCGACGCGGCGGCGCCGCATGAGTTGCAGGTAGACGCGTTCCTTCTCGACGTCCTCGTCCGAATTGCACAGCACGACGGCGTAGCCCGCGAGATGGGCCGCGTCCTCCACGCTGCGCGCCACCGCCGTGAAGAACGGGTTGGTGATGTCCGTCACGATCAACCCCAGCGTCTGGGTGTTCCCGTTCTTCAGGCTGCGGGCGACGCCATGCGGCTGATACCCCGTCGCGTCGATCGCGTGCCGGACCCGTCGCACAAGCGGCTCGCTGACGTATTTCGTCCCATTGGCAACCGCCGAAACCGTTGCCACTGAAACACCGGCGGCCCGTGCCACATCCTTGATCGTGGGCATTATTCCTTGCCAGCGAATCGTTTAGCTAAACGATTCGCTACAGTACCGAGACTGCGCCGCATTCGTCAAGTCCGCCGGGACACGGCTGACCGGGGGCCGGAACTCCCGGCCAATCATTTCTTGGAATTGGCGGTACAGGGCCCCTTGCCAGCTGTCCGCTCCTCTTCGGGTCGACCGTCCGGAGAGGGTTGGTTTGTGACGGTCGGCCTAAGGTCGCTGACCGGCAGAAGCAGAAGTTGCGTCGGCTGCTCCTTAGCGGACAGTCATCGGCAAGACACTGGCCACAACCGGCCGTAGGGCGTCGATCCGAGAGCGATCCGAGAGCGGACATCAGGGCGCGCCATCGGGGAATCTCTGATTACGGCGCACGGGGACGGAGGGCGCCCGCGGTCCGTGAGCTGGAGGACGTGGATCGGACCTATCGACCGCATCGCCGAAACGCGGTTCGGAGCGTGGCGCGGGAATAAAAGGCGCGCACCGGCGGTCTTGACGACACCTAGTCCAACATCTCCGGGGGTGGGTGCCATGGCCGACGATCTTCCCGATTCCCGCACCATCGACGAGCTGAAGAGACGCCGCAAGTTCATGAAATGCATGGCTTGGGCGGGCAGCGGGGTGCTTTGGACCATGGAAGGTGGCGTATTACGGGCGCAGATGCTGGCAGCTGGCACCGCGAGTGGGGCACCGGGCCGAACGGGGGAGTTCAGCTTTGCGCAACTGAGTGATTCGCACATTGGCTTCCACCAGGCGCCAAACCCCGATGTAACGGCAACGCTGCGGGAGGCCATCGCCAAGGTCAATGCGCAGTCCCTAGCACCGGACTTCGTCGTGCATACCGGTGATCTTACCCATCTTGCTAAGCCCGACCAGTTCGACGCGTTCGCGGAAGCAATGCAGGAGTTGAAATCCGACCAGAAATTCTTCGTCCCCGGTGAGCATGACGTTATCGGCGACGACGGCAAGCAGTACTTCAGTCGCTTTGGTCATCGAGGTTCCAGCCGAGGTTGGTACAGCTTCGACTTCCGTGGGGCGCATTTCGTGGGCCTGGTCAATGTGCTCAATTTCAAGCCCGGCGGTTTGGGCATGCTTGGGCACGAGCAGCTCGAGTGGTTGGAAGATGACGTGAAAGGTTTGTCGAGTAGCACGCCGATCGTGGTCTTCGCACACATGCCCCTTTGGACCATCTATGAGAAATGGGGCTGGGGCACGGGGGATGGCGCACAGGCGCTCGCCTATCTCCAACGCTTCGGCTCGGTAACCGTGCTGAATGGCCACATTCACCAGATTCAGCAGAAAGTGGAGGGCAACGTCACTTTCTACACGGCGCGATCGACCGCCTACCCGATACCCGCGGCCGGCACCGGGCCGGCGCCAGGGCCGGACGCAAGCGTCACGCGGGATCGGCTTCATGGTTTGATCGGCGTGCGCGACGTGAGGTACGTGGCGGTGAACAGCCCGCTGGCGGTCACCGACACTGCAATGGGCCCGAGCAATGGCTGACCATCTCAATGACGCCGCGCCCGCCATGAAGCATGCAGCTGAGCGGCGAATGCAGCGGGTCGCTTGGGACTTGGTCCTGGGCGCCGTGGCTGCTGCTCTCGTGACCACCGTGTGTGCCGACGCCGTCAATGCCGCTCCCCCCTCTTCCTCGTCGGGCTCCCTGCCGCAAGCTGCCGCGGCGCCGGAGGTGCGCATCAGCAACTTCACATTTCATCCCGCGCTGCTGGTAGTGAAGGTGGGTACAAAGGTCACATGGACAAACCGTGACAGCACTCCACACACCGTCACCAGTAGCGACAAGCGCTTCGTTTCATCATTCGGCCTGGATACCAACGATCAATACTCGTATCTCTTCGACAAGCCGGGCACTTACGAGTACTTCTGCTCATTGCACCCGATGATGGCGGGAAAAGTGGTTGTGCAGCCCGTTCGCTGACTGCCTTGGTTCGAGGCCCACCCGACCCCGTCGAGTGTCCAGGTCCAAGGCGTCGCATCGATGAGCGGAGCTTCATCCCGTGACTGCCTGCTCAATGAAGGGGAAGATTGCGGGGTGCCGTACCTCCGCGAGGCCGCGGGTATTCACGGTCGCGCCCGGCCTGCGGCAGCGAAGTCGATGGGATGGCGCGGCTGTATCCGTCCGGTTGCGGCTCGGCTCTTGACAAGGCCGTGCGCCAGTGCGCACCGACCTCCCGCCGGACACACGACGGCCTGCGCCTTCGTGGTTCAGCCAGGTTGGGAGCGTCCGTTTGTCTGATCACGCGCATTTTGAGGAGTTGGTATTGCCGCATCTAAACGCGGGATACAACCTTGCACGCTGGCTGACGCGTGACACCAACGACGCCGAGGACGTTGTCCAGGACGCCTGCGTCCGCGCCCTCAAGTACATGCGCTCCCTGAACAGGACCGACGCCAGGGCGTGGTTCCTGACGATCGTACGTCATGCGTTCTACGATTGGTGTGCGCGCAATCGCCCGGCCGAAATCGTCCACGACGATGGCAGTGCCGTCGAGATGGCTATTGATCAGGAGGCAGTCGATCCTGAGCAGGCGCTGCTGCGCCGATCGGAGTCGAAGGCGTTGGCCGAAGCCGTCGAGGAGCTTCCGCTGGTGTTCCGGGAGGTCCTGATATTGCGTGAAATGGAGGAGTTGTCATACAAGCAAATTGCCAAGGTCGTCGACATTCCGATTGGTACCGTGATGTCGCGACTCGCTCGAGCGCGGGCCTTACTCCATGGATCCCCGCGACTACGTGCAATCAGCGAGAGAACGTCGGGGGGTTGCCGATGAACTGCAATGACGCGCAGGCGCTGATTGCGCCTTACGTCGACGGCGAGCTCGATCGACTTCGGAAGCTTTCGGTTGAGAAGCACCTACGGGGCTGCCCGCGGTGTGCGGAGCGGCACCGCGGACTGCTCGCGTTGCGCGCGCGGTTGCGTACCGAGATGCCCTACTTCGCTGCACCCCCAGGTCTGTCGGAGCGGATCCGCACGCGGGTGGTGAATAGTCCGGTGGCGTTGCCGGATCGCTCCCAACCGTCGCGCGATCGCTGGCGCTGGCTGGGCGCAGGCTTGCTTGCGGGTTGTGCGGTGACAGTGCTCGCTTGGCTGGTGGGCACAGCCTTCATCGACTGGCGCGCCGGCCAAGACTTGGCGGTCGAGGCCGTCGCGACCCATGTGCGAGCGACCCTCAATAACCACCTGGTGGAGATCGCGTCCACGGACCAACATACCGTGAAGCCGTGGCTTTCGGCGCGGCTGGACTACTCGCCGCCCGTGCAGGACTTCGGAAACGACGGCTTTCCACTCGTTGGAGGACGTGTCGACATGCTTGGACAGCGGCCGGTTGCGACGCTGGTCTATCGCTACCGAAGGCACTTGATCGACGTGTTCGTTCGTCCCGGGCCGGTGCGCGGCCTGTCGTCACTGCGCACGCTGCGAGGTTTCAACATCGCACACGCCACGGGCGATGGATGGGACTGGCTGGCGGTCTCCGACGTGACTCCCGACGTACTCGCCGACTTCGTCGAACGACTTGCGAGCACGACACCACCGCCGGAGCCGTCGTCGCGATGAGACCGCAGCGAGAATCGGCGAGGCGTTCGAGATCGTCTGCACCATCATCTCGTTCGTAACGCCACCAACCTGTCGCAGATCGGGGCCGCCACGCGTATCCACGCGTCCGGGGTCCCTGCGCCCATCGGTCCTGGAATGTGCGGCTCCCGCTCCCTGAACGTCCGGTCTCAAGAAAGTTGGAGGACCGGTTCGGGTCGGATTGCGACGATGGCCACTCGGACCGAGTGCGGCCAGAACCGGTCCTAACGAATCGCGGGCGATAGCTGACATTCTGTCTAATTGACGGGCATAGTCGGAACGTAACTTGCGGCAAAGTGATGTGATCGCGCTGTCCCGTACCAGCTACAGGACAATGCAGATTGGGCGAGCAGCGAAGAACTGTCGCGGGCCATTCAGATCGTGGTGCGATGCGGACGCTGTCGATTGACCGGTCTGCGCGCCTCCTCGATACTCCACCGCATTTCGACGCAGGGACTGTTTTCATGGAGGGACCACGGATGAGCGGCGCAACGATCACAAGCTCGATTGATGCCGACCGGGAAGGGGTCGGGCTGCGTGCTGCGAGACACCTCGAGCGAGTCTTTCGCACGCTCACGGCTGGGCGCGGTGGCGAGCTGGAGGACGAGTATTTCCGATGGGTAACGCGAGAGCCGCACCCGCTCGGCAATGTGGTGATACAGTCCAGCCCGTCGGACGGCGCGAGCGTGCGCGCCGCGATTGAGCCACTGCTTAGCGACAATCTCCCTTCGGCGGTGCTCTTCCCGGCAGGGGCCTCGACGGCGGCGACGGAATCGCTAATAGGCGCCGGGTTTGCCGATGCGGGAGGATTGCCCGCAATGGCCGTCGACATCGAGCACCTCCCGCCGACGGAGCTTCCCTCCGGCTACGCATTCACCCGCGTGGGTGCGGATCGCCGTGGCCATGACTGGGCGGAGGCGCTGGCCACTGGCTATGGCCTGCCGGTCGGGCTCGCGCGCCGCCTTTCTCCCGTAGAAGTCGGCGCAGATATGGCCGACGATGCCCGCGCCCAGTTCTTCGCGATTGTGCGCGAGGATCGTATCGTGGGCACATCGATGCTCTTCCTCGACGACGGGCTCGCCGGCGTCTATTCCGTGACCACATTGGCCGAGGAACGCGGCAAGGGCATTGGCGGGCACGCGACGGCGGAGGCGCTGCGCGTCGCGCAGGCGCTCGGATATCGCGTGGGCGTGCTGCAGTCGTCCCAGCTAGGCCACCCGGTCTATCTTGGTCTTGGGTTCACCGATGTCAGCAAAGTGCCGATGTTCATGCGCATGCGCGCCGCGTAGCACGCGCTAATCCGCTCGCAGCCGGCTTGCGGCTGGCGCTGACCGGCCACGAAGAGACATTGGAGCTCCGACCCCAAAGCCGCCATTCGATCCTAGCCAAATGGGCATGTGAACCCCACACGCGACCAGGGCAAGGAATATGGAGCACTCAGCCCGGGTCATGAGCAAGTCATTCCGGGCTCAATGTCCGCCGGCGCCGACATCCTGCATCCAGGTGCCGACATTCGAGACGATGGTGGCGATCCATAGGCTGCGAAACAGCGCGTTACGCAATGGGCTCCAAGCGGAGGGCTCCGTCGACGGCGGCGCGGTAGCCGTTTGGTGGTTCATCCGATCTCCATCACGATTTGGTCGATATAGCACCAGCTCCAACTCTCTTCGGGTTCGAGCGAGGTCATGATCGGATGCTGCGTCGAGCGAAAATGCTTAGTGGCGTGCTTGTTCTTGGAGTCGTCGCAGCACCCGACGTGCCCACATGTGCGACACAAGCGAAGGTGCACCCAGGTGTCGCCGAGCTTGAGGCATTCCTCGCAGCCCTTGGTGTTTGGATGCTCCGTCAACACAAAATCGAGATGGGTACAGCGAACTGGCATCGATCTTCTCCTCGCACACGGAATTTCCAGCCAATCGGCGCCGCCCGCGCCTCTTCATCAGTGCAGGGGACGCACGACTGCACTTTCTCTGCTTTCGGCCATCGAGCGTGACTCGCCGCGGCACGTTAGCCCCGCTGCGCGGCTCAATTCCGTCATTCCAGCCATTGCGGCCCCCTGGGGTTCGCCCTGTGAATCATGCCATGCGGGGTCGCACCAAACATATGCTTGCCCCGGGGACCGTCGTTGAGGCGTGCAAAGGGTGTCCAGCGGACGCCTGAGCGCGCATTCAACCCGATTTTCCCGCGCGTGGCACCCGTCCAGGATCGAGCTGAAGCCAACGACGGCGCCAGGCGTAAACTAGCGCGCAGCAGTCGCACTTGATCACTCTGCATGGGGGCTGGCAGGAGATGCGAGCGTCGTTGTCGAATGGAGCTCCACGCGTACGCTGGCATAGTCAGCGGCATTCGCTGACGCAGCCGGCGTAATGGCATGATCACCGGTGCGACCGCGGCGTGGCCCATCCTGCCCCTGGAGGAATGGCGTGACACATGCGCGACACTGCACTTATGGGCGCAGATCGTAGGGAAGGTGCGACTAGCGAAGACGCCTTGGTTGAACCACAGCTGGCATGTTGCGCTGTATGTGAACGCGCGTGGCCTCACCAGTTCTCTCATTCCCTGCGATGGCCGTGGTTTCGAGATTCAGTTCGATTTTGCCCAACACGTACTCGATATTCAAACCACTGACGGAACTGGTGCTCGAATTGCGTTGTGCCCGCAGTCAGTTGCCGAATTTCATGATCGACTGATGGTGGCACTGGGCAAACTCGGATTCGCCGTCTCAATCAACGAGTTTCCATGCGAGATCGCCGGCGCTGTCCCGTTCACCCGCGACCACGAGCACGCCTCCTATGACGCGGAATATGCCAATCGCTTCTGGCGCGTGTTGCTTAAGGTGGACCAGGTGTTCAAACAGTTTCGAACGGGCTTCTTGGGCAAGTGCAGCCCGGTGCACTTCTTCTGGGGCAGTTTCGATCTCGCCGTGACGCGATTCTCGGGGCGTTGCGCGCCGACCTTCAGCGGCAACGTGCCGGGTGTCGCTGCGAAAGTTATGCAGGAAGCTTACTCGCACGAGGTGAGCAGTGCGGGGTTTTGGCCCGGCGGTCAGGGAGTCGACGCATCGTTCTACGCGTACGCCTATCCCTCGCCACCTGGGTTCGAAAGGGCGAAAGTTCAGCCCGGTGCAGCGTTCTACAACGGCGACCTTGGAGAATTCTTGCTCCCGTACGAGGCGGTTCGTTGCGAAAGGGATCCCGACACTGCACTGCTCAAATTCCTGACTAGCACCTACGAGGCTGCTGCTGAGACTGCCGGATGGGAGCGGGCCGCACTTGAGTGTCCATCCGGTGCAGCGGGAGTTTGCAGGGACATTGTGGTGCCCGAGATTTGAGTGTCTTGGCCTGCGTCAACGTGGTCGTCCGGGGGGGTGGATGTCCAGGCCATGGCTGCAGTCGTGGCATCGCTGCGCGGGTCTGAACGTCCGCTATCGAGCCTCGTCTGTGACCGCTCCGGGTCGGTTTGCGCCGGTCGGGCCAAGGACGCTGACCGGCCACCCGCAGCCCGTGGTTGCAGTTTCTCAATTCACTTGAAAGCGGTCGTACGATTCTGGCCTTGAACAGCAGGCCACATCGCAAGGCGCATGCCGGGGGTCCGACACGGCGGGAGGCGACCGGCGCCGAGCGCGAGCCGACCCCCGATCCGGCACACCCGACCCGCCCAGCCTACGAGGTCACCGCCCGCCCGGGGCCAAGATGTGTCGGTGGTGGAAACGCGCGTCGCGTCGGAAAGCTGTGCGTTACGACGGCCGGTGCGGACGAATCGGGTTTGCGCTGCGGCAGCAAGCGGTCGAACTCGGCCTTTACGATCGCGTAGCATTCACAGACGCGCTGCTGCAGTCCTGGCCGATCGAGCACCGTGATCCGCCCGCGCCTGTAGCGAATCAACCCGGCCGCCTGCAGCTTTCCTGCCGCTGCCGTGACGCTCTCTCGGCGCACGCCCAGGGTGCCGGAAATCAATTCGTGGGTCACTGCCAGTTCATTCGTCGACGACCGGTCGAGGCACAACAACAACGAGCGACACAATTGCTGTTCGATCTGGTGGCGGTGATTGCATACGCCAGTCTGCGCCATCTGGGTCATCAGCGCCTGCACGTAGCGGAGCAGGAGGTGCCGCAACAAACCGCGATTTTCGAACGCCTCGGTCAGCACGTCCACGGGGAGCCGATAGGCATAGCCGGCGCTGCGCACCACCGCGCGGCCGGTCGGGGTATCGCCGCCCATGAGCAGCGACATGCCGACGAGGCCGTCATTGCCGATGACGGAGATCTCGACCGACGAACCGTTCTCGAGGTCGTAGAGCAGCGACACGATGCTTGTAGTCGGAAAATATACGTGGCGCGCATGCGTGTCCGCGTTGTACACGACCTCGCCCAGCGGCAAGTGGACCCGCTCGAGGTGCGGCGCCAACCAGGCGTAATCCGTGGTGTCGAGCGCAGCGAGCAAGTGGTTTTGCTTCGGACTGACCAGCATCAGCAGCCTTGGGTCTGGCGTATTGTCGGGCATGTGTCCCCCCTCGTCTGGTCGAGCGACCTGCCTTGGCGATGCGCTCGATCCGGCGACGGCGGAGCGGGCGCCGACGCTGAGTCGCGGCATAGTCCGCCGTGGAGCGCAATCTCTCGATAGGTATGCTGGAGACGCCAGGCGGGGCGACCAATAGGACGTCGTCGGAATTACACGTAGGACGCAGACCCAGATGCGTCGGACAACCGGCAACCGAGGGCAGCGATGCAGCGCGCGATTCTTGGGCGATCGGTATTCGAAATGGGGTGGGCGATATTGCCCTTGGTCCCGCGGCCCCGGATCCCGCGCTTACGACGAAGAGCGGACATCCCGCCCGCGCGCCGCATTCATCTGCCCATCCGTGACCGACTGCACCGCGCGACGCAGCTCCAGCGGCGCCTGGATACTGGAGAACGCTTCCTCGGTTCCGCCACTGCCAGTAACCACGATGTCGCCGTATCCGAAGATGCGTCCACCAAGACTCTGATGGACCGCGATTGCCTCGATCTTGTTGAGTAGGAGTTCGACCGAGCGGGTACTGAACACGCCGACCTTCATCATTACACGCTTGTTGGTGACGGCGAAATCGGAACTCTGTCGCCTGATGAATGCGGTTAGCAGTACAAGGAAGCCGAGAGCCGGAGCAATCAAAGCCAGGCTGTTCCAGGCTCCCTGCGACGCCAGGATGGGGATGACCAAGAGCGTTGTGACTGCGAACAGCAACGGTCCGACCAGGAGCTTCCAGTGCAGGCGGGTGCGAAAGACGACCTGTTCGCCATCAAGAAGGTTGCCGTCAATGTAGCTCATCGTCCTGCCTGCGCACGTCGGTCGAATGGACGAGAACTATACCGGAGCGACCGGAGCCGGGAAGCGCCGCAGGTCGCGGGCCGGGTCACGGACCCCGAACTCACCACGCAGGTGTCGTACTGGGATATTACGCGGCCCGCGACGAGCCGGGCACCAAGAGCGGCGTCCGAAGTACTGAGTATGGAGTGCGTCGAAGCGCGTTCGTCATCCCCGTGCGAATTGCCGGTGGCAAGGCCCAAGGGTAGAGTTCCCGATCGGGCAGCGCCCGGAGTCGGCGCATCCGAAACGACCGCGGAGATCTGAATGAATATCAACCTGAGCATTGGACCGCTGATATCGCTGCTCGCCGGCATTCTGATCCTGATCGTGCCGCGCATGCTGAACTATATCGTTGCCGTCTACCTGATCATCATTGGACTGGTGGGGCTTCTCGGCGCGAACGGCTTCCATCTCCGGTGACACGAGCGAGAAGTACGGCGCCGCCGGACCAGGCACGGCCGCGTCGTACCCGGTACCAAGGACTTTGAATCGGGTGCTTTGGCCTCCGTACTGAGCTCGATCGGTGCGTTCTGTCGATTCGTGCGGCGGAAATCGGCTGGGACCAGGTCGCTCGTAGGCGTTGCTCGGTATCGCCGCGGGCAGCCATTGCGGTCGGTGACGTGAAACGCGACGCAGCCCGAGCGCACCCCGATGGCAGTGCATCCACTGCGCGCACGGTGCGCTGCCATGCGAAGATCGCCCGCAGATGTCGCAATGCACAAGCGGGAAACCAGTTGACGTAGCTCGACGTGAGGAAAGCCCAACCCAAACGATTCCGGCCGGCCGGCGCGTCGGAGGCGAGGCTTGGGTCACCAAGGTCGACGGCCGGCGCATCGAGTTCACAATCCGGGCAACAGACGGAACCGAGGTGAATGGTATCGGCTCTCACGAGCCGACACTAATGAATCTCGTGAAGTTTTCGAACAGCTGAAGTCGAAATTCGGCGAGCGAAGTCGCCCGACTCGAGTTCGCGATGCTGAAACGCCGGCCTCCCGCCGATCAGCTTGCTCGTCGGCAGGAGGTCGCGCCGCGCGGCCGGGGCCGCGGACTAGCCACCCGGCGGCCGATAGGCGATCGTCTTCTTGGACGCCGCGTCCATCGCTTCCGGCGTCAACAACACGATGGTGTTCGTCGATGGCGTTCCTGATTGCGCGACGGTGAGGGCCACCGCCGCAGCCGCGAAATTATCCGGCAGATCGGCGATCACATACAGGTCGGTGTCACCGATGGCGAAGTAGAACGCATCGAGCCGGCCGCCCACACTTGCAAGCATCTTCTCGACCGCGGCGCGCGGTACCCCCGTCGTGGGCGAAACCCTTGGCTCCTTCAGCGCTTTAATTTGCCTTGATCAGATACTTTGCCATTGGTAGTCCCTCCACGGTTGTTCGTGCTGGTGTGCAAGCACGTCGGCGCATTCTGCGCCTCTCGTGTCCACGATGCCGAATCGCCCCAGCCACACTGCGCGCCGGTGAGGAGTCCACGGGGGACCGCATTCGAGATAGTCGGACGTCCGGGCTCGGCCAATTTCAGCCCTTCGCCCTCGCGCCCTGAAGCAGTTGCTCGGCAGGACAACCTACCTGCTAGCCTGCTGCTGGCTCAGGCTCGGCGGCACGGCTATACGCCGTGCGGGCCGGGCGCTAT
>DATIQL010000053.1:0-5458 GCA_035470905.1 Casimicrobiaceae bacterium
AGGCGAGCTAGCGAGCAATCGGTCGGCAGGGCGGATCGGCGCCCCGCCGTGACGGCAGTGTCCCGCACCGCCGCATGCTCTGCAGGCGCCCGGCGAGCCGCGATCGCGTTGACTGTCGCGGTGCTTGCACTCGAGGCCCCCGCCGCACTGGCGCAGACCTGGCGGATCGTTCCGACGGTGTCGCTCGAGTCGACGCTGACCGACAATGTCAACCTCGCGCCGTCGGATCGGCGGCAGTCGGACTGGGTCAACGAGTTGACACCGGGCATCGGTTTCGACGAGACCGGTTCGCACACCAAGCTCAACGGCAGAATCGCCCTGCCTATGCTCGTCTACGCCCGCACTTCGGAGAACAACTATGTGGCGCCGGAGGCTGCGGTCACGGGAACGCTGGAGGCGATCGACAAGCTGTTCTTCATCGACGCCTCGGCGAACGTCTCCCAGCAATACCTGAGTCCTTTCGGTGCGCGATCGAGCAGCCTAGCGAACTCGACACAGAACCGCTACACGTCGCAGCTCTACAGCGTCAGCCCGTACATCAAGGGCAACTCCCCCGGCGGCATCGATTACGAGCTGCGGCAGAAGAACACGTGGACGAACGCCTCGGGCATTTCCGCCGCTCCCAGTGCCGACCGAAGCTACACCAACGAAATCACGACCCACGTCGCGCGCGCGCCACAGCCCGCCGGATGGCGGTTCGAGTACGACTATTCGGACATCACGTTTCCGGGCCAGCAGCGCTTCAACAACGAAACGACCCAGATCGGTCGCGGAATCGCAACGTACCAACCTGACCCGGAGCTGGGTCTCTTCGCGAGCGCCGGATACGAGGACAACAAGTTCTTCTTCAACCACGAAAGTGGTGTGACCTATGGCGGTGGCGTCGAATGGCACCCGACCGATCGTACGACCCTCAATGCGCGCGCGGAACACCGTTTCTTCGGAGCGAGCTACAACGTTTCGTTCGATCACCGCACCCCGCTGACCGTCTGGTCGGTCAAGGCAGTTCGCGACATGACCACCTATCCCGAGCAGCTGGCGACTTTGCCGGCGGGAGCCGACGTGGCGGCGATGCTGGACTTCCTGTTCGCGTCTCGGGTGCAGGACCCGGCGCAGCGCCAGGCCATCGTCGATCAGGTCATCCACGATCGTGGCCTGCCGCTTTTCCTGAGCAGTCCGGTCGCGCTTTTCACTTCCCAGACGACGCTCGTCGAATCCGAGACGGCCACATTCGGCATCCTCGGCGCGCGCAACAGCATCTTGCTGACGGCCTATCGGATGCGCAACGAGCCGATCACCGGATCGCCTTCCGAGACCCTGCCGCCGCTGCTGTCGCAGTTGCTCAACAACACGCAGGTCGGCACGAACGTCGTCTGGACGCACCAGCTCGAGCCGGGTCTGGCGCTCAACGTTTCCGGCGACTGGTCGCATACCACCGATAACGCCGCAGGCGGCGGCACTACCCGGCTATATTCGTTGAACGCGAAGGTTGCCCGTGCGCTGTCCGGACTCACCTCGTTGTATGCGGGGATGCGCTACCAGGACTCGCACTCGGATGTCACGACCGATTATCGCGAAGCCGCAGTCTTCGTCGGCGTGACGCACACCTTCCGGTGAAGCCCGCATGTACGAAGACTTCTACGGGCTGACCGGCAAGCCGTTCCAGCTCAATCCCGATCCCGCATTCTTCTACGGCAGCCGCGGCCACAAGCGGGCGTTCGCCTACCTGCAGTACGGCCTCTACCAGAGCGAAGGCTTCATCGTCATCACCGGGGAGATCGGCGCCGGTAAGACGACGATTGCGAGCAACCTCTTCGAGCATCTCGACCGCGACCGGTTGGTCGCCGCGCAACTCGTCAGCACGCAGCTCGATGCCGACGACATGCTGCGCGCGGTCGCCGTCGCCTTCGGCCTGCCGATCAAGGCCCTCGACAAGGCGTCGCTGCTCGCCTCCCTCGAGGCATTCCTGTGCCAGGTCGCCATCGACAAGAAGCGTTCGCTGCTCGTCGTCGATGAAGCCCAGAACCTGACGCCGCGTGCGATCGAGGAACTGCGGATGCTGTCGAATTTCCAGCTCGGCGACCAAGCGCTGCTGCAGAGCTTCCTGATCGGCCAGCCGGAGCTGCGCGGCATGATGCAGGGGCCGCAGATGCAGCAGCTGCGCCAGAGGGTGATCGCGTCGTACCACCTGGGGCCGATGGACCGCCCCGAGACGCAGGCCTATGTCGAGCACCGGCTGGCGCACGTCGGCTGGAAAGGCGATCCGGGGTTCGCGCCTGCGGCTTTCGACCTGATCCATGCGGCGAGCGGCGGCATTCCACGGCGCATCAACACGCTGTGCAACCGCCTGCTGCTCGCGGGCTTTCTCGGCGGGAAGCACGCGTTCGACGTCGCCGACGTCCAGGCTATCGTCCGCGAAATCCGCGAGGAGCTGGGTCCCGATGCGTCGCTGGTCACCGTGCCCGCAGTTCAGGAGCATTCCGGTGCCGGTGCGATCGCCGACGCGGACCCGGGCGCCCCGGCTGCCGCGGCAGCGGAGAAGACGCCTGCGGTCGCGCCCGGATCCATTGCGTCGACGCCGACGGGCACGACGACGGGTGTGGCGCAGGCTGCGGCACCCGCGACGGTCGGCGATCCGCAGGTGTTGACGGCCCATCTGCGCGAAATCGAAGCGCGGCTCGATCGCCTCGAAAAATCGGTCGGCCGCGCAATTGGCCTCCTGCAACGCCTGCTGCACCCGGAGCGCATCAGCAAGCCGGGCACCCCGATGGGACGATGATGGGCGAGATCCTGCGACCGGGCGGTCCCATCGTGTGCGTCGTCGGCGCGCGCCCCAACTACATGAAGATGGCGCCATTGATCCGCGCCTTCGGAATGCAGGCAGGCCTGCCGGGCGTCGTGTTGGTCCACACCGGCCAGCACTACGACATCGCGATGAACGAGCGGCTGTTCGCCGATCTCGAGATGCCCGCGCCGGATCTCAACCTCGAAGTCGGATCGGGCACGCATGCGGTGCAGACCGCCGAGGTGATGCGCCGCTTCGAGCCCGTGGTCGACGATCTCAAGCCGAGCTGCGTGATCGTCGTCGGCGACGTCAATTCGACGCTCGCCTGCAGCCTGGTCGCGGTGAAGAAGCGCACGCCGGTCGTCCACGTCGAAGCCGGGCTGCGGAGCTTCGACCGCGACATGCCCGAGGAGATCAACCGCATCCTCACCGACCAGATCGCCGACTTGCTCTACACGACCGAGCGCGAGGCGGCCGACAACCTCGCCCGCGAAGGCGTCGACGCCGCGCGCGTGGCGTTCGTCGGCAACGTGATGATCGATTCGATGCTGCAGAACCATGCACGGGCAATCGCGCCGGCGGAGACCCTTGCGCGGGTCGGGATCGACGCCACCCGGATCATCGGCCCTGCAGGATACGGCGTCGTGACCCTGCATCGCCCGTCGAACGTCGACAGTCCCGATGCACTGGTCGAGGCGCTCGCGGTGCTGCGCGATGTCGCTGCGCGCGTTCCGCTGGTCTGGCCGATGCATCCGCGCGCCCGCGCGAACATCGAGCGTTTCGGTTTCGCTTCGCTCGTTGCCGATGCGCGGATCGCCGTGCTCGAGCCGCAGGGCTACCTCGAGATGCTCGGCCTGCTCGCCAATGCGAGGCTGGTGCTGACCGATTCCGGAGGCATCCAGGAAGAGACGACTGCGCTGGCGGTGCCCTGCCTGACCATGCGCGAGAACACCGAGCGGCCGATCACGGTCGCGCAGGGTACGAACACGCTGGTGGGTCGCGATCGCGCGAAGGTCGCCGCCTGCGTCGAGGAGATCCTCGCCGGCGGTGGCAAGCAGGGCCGCGTGCCCGAACTGTGGGATGGCCGCGCCGCGGTCCGGATCGCGGCGCATCTGCAGTCGTGGCTTGCCACGCGCCAGGCCGCTGCGGAGCAGCGAACGGCATGAACACCGTGGCTGCACCTGTGACGATCCACCGTTCGGCCGAGCGCGCGGGAACGATCGTCAACGCGCTTTCGATCGACGTCGAGGATTATTTCCAGGTTTCGGCATTCGCGCCGCACATCGAGCGCAGCGCCTGGGACACGATGGAATGCCGTGTCGAGCGCAACATCGAATGCATCCTGACGCTGCTTGCCGCGGCGAACGCCCGCGCTACGTTCTTCACCCTGGGGTGGATCGCCGAGCGCTATCCCGACATGATGCGCAGGATCGTGGACGCGGTGCACGAGCTCGCGAGCCACGGCTTCGAGCACCACCGGGCGACCGAGCAGGAGCGCGACGGTTTCCTTGCCGACATCCGGCTTGCCAAGGCGATTCTCGAGGATATTTCGGGATGCGAGGTCCGCGGCTACCGCGCCCCCAGCTTTTCGGTCGGCAAGTCGAACCCCTGGGCCTTCGACGCCATCGCCGAGGCGGGTTACCGCTACAGCTCGAGCCTGTATCCGATCCGCCATGACCACTACGGCGTTCCCGACGCGCCCCGTTTCGCGCATCCGGTGCGCCCCGAGCTCCTCGAGATCCCGATCGCGACCGTTCGCATGTTCCAGTCCAACTGGCCTGCCGGCGGCGGTGGCTATTTCCGCTTGCTGCCCTATGCGGTGTCCCGCTGGTCGATCCGGCGCATCAATGCCCGTGACCGGCAGCCGGCGATGTTCTATTTCCACCCGTGGGAACTCGATCCCGAGCAACCCCGAGTCCCGGGTCCCGGGGCGAAGACCCGGTTTCGCCACTACCTGAATCTGCACCGGATGGCGCCGCGCCTGGCGCGACTGTTTCGCGATTTTCGCTGGGACCGTGCCGACCGGGTATTCCTCGATGCGGACGCGTGATGGAAGCCGCGGCCGAAGTTGTCGTCAGGCCCGTTCCGAAGGCCGCCCTGCGCGTTCGGGCCTTCGTCGCAGGTGACGAAGCGCGCTGGGACGCGTTCGTCGACGGTTGCGCTTCGGCCACGTTCTTCCATCGCGCGGGCTGGCGCGACATCCTGGAGAACGTCTTCCGGCATCGCTGCCATTACCTGATCGCCGGGCGCGGCGACGCGATCTGCGGCGTGCTGCCGCTCGCGGAGGTGAAGAGCCGCCTCTTCGGCCATGCACTCGTCTCGCTGCCGTTCTGCGTCTACGGCGGTCCCGCCGCGAATGATTCCGCCGCGGAGGACGCACTGATCGACGCCGCGGTCGAACTGGCACGCTCATTGCGCGTCGAACATCTCGAGCTTCGCAACCGCGATCCGAAGCGCCCCGATTGGCCACACCAGGACCTGTACGTGACCTTCCGCAAGACTCTCGCTCCCGACGCCGAGGCGAACATGCTCGCGATACCGCGCAAGCAGCGCGCGATGGTGCGCAAGGGCATCGCGCGGGGCCTGCGCAGCGAAATCGATAGCGAGGCCGAGCGGTTCTTCGAGCTCTACGCCGACAACATGCACCGGCACGGCTCGCCGGCGCTTTCGAAG
>DATIQL010000054.1:0-11161 GCA_035470905.1 Casimicrobiaceae bacterium
CACGGTCGGGGAATACAAGGCCCCGCGGCGGACGTTGCCCGCGAGCAGCCTCGCACCGCGCGCCACCGCGTCACCGACCTTCGACTCGAAATTGCGCGCGGCCGCCTCGTCGATCACGGTTCCCATGTCCATCGCAGGATCCATCGGGTCGCCGTACGACCAGGCTTCGGTGCGAGCGACCAGGCGCTCGACGAACGCGTCGGCGACCTTCTCGTGCACGAGCATGCGCTTGACCGCGGTGCAGCGCTGTCCGGAGTTCTTGTACGAGCCGGCCGCGGCGAGGGCCGAGGCCTCGTCGAGGTCGGCGTCCTCCATCACGATGATCGGGTCGTTGCCGCCGAGCTCCAGCACCTGGCGCTTGTACACCGCCCTGGACGCGATGTACTTGCCCACCGGTACGCCGCCGGTGAAGGTGACCAGGTCGACGTCGGGGTTGGTCATCATCTCGTCGCCGATCTCGCGGGGGTCGCCGGTCACGACCGAGAACATCGGCGGCGGGAGGCCCGCCTCGTAGAGGATGTCCGCGAGCGCGAGCGCCGTCAGGGGTGTCTTCTCGGTGGGCTTCAGCACCATCCGGTTGTTGGTCGCGATCGACGGCGCGATCTTGTGCGCGACCTGGTTCAGCGGGTGGTTGAAAGGGGTGATCGCCGAGATGACGCCCAGCAGGGGCTCGCGCAGCGTGTAGACCTTGCGCGACTTGCCGTGCGGCGTGAGATCGCAGGAGAAGACCTGTCCATCGTCCTGCAGCGCCGCGTTGCCCGCGAACACGAATACGTCGCGGGCGCGTCCGACTTCGTACAGCGAGTCCTTCTTGCAGATGCCGCATTCGGCGGTGATGAGGTCGGAAAGCGCCTCGCCGCGCTTCCCGATCAGCTCGGCCGTCCGGTGGCAGATCGCATGGCGCTCGTAGCGCGACAGCCGCGGCCGGTAGGCGCGGGCGAGGGCAATGGCATCGCGTACCTGCCCGACGCTCGCACTGGGGACGGTGCCGACCAGCTCCCCGGTGTAGGGATTGCGAACCTCGAGGCGGCGCGGGCTGTCGACGCGCTCGCCGGCGATGCGCATCGGCTCGTGCCGGCCCGGGTCCCTGGCGGATCTGCGTGCGTCGTTCATTGGCGTCGTGGTGGCGTCAGGAAAGTCGGTTGAGGGCGAGGTCGAAGGCGTCGAAGTTGCGCCAGCGTCGCGCCGGCAGGTTCGGCGCCGGCCGGTTGGCGATCAGCGGCACCTGTTGCTCGGACGTGCCGCCGTGCGAGCGCAGCGGCGCGTCGAGGCCCGACAGATCGTGACGGCTCCGCCGACTGCCGACCACCGTCAGGCGCTCCGAGACGACGATCAGGTCGCCGACGCGGTCGGGGGGCAGCTCGAATCGCTGGCAAGCCTCGGCTCGCGGCAGGACCGTATCGATGCCGGGCACGGCCTCGATGCGCCGGCGCAGCGCCTCGGCGTCGATTCCACCGGCGACATGGACGGTCGCGAACGATCCCAGCGCGCCATGGTGGACGACGTAGGGATCGGTGATCGGCAGGACGACGCGCGTCGCCTCCGGACCATGCCAGTCGTCGAGGATGTCCTGCAGGAAGACGATGTTCGGGTGCCCGAACGCGTCGGTCTTGGCGTTCATGCCATGGTCGGCGGTGAGGACGATCGTCGCCCCCAGCGCATCCATCCGGGCGAGGTAGCGGTCGAGCATCGCCGTGAAGGCGTTGGCAACCGGGGTTCCGGGGGCGTGCTTGTGCTGCACGTAGTCGGTCGTCGACAGGTACACGAGGTCGGGGCGCTCGCGCTCGAGGAGCGCGCAACCCGCGGCGAAGACGAATTCGGAGAGCTCGGCGCTGTAGACCGAAGGCAGCGGCATGCCGGCGAGCTCCAGCGCGTCCCCGATGCCGTTGCCGGCGGGCGTCACCCGATCGGCTGTCTCGGCGGAGAAGCAGATGCCCGCCATCCGGTGACCCAGCAGCGCACGGAGCTTGTCCTTTGCGGTGACCACGGCCACCCGGGCGCCGGCGTCGGCGAAGGCCGCGGGGATCGTCCCGACGCGCAGGTATTTCGGGTCGTTCATCATCACTTCGGCCCGCGCTTCGGTGTCGTAGAAGTAGTTGCCGGCGATCCCGTGCACCGACGGCGGCGTGCCGGTGACGATCGACAGGTTGTTGGGATTGGTGAAGGACGGCACGACGCAGTCCGCGGTCAGGCAGGTGCCGCGGCCATCGAGCGAGGCCATCCACGGCGCGCTGCCGGCCGCGATCGCCTGGTTCAGGTAGTCCTGCTCGCAGCCGTCGACGCAGACGACGACGACCGGCCGTTCGGGCCAGCGGTAGCTGCGACCGTTGACGGTCAGCGCTGTCATCGCGATTTCGCGCCGGGTGGGTCGAGGGGGGCGCGGTCGCCGACCTCGTGTACGCGGCCGCGGCTCGCCATTGCGTGTTCGTAGAGCGCGCGGCCTGCCGCCGCCGCCTGTCCCGAGGCGATGGACGCGACGATCGCCCGATGCTCGCGGATCGATACCGGCAAGCGTCCGGCCCGTTCGAGCGACGTGCGGCGATGCAGGTGCAGCTCGTTCACCAGGCGCCGGTACAGCAGCGTCAGCTTGGAATTTCCGGCAAGCTGGACGATCAGGTCGTGGAAAGCGACGTTGGCCTCGAGGTAGCCGTCGACATCGCCGCCCGCGACCGCTTTTTCCATCCGTTCGACGAGGCTGCGCAGCTCGCGGACGTCGGCCGGCGTCTGGTTCCGTGCGGCGCGACGACCGGCGAACTCGTCGAGCACGGCGCGCAGCTCGAAGATCTGGTCAGCCTCGTCGACGCCGATCTGGCGGACGAACACGCCGCGATTCTTTTCCAGGCGCACGAGTCCGGATTCCTCGAGCGCGCGAAACGCCTCGCGCACGGGCCCGCGCGAGACCCCCAGCATCGAGGCGACCTCGGCTTAGCGCAACTGCGCGCCCGCGGCGAGATCGCCGGCGAGGATCATGCGCTCGAGCTCGCGCTGCACCAGCCCCGGCAGCGAGTGCGCCTGGAGCAGGGCGATCGGGTGATCCGGGGCCATGCGCGACCTCGGCGAGGGCGCGATCTCCATGGCGGGGGCGGCCGGCGGCGGTCGTGCGGGCGCCATCGCCGGCAACGACCCCTTGGCGGCGCGACGGGCGACATCGCGGCTGGCGCGGGCGGCGCGGCTTGAGCTGGCGGTCTTGAGCACGTTGTGATTAGACGCTGCAGAGTGTAGATTGTCAACAATCTGCAATCAAGCGACCTGCCGAACGGCCTCGGCGATCGGTGGCCGCCGGAGGGCCATCCATGAGCAATTTCAGCCGTGATCCGATTCTGCTGACGCCAGGCCCGCTGACGACATCGCTCGCGACCAGGACGGCGATGCTCCGCGACTGGGGCTCGTGGGATTCGGGCTTCAACGCCGTGACCGGGAGGGTCCGCGAGCGACTGCTGGCGGTCATCCAGGCGGCGGGCTCCCACGTCTGCGTGCCGATGCAGGGCAGCGGAACCTTTGCAGTCGAGGCCGCGGTCAACACCCTGGTGCCGCGCGACGGGCACCTGCTGGTGCTGATCAACGGCGCCTACGGCAGGCGCTTCGCGAAGCTCGCGCAGATGATGGGGCGGCGGGTCAGCATCTTCGAGAGCCCCGAGGATGTCCCGACCACCGCAAGCGACGTCGACAGCCTGCTGGCCGGCGACGCCTCGATCACGCACGTGGGCCTCGTCCATTGCGAGACTTCGACCGGAATCCTCAATCCACTCGCGGCGATCGCCGACGCCGTCGCGCACCGCGGCAGGGGCCTGATCGTCGACGCGATGAGCTCGTTTGGCGCCTTGCCGATCGACGCGCGCAGCGTGCCGTTCGATGCGTTGATCGCTGCCTCGGGCAAGTGCATCGAGGGTCCGCCGGGGATGGGCTTCGTGTTCGCGCGCAAGGCGGTCCTCGAGCGTTGCGCCGGCAACTGCACGTCGCTGTCGCTGGACCTTCACGACCAGTGGCAGTACATGGAACGGACGACCCAGTGGCGCTTCACGCCGCCGACCCACGTGGTCGTGGCACTGTCGGCGGCGCTCGAGGCGTTCGAGGCGGAGGGCGGGCAGGCGGCGCGCCTCGCGCGCTATTCCCGCAATTGCGAGGTTCTGGTCCGCGGCATGGAGGAGCTCGGGTTCCGGGTCTTCCTCGATCCGCGCGTCCAGGCTCCGATCATCGTGACTTTCCATGCGCCCGCCGATGCGCGCTACGGGTTTCGCGAGTTCTACGATCGCGTGCGCGACAAGGGATTCATCCTCTATCCCGGCAAGCTGACCCAGGTGGAGACCTTTCGCGTCGGCTGCATCGGCGCCATCGGGCCCGACGAGATGCGGCATGCGGTCAACGCGGTGCGTGACACGCTGGCCGAAATGGGAATCCGGCACCCGGGCCCGGCCTGAGGGCGGGGACCGCGCAACGTGACCGCTAGGCCGCACCCTCTCCCCGCGCGCGGGGAGAGGGCAGGGTGAGGGGCGACGGCACCGGTCGTGCCAGCGCACGCAGTGCCGCGAGCTGCGTCGAATCGCCCGACAGCGCGTCGTGGCGCAGCAGGAAATCCAGCGCCACCAGGCTCGCGTCGATGGTGACCTGATCCGGACCGGACGCGATCGCGAGCAGTCGCGCGGCCCCGGGCAGGGTCACGCGGCGGTGCCCAACGGCCTCCCCATCCTGGTTGGCGGGATTGAAATCGGGCGGCAGCCACAGGTCGTGGACGAAGATCGTCTCGCGCTGTATGCCGTCCGGGTTCACGCGGCATACGTCCAGCGTTCCCGCGGCGCTTGCCCGGGACGCCAGCGCCGCCGGGATTCCCGCCTCCTCCCAAGCTTCCTTGACGACCGTTTCCCGGACGCCTTGCCCTGCCGCGATGCCGCCGCCGACCAGGTTGTCGAGCATGCCGGGGTCGATCGGCTTGCCCTCGCTTCGGCGCGCGAACCACATCGACCTGCCGTCCGCGTCCTGCACGACGCCGTTGACGTGCGCGGCCCAGGTCCTGATGCCGAAGTAGCGCGCCGCCGCACGCTCGATGACGAAAGCCGGGGGTGCGCCGAAGTCTTCCGACACCGCGAAGAGCTCGTCGCGCCAGGCGGAAAGCCGCCCCTCGCCTGCGAGAGCGCAGGCGATGTCGGCGATCGCGGCGCTGCGCGAGCGAGGGTCGCGCAGCCGCGGCGCGAACTCGACCGTGCCCTTGCCGACCCGGAAGACATCGGCGAAACCGGCAAGCCGCTGCGCGCGCGCGGCGTCGAGAACGCCCACGGCCAGGCCGTCGACGCACAGCACGTGGCCAGTGCAGGCGAGCGGCGCAACCGCCGGCCGGAGCCGGGCGGCGATGCCAGTTAGAATCGCGGCTTCCATTCGAAGGATCGAGCATGCCCGCGCAGATTCTGGACGGCAAGGCGCTTGCCGCACGCGTGACCGACGAGCTGCGCGGCGCGGTCGCCGCGCGCGTCGCGGCCGGTCGGGAAGCTCCCGGGCTCGCCGTCGTGCTCGTCGGGGAGAACGCGGCCTCGCAGGTCTATGTGCGCAACAAGCGCAGGATGACCGACGGCGTGGGGATGCGGTCGCTGGCCTTCGACCTTCCGGCCAGCGCGACCGAAGCGGAGCTCCTGGCGCTGATCGGCCGGCTGAACGCCGATCCGTCGGTCAATGGCATCCTCGTCCAGCTGCCGCTGCCGCGGCAGGTCTCGGGCGAGCGCGTCATCGAGGCGATCGACCCGAAGAAGGACGTCGACGGCTTCCATCCGTACAACGTCGGCCGGCTGGTGCTCCGGATGCCGACGCTCCGGCCCTGCACGCCCTACGGCTGCATGCGCCTGCTCGCTGAGACCGGCGAAGACCTCGCCGGCAAGCACGCCGTCGTCATCGGCCAATCCAACATCGTGGGCCGACCGATGGCGCTCGAGCTGCTGATGGCGCGCTGCACGGTGACGATCTGCCACTCCGCGACCCGCGATCTTCCCGGTCTCGTGCGCCAGGCCGACATCGTCGTCGCTGCCATCGGCAAGGCGAATTTCGTGCAGGGCGACTGGATCAGGGACGGCGCGATCGTCATCGACGTCGGCATCAATCGCGGTGCCGACGGCAGGCTGGTCGGCGATGTCGATTTCGCGGCGGCGCGCGAGCGCGCGGGCTGGATCACGCCGGTGCCCGGAGGCGTCGGTCCGATGACCATCGCGATGCTGCTGTCCAACACCCTGCACGCGGCCGGGATCCAAGACACGGCCGGCGACCGGGGCTGAAGCGTCAGCCGGCGTGCAGGCGTTCTTGCGGGTCTGCGGGCTCGCGCGAGGGGCTCGGTGACCCGGCGGGGTCGCCCCAGGTCGACCACGCGGTGGTATCGCGTCCTGCCGCCTTTGCCGCGTACATCGCGCCGTCGGCATGGTCGATCGCGCGGTCCACCGACGGCGGCACCGAAAGGAACGCGCTGACCCCGATGCTGAAAGTCACGTCGAAACCTTCCCGCGCCGTCATCGCGCCCAGCGCGTCCCGCAGCTTGTGGACCACCTCGCCGGCCTGATGCGCGTCGGTCTCGGGGAGCAGGATCGCGAACTCGTCGCCCCCGAGGCTCGCCAGGCTGTCGCTGCGGCGCAGCGCCTGGGCGAGCGTCGTCGCGACGGCGCGCAGCAGCCGGTCCCCCGCGGCGTGACCGAGGCTGTCGTTCACGGCCTTGAATCGATCGCAATCGAGGTAGGCAACGCAGAAGGCACGTCCGCTGCGCTCGTGGCGGGCGATCTCGTGTTCGAGCACTTCGTAGAAACCCCTGCGGTTGGCCACGCCGGTGAGTTCGTCGAGGCGGGCGCTGTCGCGCTCGCGATCGTAGAGCTGGCGCAGCTGCCCGATCAGGAACACGACCAGCAGGTAGGTGACGAAGCGGTTGGCCATCGTCACGTCGAAATAGAAGAGATCCGCGGTGCGAGGGGCCTGAAGCACGCCGCCGGCAAGCTGGTTGGCGAACGCAAGCATCGCGAACGCCGCAGCCCAGCGCCAGCCGCAGTTCCAGCCGGCGACGAGGATCGGGAACAGGTATACGGCCGACAGCGAGAGCCTTTCGGGCGCAAGGTGATCGACGGTTCCGATGACCACGAGCGCGAGCGCGGCAATCCGGAGGGCGCGCCGGGAATCGAGCGTCCAGAGGTCCAGCATGTCGAGCGGCCGGCTCATCGCCCGCTCAGCGGCGCTTCTTGCGCGCGCGCGCCGCGTCGAGGAATTCGTTGAGGATCGGCGACCCGTCCAGATGCTCGCTCCCCATGCCGGGCCCGAACATGAATTCGGGATGCCACTGGACGCCTACGACGTAGCTCGGACCGCGCCACCTGATCGATTCGACGATGCCATCGGGAACCGATTCGGCCTCGACGATCAATCCGCGACCCAGTTTCTTCACCGCCTGGTGGTGGATCGTGTTGATCAGCGCTTCGCCGCGCTCCGGATAGAGTTTCGCGAGCCCGGTGCCCGGGATGAACTTCACCAGGTGGTACTTGTGCTCGTACTGGCTGAGGTCGCGATGGGTGAGGGCGTTCGGGACCTGGGTCGGGATGTCCTGATACAGCGTTCCGCCGAATGCGACGTTGATCATCTGGCAGCCCCGGCAGATCCCCAGCACGGGCTTGCCCTTGCCCACGAAAGCCTCGAACAGCTCGATCTCGTAGCGGTCGCGGAGGCGATCGCCTACCCACTCCGGGTCGCGCGCCTCCTCGCCGTAGGTCGGCGGCGCGATATCCGCGCCGCCCTGCAGAACCAGTGCATCGAGGGCCTCCGCATAGTGGTACAGGCGCATGTCGCTGCGCTTGACCAGGCCCTCGGACTCGATCGCGGGGATCATGAACACCAGGACGTTCTTCGACATCACCCACTGCGTGACCGACTGCTCGAGGTAATGCAGCGTCCGGGTGTAGACGCCTCCCAGATTGCGCGTCAGCTCGCTCGGGTGATGGATGCGGGCGGATATGCCGATGAGAAGCGGCGCGGTCATGATCGGCCGGACCCGATCCGGACGGCATCTGGCAGGGCGCCGGACCGGGCCGCGCTCGGGAAGGGGGAAAGCGGGGCGCGTTTCACGATCGGGCCTGACTGTAATCATACCGCGATCTGCTGGCACAATGGCCGCCGTCCCGCCCCAGGGGAGCCTCGTTGAGCACCGGTTCCGCGCTTGTCGCCGTGCACGCAGCCGTCGCGCTGTTCGCATTCGCTGCGCTGTTCGGCAAATGGATCGCGTTGCCGGCGACGGCGATCGTCCTCGGCCGTACGGCGTTCGCGGCGCTGGCTCTCGTGCTGGCGCTTCGCATCCGCGGGCGCCCGGCCGGCACGCCGACATTCGCGCTCGCCGGCAACGGGGCGATCCTGGCGCTGCACTGGGTGTCGTTCTTCGCGGCGGTGCAGTCGGCGAGCGTGGCGGTGGCGCTGCTGGGCTACGCGAGCTTTCCCCTGTTCGTGCTGCTGCTCGAGCGCCATCCGGCGCCGCGCGCGCGGACGGTCGAGCGCTACGCCACCGGCGCGCTGGTGATCGCCGGACTGCTGGTGATCGTTCCGGCGTTCTCATGGTCCGACCGTGCCTCGCAGGGGCTGGCTTGGGGCATCGTTTCGGGTTTCACCTTCGCATGGCTCGCGCTGCGAAACCGCAGCCTCGTTGCCGGCGACGAGCCGGCGCGCATCGCGCTGTGGCAGAACGCCGTCGCGGCAGGCTGCCTGCTGCCGATCGCCGCGAGCGAGGCCGGACGCAGCTGGCCGTCGACGCAGGACTTCGCGCTGCTCGCGGTGCTCGGCGTCGGATGCACGGCGCTCGCCCACACGCTGTTCATCGCCAGCATGCGGCGGATCTCGGCCCACGCGGCGAGCGTCGTCGCCGCCCTCGAGCCCGTCTACGGCATCGCACTGGCCGCGTGGCTGCTCGGCGAGGTGCCGGGCCCGCGCACACTCGCGGGCGCCGCGCTGATCGTCGCTGCGGCCCTGATCGCCTCGCGGCGGGTGTGAGCGGTTGGTCGGGAAGGTCCGTTGCCTGCGCACGACGCCGATTGGCGCGCCCAGGCGCGATTGGGTAGCATCGCGGCTTTCGGAGCCCCACGATGAGCGACCGCCCGCGCGACCGCCCCGCCACACGAATCGTCCACACGGGACGAGATCCGCAGCGTTTCCTGGGTGCCGTCAACACCCCGGTGTTCCGCGCTTCGACGATCCTCTTCCCGACGGTCGCCGACCTGGAGCGCGCGTCGCGGGGCGAGTACGAGGGCCTGACCTATGGCCTGCATGGCCTGCCGACGGTGCACGACCTGCAGGTCGCGCTCGCCGAAATCGAAGGCGGTGATGCGGCGCTGATGGTGCCTTCGGGGCTCACTGCGACGACGTTCCCGCTGCTCGCGCTGACCAATCCCGGCGACCACGTGCTGATCAGCGATTCGGTCTACGGTCCCACGCGGCGGTTCTCCGAGAACCATCTGCGGCGGCTGGGTGTTGCGGTCGACTACTACGATCCGCTGATCGGCGGCGGCATCGAGCGCCTGCTCAAGGCCAATACCCGGGTGGTGTTCACCGAATCGCCGGGCTCGCTGACCTTCGAGGTGCAGGACATGCGCGCGATCGCCGACGCGGCGCATGCGCGGGGCGCGGTCGTCGTGCTCGACAACACCTGGGCGACGCCGCTGGGTTTCCGCTCGTTCGACCACGGCGTCGACGTGTCGGTGCATGCGGCGACCAAGTACATCGGCGGCCATTCCGACGTGCTGCTCGGGGCGATCATCGCGAATGCGAAGACGCTGCCCGCACTCGAGCGCCTGTGGACCGACATGGGTGTCACCCCGTCCCCCGACGACTGCTTCCTCACGCTGCGCGGCCTGCGCACGCTCGCGGTGAGGCTCGCGCGGCACCAGGCGAGTGCGCTGCGCGTCGCGCAGTGGCTGCAGGCGCGGCCCGAGGTCGACGAGGTGCTCTATCCCGCCCTGCCCGGCGCGCGGGGCCACGAGATCTGGAAACGCGACTTCGCGCTCGCCTCCGGGCTGTTCGGCGCCGTGCTGAAGCCCGTCGCGGCGCAACGGCTCGCCGCCATGCTCGATGGCATGCGGCTGTTCGGCATGGGCTGGAGCTGGGGAGGATTCGAGAGCTTGATGATCCCGACCTGGCCCGAGCGCGTGCGCAGCGCAACGCGCTGGCAGGCCGCCGGGCCCTGCATCCGGCTGCACATCGGCCTCGAGGACCCCGACGACCTGATCGCCGATCTCGAGGACGGATTCGCGCGCCTCGCTTCCCAGGGTCGCTCAGTGCGGTGACGGCGGCAGCGACAAGAGCTGTCGCGCCTCGACGGTGGTCGCGGGCCGCCTGCCGTATCCGGCGCACAGTGCGACGACCTGCTTCACCAGCGCCGCGTTCGACGGCGCGAGGGTCTCCCGATCGAGTCGCACGTTGTCCTCGAGACCCGTCCGGCAGTGACCGCCGAGCTCCAGCGACCAGCGCGCGAGCGTGACCTGGTCGCGGCCGATGCCGGCGCCGGTCCACGTCGCACCAGGATCGAGGCGCTTCAGCGTCCTGACGTAGAACTCGAACACCTCCCGGTCGACGGGCATCGCGTTCTTCACTCCCATGACGAACTGCACGTGCAACGGCCCGGCGATGCGGCCGCTGCGCTGCATCGCGGCGGCCTGGAAGATCATCGACAGGTCGAAAGCCTCCACCTCGGGCTTGATGCCATAGCGCAGCATCTCCGCGGCCAGCCAGTCGACGAGGTCGGGTGCGTTGTCATAGACCCGCGTCGGAAAGTTGACCGAGCCCGTCGCGAGCGACGCCATGTCGGGGGCGAGGCCCAGCATCGCGCCGCGCTCGTGGCCTGCGCCCGAGCGGCCGCCGGTCGAGATCTGGGTGATCATGCCGGGGCAGTGCGCGCGGATGCCTTCCAGCACCTTGCCGAAGCGCTCGGGGTTCGACGTCGGCGATTCGTCGTCGTTGCGCACGTGCAGGTGCACCAGCGCCGCGCCGGCTTCGAAAGCCTCGTGCGTCGATTCGATCTGCTCGGCGATCGAGATCGGCACCGCGGGGTTGTCCTTCTTCTTCGGCAGCGATCCGGTGATGGCGACGGTGATGATGCAGGGGGTGGTCACGGCGGTTCTCCCGGGAGGGCGTCAGAGCGTGTTGACGAGGTGTCCGCCGTCGACGGCGAACA
>DATIQL010000055.1:0-19147 GCA_035470905.1 Casimicrobiaceae bacterium
GGAGAAGTAGCCGCGGATCAGCAGCGGCTCCTTCAGCCGCGCGAGCTGCTGTCTGGTCGCGGCGGAGAGCGTGTAGATGTGGCCGTGCGTGATGTCGGCGCGCGCCCAGCCGATCGGCGCGAGCCACAGGTTGGCGGCGGCGAAGTTGACGGCCGCGAGCCCCAGCATCCATCCCCACAGCCGATGCTGAGCGGCCCCCGGATTGCCCGCCCAGCGCAGGCGCTCGAGGGCGAACAGGTTGAGCGTCAGGAACACCCCGACGATCGACACGTAGTAATAGAGGTCGCGCAGGTCGAGCACGCCGCGGGTGATCGACTGGAAGCGCGTGCCGGTGCCGAGCAGCGCCAGCACGTGGCCGACGCGATAGCCGAACAGGTTGGCCAGCGTGTCGGTGCCGATCAGGTAGAACACGCCGCAGACGACCGTCGTCAGGATCAGCGCGACGATCGGATTGTCGGTGCGCGAGCTCATGTAGACGCCGATCGCGACGTAGGCGGCCGCGAGGAACATCGTGGCGACATAGCCGCCGACGACCGGGCCCCAGTCGAGCGGACCGAGGAGCGACACGGTGACCGGCAAGGGCAGGGTCAGCGCCAGCGCGACTGCCACCAGCGCAAGCGCGGCGACGAACTTGCCGAGAACGAGGTTCAGGGGACGCACCGGCGCCGTCAGCAGGCTCTCCAGCGTTCCCGCGCGCCGCTCCTCCGACCACGTGCGCATCGTCAGCGCCGCGACCAGGAAGATCAGCAGGACCGGCATCCACTGGAACAGCGGGCGAACGTCGGCGATGTTGCGCGCAAAGAACGTGTCGACCCAGAAGAAGACGAACAGCGTGACGGCGAGGAACGCGCCGAGGAACAGCCAGGCGGCGGGGGAGGCGAAGAAGCCGCGGAATTCCTTGCGGGCGATGCGCAGGATCTCAGCCACGGGCGACCTCCATGGATTCGGGGCATCGGGTCTCAGGCATGGAGCGCCTCCTCGTTCACCTCGGCGAACACGGTCTCGAGATCGCGTCGCCGGGCGTGCAGCGCGTGGAGCTTCAGGCCGGCGCGCGTCAACACCTCGGCGACCGCCGGGGCGGCGTCGGCGGGCGCGTCGAGCCGGTATTGCCGGCAGCCGTCCTCGGCCGGGTCTTCCTCGACGGCCTTGACGCCTGCGATGCGGCGCAATGCCTCGCTGGCGTCACCGTCGACGCTCACCCGCAGGCCCGCGGGGCGCGCGAGCTCGTCGATGCGCGCGTCGACGACCAGGCGTCCGGCGCGCAGGATCAGCACGCGCTCGCACACCGCCTGCACTTCCTGGAGGATGTGGGTCGACACGATGACCGTCGCGCTCTTCGCGAGCTCGCGGATCAGCTCGCGCATGTGGCGGATCTGCGTCGGGTCGAGGCCATTGGTGGGCTCGTCGAGGATCAGGATGTCGGGCGCATGCAGCAGCGCCTGCGCGACTCCCACGCGCTGGCGGTAGCCGCGCGACAGGGTCTGAATGGGTGCCGTCGCCTTCCCGGCGAGCGCGGTGCGCCGGATCGCCTCGGCGATCGCGCGGGGCCTGCGGGCCTCGGGGACGCCGTGCAGCGTCGCTTCGTAGTCGAGGTAGTCGATGACCGTCATCTCCGGCCATACCGGGCAGTTCTCGGGCAGGTAACCGATGCGGGCCTGGATCGCGCGGGTGTCGCGGCCGATCTCGAGGTCGTCGATGCGCACCGTGCCGCCGCTCGGCTCCAGGAACCCGGTCATCATCTTCATGATCGTCGTCTTGCCGGCGCCGTTGTGGCCCAGCAGGCCGACGACCTCGCCGCGCTCGATGCGGAAGCCGACGTCGTCGACTGCGGTGACGTCGCCGTAGCGGCGTGTCAGGTGTTCTGCCTGGATCATTCCGGTTCCTCGCATGTCGTGAAGCGATGCGACGCCGTTGTAGAAGGCGGCGTCGCTTGTAAGTTTTTCCCGCCGTCGCCGCGATCGCCGCTGCAGCGCATCGGCGCGACTGCCTATCGACGATCGGTGGCGCGGAAAAGTTCTGCGCCCACGCCGTTTCTCCCATCGGCGAGGCGGGCGCGGGCCCCATTCGACAGGCGGCACTCCAAATCCGGCGATGCCAATGTCATACTGTGCCGTCGAACCTGCAGCAGGAGTCCGCGATGAAACGTCTGATCTGTGCGATGGCGCTGGCCGTCGCGTCGCCGCTCGCCGCGAATGCCGGCGTCTCGGTCAGTGTCGGCCAGCCCGGCTTCTACGGGCGCATCGACATCGGCGACATGCCGCCGCCGCCGCTGATCTACGCGCAGCCGATCGAGGTGCTTCCGGCCCCGGTCGGTATCGTCCAGGCGCCGGTCTATCTGCGCGTGCCTCCGGGCCATGCGAAGCACTGGAGCCGGCATTGCCGCGAGTACGACGCCTGCGATCGGCCGGTGTACTTCGTGCAGGACCGCTGGTACGAGGACGTCTACGTGCCGCGCTACCGCGAGCACGGATATCGCGGGCACGGGGATCGGGATCACGAGGACCGGGATCACGGGGATCGCGACGGCGACGGGCCGGTCGGCTACGTCGTGGCGGCACCACCGCTGTACGCCGGACCTCCGCCCGAGCGTCTCTATGCGGTGCGCGTGAGCTCGGTGCGCGCGGTGATGGGTCCGCCGGAACGGCGCTGCTGGGTCGAGCGCCAGCAGGTCGTCGACGATCGGCGCGGCGAGGTCAACGTCCCCGGTGCGATCGTCGGCGCGGTGATCGGCGGCGTGCTGGGGCACCAGATCGGAGGCGGCCACGGCCGAGACATCGCGACCGCGGGCGGCGCCGTTGCCGGTGCGGCGATCGGCGCCAATGTCGGCACTCCCGTCTACAGCCAGCCCGTCGAGCGATGCGCAAGCGTCGAGCCGGACGCGCGCCCCGCGTACTGGGACGTCAGCTACCGCTTTCGCGGCGCCGTCCACCACGCGCAGATGGACGGGCCGCCGGGGCGGACGATCACCGTCGGCGAGGACGGCCAGCCGAGAGGCTAGCGCCCCTGCGCGGCAGCCCCAAGGCCGCCGCTGCCGCGGTCAGCCAGCGCTGCGCAGGAACTCCCCGATCACGCGGTCGAGGAACGACGCGTCGGCGGGCTTCAGGTTCGTGGCCGCGGCATGCCCTTGCTGCGACGGAATCTCCACGAAGCGGGCCCCCGGGATCGCGGCCGCTGCCGCATGCGCACCTGCGACCGGATTGAAGAGGTCGATGGGTGGCGCGATGATCAGCGAGCGCGCCTTGATCGACGCGAGCGCGCGATCGGTGTCGCCGCCGCAACCGGGCGTAGCGCCGACGTCGTGCGCCTGGTAGGCCCATGACTGGTACAGGTAGTCGGTGGCGTCGAAACCCTGGCTGCGCGTCTGGTCGACGATGGTCTCGAACAACGCATGCACGTCGCCCTGCGGCGCCTGCTCGGCCATCGCTTCCGGCGTGTGCATGACCAGGGCGTTGATCAGCCCGGCATAGGCGCGCCAGCCGCGCTCGGGCACGCCATCGAAACCTTCGCCGGTCCACGCCGGATCGGCCATCAGGCAGGCCCGCGCCGCCTCGACGACCAGCGCGCCCCACGCCGGGGTCCTGGCCATCGCGGTCATCGCGACGATCGCGTCCATGAATTGCGGGTGGCTCGCCGCCCACTGGATCGCCTGCATGCCGCCGAGCGACGCGCCGACGACGGCTTGCAGGTGCGTGATCCCGAGATGCTCGGTCAGCAGGCGGTGCTGCGCGTCGACCATGTCGCGAACGCAAAAGCGCGGGAAGCGCATTCCGGGCTGCGCGGCGCTGTTCGACGGCGAGCTCGACAATCCGTTGCCGATCGGGTCGGTCGCGACGATGAAATGCCGCGAAGTGTCGAGCCCCTTGCCCGGTCCGATCAGGAAGTCGAGGCGGTGGTGGGTTCCGGTGAGCGCCGAGCAGACGAGGATCGCGTTCGACCGATCGGCATTCAACGTTCCATGCGTCACGTACGACTGCGAGAAGTCGTGGATCACGGCGCCGGATTCCAGCGTGAGGTCGCCGAGCGGAGCGAGGTGGTGCGGCGCGTCGATGTGTCCCGGCGCGAGCGGCGGATGGGCGTAGGCGGTCAAAGGTCGTGGTCCTTGGCGATATGCGGTCGTGCCGGGTGCCGAGGCCCAGCGGAAGCGGTCCGCCGAGAATGCGGCAATGTCCGTGAAAGGCGTCCGCCCCGCGACGAGATCGGCGGCGATCCGGGCTGGGGCGACAGATGTCGACGCCGCGTCCGATCGCGCGGGGCGCGCCGCTGCGCCGCCTGCGCACGGCTGTGCCGGATTGTAGCGGGGCGCGCGCTGCACCCGCGCCGCGTCCCGTACACCACAATGCGGCGCAGGGCGGCCCGCTGCGGCCGTTCGCCGCCTTGTCTGGCGCGACTCTCCCGACAGGCGGTCGCCCGGACCGGGAATGCCAACGTCATAATCGGCATATGCGAAATCCGACCCGAATCGTCCGGACGATCTTCATCGTGCTGGCGGGCCTGTGCGCCACGACCGGTTGCGTGCCTCTGGCGCTGACGGCAGTCGGCGTCGGCATGGCGACCGGCGTGTCGCATACGCTCGGCGGCATCGTCTACAGGACCTTCGCTGCACCGCAGGTCAGGGTCGAGCGGGCGACCGTCGCGGCGCTGCGGCAGATGCAGATCAGGATCGTCGACAACCGTAAGGACAAGGGCGTGCAGGTCATCTCGGCACGTGCATCCGACCGCGACATCGACATCGAGATCGAGGCGCTGACGCCCAATACGACCCGCCTCAAGGTCACCGCGGTCGAGGATGGCGGGATCATCCGCGACAGCGCCACCGCGACCGAAATCATCATGCAGACCGAGAAGCTGGTGGGCACCGGCTGACGGCTTGCGACATCCAAAGGAGCGAATCATGGCATTCCGGAGCCGAAGACTGCATGGGGTAATCGCTGCGATGTTCGTCGCCGTCGGCAGCATGGCAGCGAGCCCGGCCATCGCCGGCACCTCCACCACCTCGAGCACCGCGGTCGCGCCTGCATTGTCCGCCGGGCAGATGAAGGTCGCCGCCAGAATCGCCGCGCCGTTCGCCGGTCTCGCGGGCTCGCAGGACAACGCGGTCGCACTCGCGACCGCGCTGCGGACCGGAACGACGGCGGAGCTCGTCTACACGTCGACGTCCACGACCGGCGACAGCGTGCAGACGACCGTCGACATCACGGTGCCGACGCAGCCGATGGGCTGGGGCAACGTGTCGCACGCGCTGGCGCTGGCGCAATATGCGTTGCAGCAGGCGGGGGTCACCGATCCGACGGCGGCCGACCTGCAGGCGGCCCTGGATGGCGGCACGGTCACGGCGGCCGATGGCACGACCGTCACGCTCGCAGGGGTCCTGCAGCAGCGCGCCGACGGCATGGGCTGGGGGCGCATCGCGCAGAGCTATGGAACCACGATGGGGGCGGTCAATCGCGGCCTGAAGGCGCCGACCACCACCGTCGCGTCGGGCGGAGCCGTTTCGACGGCGGCGGGAACGACGGTGAAGGGCGCAACCGCCACTGCAGGCGCGCAGGGTCGCCGATCGACGGCGATCACGACGGCGTCAGGTGCAGGTGCAGGTGCAGGTGGCGGTGCGGGTGGCGGTGCCGGTGAGCATGGTTCGCGGGGCCTGACGACGGCGTCGGGTGCGATTGCGGACAGCGGGGCCGGCACTCACGCAGGCAAGGGCATCACCACCGCAACCGGGGCCACTGCAGGTTCGTCGTCCGGCGTCGTCACCGCGACCGGCGGGGGTTCGGCAAACGGCAATGCCTACGGCCGGGGAACGGTGACGGCGGCCGGCGGGTCGGCGAGCGCGGCAATCGCCGCACATGGCGGCATGTCGGGCATCGTGACGGGTTCGGGTTCGGCCGCGACGTCGATCGCGAACGCCGGCTCGGGTAGCGGTCAGGGCAGCCACGACAATCACGGCAAGGGCAAGGGCGGCGGCTGAGCCGCGCCGTCCCGTTCACCTGGCGCCTGTCGCCGCGGAACTCGATCCGGGTTCCGCAGCGGCAGGCGTCACCGCATTGTGGATCGTCGCAGGGCGCGCGACGCGCCCGTTGCGATCCCGCATCGTGCGCGACCCATGGCATCATGCCCCCCTCGGGCAAAAGAGGGTTTGCGATGAAGGTGGTTGCTGCAAAGGCGCTCGCGTCGGTCCTCACATCGGCGCTCGCCGTGCTGGCGCTGGGCATCGGCATGCACGCGTCGGCGGCCGACATGGCGAAAGTGCTGCACATCGCGTTGCCCAAGGCGGAAACAGGCTTCGATCCGGCCCAGGCGAGCGAGATCTATTCGGGCTCGGTGATCGCGGCGATCATGGAGCCGCTGCTGAACTTCGACTATCTCGCGCGGCCGGTGAAGGTCGTGCCGCTGACGGCCGAAGCGCTTCCGACGGTCGAGGATGCGGGCAAGCGATACACCGTCAAGCTGAAGAAGGGGATCTACTTCGCTGCCGACCCCGCGTTCAAGGGCAGGCGGCGCGAGCTGGTCGCCGCCGATTACGTCTACGCGATCGAGCGCCTCGTCGATCCGAAGAACCGGTCGCCCAATGCCTTCTACGTCGCGGGCAAGATCGTCGGCCTCGACGCGCTCGCGGCGAAGGCGAGACAGGCCGGGAAGTTCGATTACCACGCGCCGGTTGCCGGCCTGAAGGCACTCGACCGCTACACGCTGCGCATCACCCTCGAGCGCAGCGACTACACGTTCGCCCAGGTGCTCGCGTTGCCGGCGCTGTCGGCGGTCGCGCACGAGGTCGTCGATTTCTACGGCAGCGACATTGCGGCGCATCCGGTCGGGACCGGACCCTACCTGCTGAAGAAATGGATCCCGGCGTCGAAGATCACGCTGGAGGCGAATCCGGGCTATCGGGCCGACACCTGGGACTTCGCGGCCGGCGACGATCCGCTGGACAAGACGATCGCCGCGAGGATGCGCGGCAAGAAGATGCCGCAGGTCGGCGAGATCGACATCAGCGTGATGGAGGAGGCGCAGGCGCGCTGGCTCGCCTTCCAGCGCGGCGAGCTCGACATCCTGAACCTTCCCAGCGACTTCGCGCCGATCGCGCTTCCCGATGGAAATCTCGCGAAGAATCTCGCGGACCGGGGCGTCTACCTGTCGCGCATCCTGCTGCCGGCGATCAACTACACGGCATTCAACATGCGCGATCCGGTGATCGGAGGATCGGCGAAGGAGAAGATCGCGCTGCGCCGCGCGATCGTCATGGCCTACGACACCGATGCCGAGATCAAGGTGCTGCGCCAGGGACAGGCGGAACCGCTGCAGATGGTGATCCCCCCGGGGGTGGCCGGCTACGACTCCGGCTACCGCAGCGGGATCCGTCACGACCCCGCCGCCGCGAACGAGCTGATCGACAAGCTCGGCTACCGCAAGGGTTCCGACGGCTGGCGCCGGCTGCCCGACGGCGGGCCGCTGACCCTGACGCTGTCGAGCCAGACGGACGCGACCGCGCGCGAATTCGACGCCCTGTGGAAGCGGGCGATGGATTCGATCGGCATCCACCTGGTCGTCGACAAGGGGCGCTTCAACGACCAGATCAAGGCGGCGATCGCCTGCCATTACCAGATGTGGAGCTATGGATGGGTCGCCGACTATCCCGATGGCGACAACTTCATGCAACTGCTCTATGGCGGCAACATCAACCAGAGCAACGTCGCCTGCTACAAGTCGCCGACCTACGATGCCCTCTACGAGCGTTCGCGCCAGCTTCCCGACTCGCCGGACCGCACCAAGCTCTACGGGCAGATGACGCGGCAGGTCGAGATCGATTCGCCGTGGCGCCTGGGCGTCGCCCAGTACCAGAACAGCCTCGTGCAGCGGCGGGTCATCGGCTACAAGGCGCACCCGGTGATGCTCGCCGACTGGCGCTACGTCGACATCGACACCAAGGCGCGTTGAGGCCCCGGTCGCAAGGCCCGGGCCAATGCCCCGCCCGGGCAAGGCGAATATTCCGGCTTCCGCCCGGCGGGCAGGCGCCGTCGCCTGCCCGGCTCTGGCGCAGAATCGCATATCGACATACTCTCCGGACGCACGAAAATGAACGAGGCCGGCTACCTTCGGCAACCGACGATCGCGGGCGACACGATCGCTTTCGTCTGCGATGACGACCTCTGGTGTGCAAGCGCAGCGGGTGGCGTCGCGCGCCGTCTGACCGCGGGCCTCGGCGAACCGTCGACGCCCGCGCTGTCACCCGATGGACGCTGGATTGCGTTCGTCGGCCGCGACGAGCAGAACCCCGAGGTGTACCTGATGCCCGCCGACGGCGGTCCGGCGCGGCGCATGACGTGGCTCGGGCCCGACGTGATGGTGCGCGGATGGACGCCCGACGGGCGCATCCTGTTCGTGACCACGTGGGGCCAGCCGTTCTTTCGCAACTACCGCGCATTCACGCTGGGGATCGACGGCGGCACGCCGGAGATGATCCCGCTCGGCCAGGTCAACCACCTCGCCTTCGGGCCCGGCGACGCGAAAGTGATCGGCCGCAACACGGCCGACCCGGCGCGCTGGAAGCGCTATCGCGGCGGCACGGCGGGGCACCTGTGGTGCGATGTGACCGGCAGCGGCGCGTTCCGCCGGATGACCGAGCTCGCCGGCAACATCACGAGCCCGATGTGGATCGGCGAGCGCATCTACCACCTGTCCGACGTCGACGGCGTGGGCAATCTGTACTCGTGCCGCCCCGACGGCTCGGATCTGCGCCGGCACACCGACCACGGTGACTACTACGCAAGACATGCGCAGACCGATGGCAGGCGCATCGTCTACCAGAGCGCCGGTGAGATCTGGCTGTTCGATCCTGCCGCGGAGACGACGGCGCGCGTGCCGATCGCCGTTCCCTCGCCGCGCACGCAGGCGGCGCGCAAGTTCGTCACGGCCGCCGACAATCTCGCGGGTTTCCAGGTGCATCCCGAGGGGCACAGCCTCGCCGTCGAAATGCGCGGCAAGCTCTTCAGCTTCGCCCTGTGGGAAGGGGCGGTGCGCCAGCACGGGATCGCCGACGGCGTGCGCTACCGGCATGGCCAGTGGCTGGCCGACGGGGAGACGATGATCGCCGTCAGCGACGAATCGGGCGAGGAGCGCGTGGTCGTCGTGCGCAACGGGGCGTCGACGACGATGCCTTGGGACATCGGCCGCGTGCTGACCATGCGGGCGGCGCCGGTGGGCAAGCGGATCGCGCTCGCCAATCACCGGCATGAAGTGATGATCGGCGATCTCGAGACGGGCGCCTTCGCGGTCGTCGACCGCAGCGATGCGGGTCGGAGCGAGGATCTCGCCTGGTCGCCCGACGGCCAATGGCTCGCCTACACGCACTGGATCAATCAGCGGCGCTGCGCCATCAAGCTCCACGATGTCGCGAACAACGCGGGCACGCTGGTCACGCAGCCCGATTTCCGCGATTACTGCCCAGCCTTCGACCCCGCCGGCAAGGACCTGTATGTCCTGTCGGTGCGCACCTTCGATCCGGTCTACGACGCGGTGCAGTTCGAGCTGTCGGTCCCCCGGGCCGCACGGCCCTACCTGATCGCCCTCGCCGCCGACGCGGGGCCCCCGTTCGAGCCCGCCCCCCGCGGGCTTGCGCAGGACGAACGCAAGGGCGCAGCGGGCAAGACCGAGGAAGGGGCGAAGCTCTCGCTGCGTGTCGACATCGACGGGATCGATCGTCGCGTCGCCGCATTCCCGGTGTCTGAAGGGCGCTACGGCCAGATCGCGGGCGTGGCGAACGGCAAGGTCGTCTGGACGCTGATGCCGATCGCGGGCGCGCACGGCCGCGGCGGGCACAAGGATTCGCCGGGGCGCCTCGAGGTCTTCGATTTCGAAACGATGAAGTGCGAGACCCTCGTCGACCGCCTGGACGAGTTCGTCGTCGCGGCCGACCGCGCGACGCTGGTCCTGCGCGACGGGAAGAAGTTGCGCGCGGTGCGCGCCGACCGCATGCCCGATCCGCGGGAGCGGGGCGGCGCGCAGGCCGACGAGCCTTCGCGCAAGTCGGGCTACATCGATCTTCGACGCGTCCGGCTGTCGGTGGATCCGCGGCGCGAATGGAAGCAGATGTTGCGCGAAGTCTGGCGCCTGCAGCGCGACCAGTTCTGGGTGCAGGACATGTCGGGCGTGGACTGGGACGCGGTGTACCGGCGTTACGAGCCGCTCCTGCCGCGAATCGCGACGCGCAGCGAGCTCTCCGACCTGATCTGGGAGATGCAGGGCGAGCTCGGGACGTCGCATGCCTACGAGATGGGCGGCGATTACCGGCGACCGCCGGCCGTGGCGCTGGGCCACCTCGCCGCGGACCTGCGTCCGGCGCCGGAAGGCGACGGCTACGAAATCGCGCGCATCGTCGAAGGCGATCCCTGGGACGCGGGCAGCGATTCGCCGCTCAACGCCATCGGTGTGCGGGCGCGCGCGGGCGAGCGCATCGTCGCGGTGAACGGCCAGGCAGTCACGCAGGATCGTCCGCCGCAGGCGCTGCTGGTCAACCAGTCGGGCGCCAAAGTCGAGCTGATGCTGGCGCCGCCGAAGGGGTCCGGACCCGACGCGTCGACGCGCAGCGTGCTGGTCACGACGCTCGCCGACGAGGTTCCCGCACGCTACCGCGAATGGGTCGAGCGCAATCGCGAATTCATCCACGAGCGATCCGGGAATCGCGTCGGGTACCTGCACCTGCCGGACATGATGTCCGCCGGCTTCGCCGAGTTCCATCGCTATTTCAGCGGTGAATGCGATCGCGAGGCGCTGATCGTCGATCTGCGCTACAACCGCGGCGGTCACGTGTCGCAGCTGCTGCTGGAGAAGGTCGCGCGCAAGCGGCTGGGCTACGACCTGTCGCGCTGGGGGCAGCCCGAGCCCTATCCCAGCGAATCGCCCGCGGGGCCGGTGGTCGCCCTGACCAACGAGCACGCGGGCTCCGACGGCGACATCTTTTCGCACTGCTTCAAGCTGATGAAGATCGGCAAGCTCGTCGGGACCCGCACCTGGGGCGGCGTCATCGGCATCAATCCGCGGCATCCGCTCGCCGACGGCACCGAGACGACGCAGCCGGAGTTCTCGTTCTGGTTCAGCGACGTCGGCTGGAGCGTCGAGAACTACGGCACCGATCCGGACATCGTCGTCGACAATGCGCCGCAGGATGCGCAGGCGGGCCGCGACCGGCAGCTCGAGACGGCGCTCGCGACGGCGCTGGAGATCGCCGCGACCGCGGGTCCGGCGCGGCCAGACTTCGGTCCGCGCCCGAACCTCCGTCCGAAGCCCCTGGCGCCGCGTCGCTGAGCGCGCAGCCGCCTGCCCCGCCGAGGAGGCTTGGGGCGGCGGCGCCGGGCGGGGATAATGGGTCGGGTGCGTGGCAGGGGTGCCGCTGCGAAAACGGCGGCGCCGGCCTGCCGCAGCCGATCGCAGCGAAAGGCCGATGTGCGCCTGGTCCCGCTCCTGATGCTGATCCTCCTGCCGGCGCTGCGCGCCGTGGCGGCGCCCGCGCCCGTCGTGACGCTGCAGGTCGACGGCGTCATCGGCCCGGCGGCCGCCGAGTACGTGCAGCGCGGCCTCGCGCGTGCCGCGACGGACCGTGCGCAGCTGGTCGTGCTGCAGCTCGACACGCCGGGCGGGCTGGACACGTCGATGCGCGAGATCGTGCAGGCGATCCTCGCCTCGCCGGTGCCGGTCGCGGGCTTCGTCGCGCCTTCGGGCGCACGGGCCGCGAGCGCGGGGACCTTCATCCTCTATGCATGCCACGTCGCCGCGATGGCGCCGGGGACCAATCTCGGCGCCGCCTCGCCGGTATCGATCGGATTCGGCGAGCCTCCGCAATCGCCGGCGCCTTCCAAGGGAACGGGGACCGCGGCGACCGATCGCAAGTCCCCGCCCGCCGGCACCGACGTGCACGAGCGCAAGGCGATGCAGGACGCCGCGGCCTATATCCGCAGTCTCGCCCAATTGCGCGGCCGCAATGCCGACTGGGGCGAGCGCGCGGTGTTCGAGGCGGCGAGCCTGTCTGCCGACGAAGCGCTGAAGCAGCGCGTGGTCGACGTGGTCGCGCGCGATCGCCCGGACCTGCTGCACCGGATCGACGGCCGCGAGATCGCGGTCGCGGGCGGCTCGCAGGTGCTGCATCTCGCCGGAGCGCCGACGATCGCCTTCGAGCCCGACTGGCATTTCAGGCTGCTCGCCCTCATCACCAATCCGAGCGTTGCGATGATCCTGATGCTCGTCGGCATCTACGGGCTGATCTTCGAGTTCGGCCATCCGGGCTACGTGTTCCCGGGCGTCACCGGGGCGGTATCGCTGCTGGTCGGTCTCTATGCGCTGCACCTGCTGCCGGTCAACTATGCCGGGCTCGCCCTGATCGCGCTGGGAATCGCGTTCATGATCGCCGAGGTCTTCGTGCCGGCGTTCGGATCGCTGGGCGTCGGCGGCGTCGTCGCGTTCATCGTGGGCGCGACGATGCTGATCGACACCGACGTCCCGGGGTTCGGCCTGCCGCTGTCGCTGATCGTCGTGCTCGCGCTGGTGAGCGCGGGATTCGTCATCGTGGTCGTGCGCATGGCATGGCGCGCGCGCCGCAAGCCGATCGTCAGCGGCGTCGCGTCACTGGTCGGGGCCGAGGGCGCGATGGTCGACGACGCAGGCGACGCGGGAACGGGCTTGGCCACGATACGCGGCTAGACCTGGCAGGTGCGCGCGACATCGCAGCTTGCGCGCGGCCAGAAGATCCGCGTCGTCGGGATGGACGGCATGATGCCGCGCGTCGCACCGTACGAAGGAGGATGAGATGGAGATCATAGGCCCGGTAGTGGTGCTGGCCATCGTCGTCGCGCTCGCCGTCTCGTCGCTGCGCATCCTGCGCGAATACCAGCGCGGCGTCGTGTTCCAGCTCGGCCGCTTCTGGAAGGTCAAGGGCCCGGGGCTCGTCGTTCTCATTCCGGGCATCCAGCAGATGGTGCGCGTCGAGCTGCGAACCGTCGTCCTCGACGTGCCGAGCCAGGACGTCATTTCGCGCGACAACGTGTCGGTGAAGGTCAATGCAGTCGTCTACTTCCGGGTCGTCGATCCGCAGAAATCGATCATCGAGGTCGAGAACTTCCTGATGGCGACCTCGCAGCTCGCGCAGACGACGTTGCGCTCGGTGCTCGGCAAGCACGATCTCGACGAGATGCTCTCGCAGCGCGAGAGACTCAACATCGACATCCAGCAGACGCTCGATGCGCAGACGCTGTCATGGGGCATCAAGGTCTCGAACGTCGAGATCAAGCACGTCGACATCAACGAAACGATGATCCGCGCGATCGCGCGCCAGGCCGAGGCGGAGCGCGAGCGGCGGGCGAAGGTGATCCACGCCGAAGGCGAGCTGCAGGCTGCGCAGAAGCTCTTCGAGGCCGCGAAGGTCCTGGCGCAGGAGCCGCAGGCGCTGCAACTTCGCTACCTCGAAACGCTTACCGTGATCGCCGCCGACAAGAACTCGACGATCATTTTCCCGCTGCCGATCGATGTCATCGCGCCATTGATGAAGCTGGTCTCGGACAAGCTGCCCGGCGGCGGGCGCTGACCCGGAATGTCCGGCGGGTCCGGGGCGGCGCTGCGGTATGCTTCCGCGCCATGCATCGCGCCGCCCCCGAATTCCAGTTTCGCCTGCGCATCGTCAAGGGCGAGGACATCGCGGTCGGGCCCGGCAAGGTCGACCTGCTCGAGGCGATCGGCGCGACCGGATCGATCAGCGCGGCGGCCAAGGCGCTCGGCATGTCGTATCGCCGGGCGTGGCTGCTCGTCGACACCATGAACCGCTGCTTCACCCAGCCGGTGGTCGCCACCGAAGCGGGCGGGGTGCGCGGCGGGGGCACGCGCCTCACCGCGACGGGCGCCGAAGTGGTCCGCTGCTATCGCGGCGCGGAGTCGAAGGCGGCCGAGGCCGGCGCCTCGGACCTGGCTGCGCTGGCGGCCCTGTTGCGCCGAGCCTAGGACTGCGCCGGTCCCGCCGGGTCGCGGAACAGCTGGTAGAGAAGGATCGCCCCGAAGGTCGCGGTGCCGATGCCGCCGAGGGTGAAACCGCCGAGCCTGAGCGAAAGATCGCCGGCGCCGACGGTCAGGGTGACGGCGGCGGTGATCAGGTTGCGCGAGTGCGAGAAATCGACGCGGTTCTGCACCCAGATCCGCCCGCCGGTCGCCGCGATCAGGCCGAACACGACGATCGACAGCCCGCCCAGCACGGGGCCGGGAATGGTCATGATCAGCGCGCCGAACTTCGGTGAGAAGCCCAGCGCGATCGCGACCATCGCCGCGACGACGAACAGCAGCGTCGAATAGACGCGGGTGACGGCCATGACACCGATGTTTTCGGCGTAGGTCGTGACCCCGGTGCCTCCGCCGACACCGGCGACGATCGTCGCGAGCCCGTCGCCGACGAAAGCGCGCCCGAGCCAGGCATCGAGATTCTGCCCGGTCATTGCCGCGACGGCCTTGACGTGGCCGAGATTCTCGGCGACCAGGACGATGGCCACTGGCGCAATCAGGGCGATCGCGTGCGCGTTCCACACGGGGGCGGTGAACTTCGGCCATCCGATCCACGGGGCGGCGGCGACCGTCGAGAAATCGATGGGCTTGCCGAGGCCGAGCCCGTTCGCGCAAAGCGCATAGAGCAGGTAACCCGCGATGCCGCCCAGCAGTATCGGAAGCCGGCGCGCGAGCCCGGGGGCGCGAACCGCGACCAGACCCACGGCGGCGATGGTCGCGATGCCGACCCAGGTGTCGAACGGGCTTCCCGAAATGCCCTTGACCGCGATCGGCGCGAGGTTGAGTCCGATCACCGCGACGATGCTGCCGGTGACCACCGGCGGCATCAGGCGGTCGACAAAGCGGTGGCCGGCCGCCATGACGATCACCCCGATGATTGCGTAGAGCACGCCCGCCGCGATGATGCCCCCGAGCGCGACGCCGAGGTTCGCATTGGGACCGCTGCCCGCATACCCGGTCGCCGCGATGACCACGGCGATGAACGCGAAGCTCGATCCCAGGTAGCTCGGCACCCGCCCGCCGACCAGGACGAAGAAGATCAGCGTGCCGATGCCCGAGAACAGGATCGCCACGTTCGGATCGAATCCCATCAGCAGCGGCGCCAGCACCGTGGCGCCGAACATCGCAACGACATGCTGCAGGCCGAGCACCGCGGTCTGCAGCGCGGGCAGCCGTTCGGCGGGCGCGACGATGCCCTCGCGGCGCAGCGTCCAGCGCGGGAAATACGATCGCTCGGAGACGGGATCCATTGCGCCGGGGCGGGAACGGGACAGGCGCATTGTAAATGCGCTATAGTGCGCCGCTCGTTATGTATCGCCGTATACGACGAATGACGACACGCAGCCCCGGGACCGTCCGCCGCATCTTTCTCGCCGCGCTGCTTGCGCTCGCGGCGATCGCGCCGGCCCGGCCGGCGGCCGCGGCCGCGGTGCCGCTCGTCGCCGCCGCGGCCGACCTGCAGTTCGCGCTGCCGGAGATCGCCGCCGCATTCAGCCGCGAAACCGGGCAGCAGCTCAGGCTGGTGTTCGGCTCGTCGGGGAATTTCCGGCGCCAGATCGAGGATGGCGCACCCTTCGAGCTGTTCCTGTCGGCCGACCAGTCGTATGTCGATGCGCTCGCGCGCGAAGGGCGCACCGCCGATGCGGGGGTCGTCTACGCCGTGGGCCGGCTGGCGCTGATCGTCCCGAAAGGCTCGCCGATCGCCGCGGATCCGCAACTGCGCGGCGTCGCGCAGGCCCTGGCCGACGGGACGCTGCGCAAGTTCGCAATCGCCAATCCGCAGCATGCGCCTTACGGCCGGGCTGCGCGCCAGGCGCTTGAGCGTGCGGGCCTGTGGCAGGCGATCGAGCCCAGGCTGGTGCTGGGCGAGAACATCAGCCAGACCGCGCAGTTCGCGGTCAGCGGGGCTGCGCAGGGCGGCATCGTCGCCTACTCGCTGCTGCGATCGAAGGCGCTGGCCGGGCGCGGCGATTACGTGGTCCTGCCGGCGTCGATGTACGATCCGCTGGTGCAGAAGATGGTGCTGCTCAAGGGCGCGGACGCACCGGCCCGCGCGTTTTACCGCTACCTCCAGGGGCCTGCGGCGCGGGCGATATTCGATCGCTACGGCTTCGAGGCGCCCGGCCCGGGCGCAGCGGCGCGGTGAAGCGCAGCCGTCGCCCGGGCCCCGGCACCTGCGGGCGCGCGGTACCGGGGCCGCGCGGCGCCGGGAGTCCCCGCTGATGGAATGGCAGGCGCTCGCGCTGTCGTTGAAGCTCGCGGCATGGACGGTCGCGCTGCTGGTTCCGGCGGCGCTGGCGATCGCACGCGTGCTGGCCTGGCGCGGCTTCGCCGGACGCCGCCTGGTCGAGGCCGCGCTGGCGCTGCCCCTGGTGCTGCCGCCGACGGTGCTGGGCTATTACCTGCTGTCCGCGTTCGGGGCGAATTCGGCGCTCGGGCGCACGTTCGCCGCGGTGGTCGGCCATCCGCTGGCCTTCAGCTTCGCCGGGCTTCTCGTCGCATCGCTGATCTTCAACCTTCCGTTCGCGATCCAGCCGATGCAGCGTGCGTTCGAGGCGATCCCCGCCGACGTGCGTCCGGCGGGCGCGTGCTGCGGCATGAGTCCCTGGCGCATCTTCACCGAGATCGAGCTGCCGCTCGCCTGGCCCGGCGTCCTGTCGGCGATCGTGCTGACGTTCGCGCACACCCTGGGGGAATTCGGCGTCGTGCTGATGGTCGGCGGCAACATTCCCGGCGAGACGCGCACGATCGCCATCGCCATCTACGACCGGGTGCAGGCCTTCGATACCCGGAGCGCGGGGCTGATGGCGGCGATGCTGCTTGTGCTGTCGCTCGCCGCAATCGTGGTCGCGTACTCGACGAACCGCCGGACGGGGTCCGCGCATGGAGGCTGACGGCCGGCTGCGGATCGACCTCGCGCAGCGCTCGCCGATCCCGCTGGCCGCGGCGTTCGACTGCGCTCCGGGCGAAGTGCTGGCGCTGACTGGACCGTCCGGCAGCGGCAAGTCGACGATTCTGCGTTGCATCGCGGGAATCGACCATCCGCGCGAGGGCAGGATCGAATGCGCGGGCGAAGCGTGGCTCGACACCCGGACGCGGACCGACCTCTCCCCGCAGCAGCGCTCGGTCGGCCTCGTGTTCCAGCACTACGCGCTGTTTCCGCATCTGAGCGCGGCCGGGAACGTGATCGCGGCACTGGGCCATCGACCGCGGGCGACGCGGATGGCGCGCGCCCGGGAGCTTCTCGCCAGCGTGCACCTGTCCGGGCTCGAGCACCGGCGCCCGGCCGAGCTTTCGGGCGGTCAGCAGCAGCGCGTGGCGATGGCGCGCGCGCTGGCGCGCGATCCCAAGGTCCTGCTGCTCGACGAGCCCTTCGCCGCGGTCGACCGCGTGACGCGGCAGAAGCTCTACCGCGAGCTCGCCGAACTGCGCCGGCAGCTCGCAATGCCGATCGTCCTGGTCACGCACGACCTCGACGAGGCGGCGATGCTCGCCGACCGCATGTGCATCCTGCACCGGGGACGCACGCTGCAGATCGGCACGCCGCACGAGATCCGGACGCGGCCCGCCGATGCGCTGGTCGCGCGGCTCGTCGATCTGCGCAACGTCTTCGAAGGCGTCGTGCGCACGCAGGATGCGTCCGCGCGCCGGACCTGCATCGACTGGCAGGGGGTGACGGTCGAAGTCGCCCATGCGCCCCGGTTCGCGGTGGGGACGCGCGTCGCGTGGACGATCCCGGCCAGCGGCATCGTCCTGCACCGCCGGGACCGCCCGTCGCGTGGCGAGCGCGAGAATCCGGTCGCGGGGACCGTCGTCGAATGCCTGGCGCTGGGCGACGACACCTCGGTCGGGCTGCGCGTCGACGGCCCCGCGGCGCTGCAGCTGACGCTTCGCATCCCCACGCACGTGGCGGAGCGCAACGGCCTGGCCGTGGGAGTGCGCGCCGCGGTATCGCTGCTCGCAGGCGCGATCCACCTGATGCCCTGGCGCGACATGGGACGCGACGCGCAGGCCTGAAGCGCGCAGACGCTCCCTCACCCCGGCCCTCTCCCGCAGACGGGAGAGGGAGGGGAAGTACGGATGAGGTAGGATGGCCGTCCGATCCGCGTCCGCAAGTGCTCCGATGGATTTCGCCTTCATTCTCGACCCGCTGCCGCTCGTCAAGGCCTACAAGGACAGCACGGTGGCGATGATGCGTTCGCTCGCCGCCCGCGGTCACCGTGTCTATGCGCTGGAGCAGGGCGACCTCTACTGGCGCGACGGCGCGACGCGAGCGAAGGCGCTGCCGCTGGCGCTGCACCCGGACAACGGGCACTGGTACACGGCGGGCGAGGCCGAGACGCGGGCGCTGCGGGACTACGCGGCGGTGATGATGCGCAAGGATCCGCCTTTCGACATGGAGTACGTCTACTCGACCTACCTGCTCGAGGCGGCGGAGAGCGAAGGGGCGCGGGTCTTCAATCGCCCGCGCGCGATCCGCGACTACAACGAAAAGCTGGCGATCGCGCGCTTTCGCGATTTCACCGTTCCCACGCTGGTGACGCGCGACGCGGGCGTCATCGACGCCTTCATCGACGAGCATCGCGACGTCATCGTCAAGCCGCTGGACGGCATGGGCGGCAAGTCGGTGTTCCGCGTGCGCGACGACGACCCCAACCGCAACGTCATCGTCGAGACGGTGTCGCACGAGGGGGCGCGCACGGTGATGGCGCAGCGCTTCATCCCCGAGATCAGCGACGGCGACAAGCGCATCCTGCTGATCGGCGGCGAGATCGTACCGTACTCGCTGGCGCGCATTCCCAAGCCAGGGGAGACCCGCGGCAACCTAGCGGCGGGCGGCCGCGGCGTCGCGCAGCCGCTGTCGGCGCGCGACCGCGAGATCGGCGAGGCGCTGGCCGGGCCGCTGTGGGCCGAGGGCATGCTGGTCGTCGGCATCGACTTCATCGGATCGTTCCTGACCGAGGTCAACGTGACCAGCCCGACCTGCTTCGTCGAGATCACCGAGCAGACCGACTTCGACGTCGGCGCGATGTTCGCCACGGCGCTGATCGGCGCGTGCTAACATTTTCGCGGCGACGCCCGTCGTCACGACCCACGCCGCCACCCGCATGATCGGAGT
>DATIQL010000056.1:0-1815 GCA_035470905.1 Casimicrobiaceae bacterium
CTCGGTGAGCCGCCGCGTCACGGGGATGGAGCCGAGCACGATGCCGTCCGGCAATGGCGTGCTCATCACGTCATCGAGCATTCTCGCGGCCATGTTGGCCAGCGACGACGGTTGCTGCGCCGCGCGCACGCCGGCGCCGAACTGCGGATGCGCAGACAGACCGTCGGCGATGGCGGCGTGCCAATTCGCCCGGACGGTGAAGTCGATGCGCTCGAAGATCGCGTGCAGGCACTCGCCGGCGCTCGGGCCGCGCGGAAAGCGCAGGATGTCGTCCGGGGCGACGTCGGGTGGCGGCGCACCGATCCTCTTTGCGCCCTCGGCGATCCGCGTGTCGTGGTCGTTGGCGGCGCGCTCGCTTTTCGCATCGCCGGCGAGGCCGCTGAAGCTGCCCAGCCGCCACGCCGGCGCGATCGTCTTCGGCGGGGGCAGGGCGCCGAGCGATTCGGGCGCGGGTCCGGGCAGCGCGACCGGCGTGCCGCTTCCTTCGGGCAGCGGGGCGAGGGCGAGGTGGGGCGCAAATCGCCGGGCCAGGGTCTCCCATGCAGCGGCGATGTCGGCCGGTGAGCGCTTCGCTTCGGACCAGGCCTTTGGCGATTCGTCGCCACCGGCGGCCAGCCAGTTGAGGAGGCTCTTCGTGCTCTCCGAAGTCGAGACATTGCCGAAGCTCTTCGTGCCGTAGGTGCCGGCGATCAGGTAGCAGCGATACACGGCACGCGTCAGAGCGACGTAGATCAAGCGCAGCGACTCGGCCGATGCCTCAAGCTTGATCTGGTCGTCGATCGGCGCCTTCTGCGGGCCGAGCTCGTCATCGGAGCGGAAATCGATGAGCGCCGTGCCGTCCTCAGCGTGATATTCGCGTCCTTCCGGCTTCGGGCCGCCGAACCGGGTGTTGCCGTCCCACAGGAACGGGCAGAACACGATCGGGAATTCGAGGCCTTTCGCCTTGTAGATGGTGATGATCTGGACGAGATTGCGGTCGGATTCGAGGCGCAGCTGCGCGACTTCGTCGGCGGCGCCGTCTCGGCGCTGCGCCGCCAGCCAGCGCAGCAGCGCGTCCGGCGACTCGTGGGTCGCGGCCGCCTGATGGATCTGCTCGCCCAGGTGCAGCAGGTTGGTGAGCCGCCGCTCGCCGTCGTCGCGGCCGAGCATGCGCGCGCTGACCCTTTCGTCGCACAGGAACCTGCGGTACATGATGCCCACGCCCTGGCGCAGCCAGAGGTCGCGGTAGTCGGCGAAGCGTTCGAGGTACGCCATGAGCTCCGCCTCGCTGCCCGAGATCTCCGCGATCCTCGCCGCATCGCAGCCCATCATCTCGGTGGCCAGCGCCCCGCGCAGCAGATTGTCGCGCGACGGCTGGTTGATCGCGACCAGAACGCGCTCGACCTCCTCCGCGTCCGGCGTCTGGAACACGCTCGCCTGCGACAGCTCGACGCTGCCGATGCCGAGCGCTGCGAGCTGGCGCTTCAGTTCGCCACCCTGCCTGTGCGTGCGCACCAGCACCGCGATGTCGCCGGGTTGCAGCGGGCGCTCGCCGATGCTGATGCGGCCCCGCGCGCCTTCGGTGATCAGGCGCGCGATCTCGGCTGCGGTTGCCCGCGCAGCGCGCGTCCTGGCCTCGGTCTTGGGGATCGGGTCGCCGCCGGGTGCCGGCGGGAGCGCCCATACCTGCAGATCGGCGCGCTCCAGGGTCCCGTCGGCGAAGGACTTGCGTCGCTTGCCGCCCATCGTGACCGGGTGATAGCCGAGGCCGGAGAGCATGAAGGCGTTCGGCCTGGTCGAGAAGAGGCCGTTCAGCGCCTCGATCAGCCCTTGCGT
>DATIQL010000057.1:0-2249 GCA_035470905.1 Casimicrobiaceae bacterium
CTTCTGCGCGGCGCCCGCTTCGTCGATCACTTCGATCGCCTTGTCCGGGAGATGGCGATCGTTGATGAAGCGCGCCGACAGCTCGGCAGCCGTCGTGAGCGCCGCCGGAGCGTACTTGACGCCGTGATGCTGCTCGAAGCGCGACTTCAAGCCCTTCAGGATCTCCACCGTCTCGGCGACCGACGGCTCGGGCACGTCGACCTTCTGGAAGCGCCGTGACAGCGCGTGGTCCTTCTCGAAGATCTGCCGGAACTCGCCGTAGGTCGTCGCGCCGATGCACTTCAGCGCACCGGTCGACAGCGCGGGCTTCAGCAGGTTCGACGCGTCGAGGGTGCCCCCCGACGCCGCGCCGGCGCCGATGATCGTGTGGATCTCGTCGATGAACAGGATCGACTTCGGATTCTCGGAAAGCTGCTTCAGCACCGCCTTCAGGCGCTGCTCGAAATCGCCCCGATACTTGGTCCCGGCCAGCAGCGCGCCCATGTCGAGCGAATGCACCTGGAATTCCTTGAGCAGCTCGGGCACGTCGCCTTCGTTGATGCGGCGCGCGAGACCCTCGGCGATCGCCGTCTTGCCCACGCCGGCCTCGCCGACCAGCAGCGGATTGTTCTTGCGCCTGCGGCACAGCACCTGGATCACGCGCTCGAGCTCGTGCTCACGGCCGATCAGCGGATCGATCTTGCCGTTGCGCGCCATCGTGTTCAGGTTGACCGTATAGGCGTCGAGCGCGCCCTGCGACTCGCTGCCGCCCTCGGCGTCTTCCTTGGATTCGGCGGCCTTCTCCTGCTTCTGCTGCGGCGTCTTGGTGATGCCGTGCGCGATGTAATTGACGACATCGAGCCGCGTCACCCCGCGCTGGTTCAGGAAATAGACGGCGTGCGACTCCTTCTCGCCGAACACCGCGACCAGCACGTTGGCGCCGGTGACTTCCTTCTTGCCCGACGACTGCACGTGGAGGATCGCGCGCTGGATGACGCGCTGGAAGCCCTGCGTCGGCTGCGTGTCTGCGTCGGAGTGCGGCGCGAGCCGCGGCGTGTGCTCGTTGATGAAATCGGTGAGGACCCCCCGCAGCTCCTCCAGATCGACGCCACAGGCTTTCAGGACCTCGGCAGCCGACGGGTTGTCGAGCATCGCGAGCAGCAGGTGCTCGACCGTGATGAACTCATGCTGCTTCTGCCGGGCCTCGACAAAAGCCATGTGGAGGGAGACTTCGAGTTCCTGGGCAATCATGTTGCTTCCTCGACTTCGACGCCCCGCCGGAGCGATCTTCCGGCGCTGCGAGCGCCCCGACGCGGGACGCCTGATCCGTTAACGCTCAAGTCTCCTCCATCGTGCACTGCAGAGGATGCTGGTGCTTGCGCGCGAGGTCGATGACCTGTTCGACCTTGGTCGTCGCCACCTCCCGCGTGTAGGTGCCGCACACGCCCATGCCTTCCCGATGGACCTGGAGCATCACCAGCGTTGCCTTTTCGCGACTCATGCTGAACACAGTTTGGAGCACGACGACGACAAAGTCCATCGGCGTGTAGTCGTCGTTCAGCAGGACTACCTTGTAGAGCGGCGGCGGCTTGACTCGCGTCCGCTCGGCCTCCAGGACGCTGCCGTGCTGTTCCTGATTGGACATCGCTTGCCGTCCTACCCAATTGGGGATCATGTTTGACGATTGCAACACATTTTTCAAGGGGAAGGCCGATGGACGGACGGGCACCGGACGTCCGTCAGGCGAAATGCGCAAAAACCTGCGCGATCGCCGTGGAAAAGCCGAAGGCGTGGCGGCGCCGGCGCCGCGAGCGGCGGCGCCCCTGGCGCGACAGACAATACCGGTGCCGAAAGGGTTCGGGCACCACATTCGAGCACGAACTGCCCGAAATTGCCGATCATCGGGCCCGCCGCGGCCCCTGCCCGGACGATTTCGCGCCGTTCCGGCCCGGCGCCAGGGTGCCTTCGGCCGTGGCGGACCGATGTCCGGACGCAGAGCCGGGAGCGGGCGGTGGCGCCGGTGCCCCTGCCGGCGATCCGGGCAGAGGCACCCGCCTCGCGCAGCAGGGAGACGCCGGGCTGCCCCCGAGTCGTCTATCCCGTGCCCGGCCGCCGGTCGAGCTCCCCTTCCCTCATAGGGAAGGGGCCGGGGGTTAGGTCATGCTGAGCGAAGCGAAGCATCTTCCCCGCCCGAGCACAATGCGACAATCGATACATCGACGGCGTCCGGAGGAGATCCTTCGCTGGCGCTCAGGATGACACAGCCGGAG
>DATIQL010000058.1:0-8224 GCA_035470905.1 Casimicrobiaceae bacterium
GCTGCCCGCGCTCGAGCGGCTGCGGGCAACCCTCGATGCCAAGGCGCAGGCGCTCGCCGGCATCGTGATGATCGGACGCACCCATCTGCAGGACGCGACACCGATCACGCTGGGGCAGGTGATCTCGGGCTGGGTCGCGCAGCTCGACGATGCGCGGATGGCCATCGGCTACGCGCGCGCGGGCCTGATGCCGCTGGCGCTGGGTGGCACCGCGGTCGGCACCGGCCTGAACGCCCACCCGCGCTTCGGCGAGACGGCCGCCGCGGCGATCGCTGCCGAGACCGGCGTGCCCTTCGTGCCGGCGCCGAACAAGTTCGCTGCGCTGTCGGCGCACGATGCGATCGTCAACCTCAGCGCCGCGCTGCGTACGCTCGGCGGCGCGCTGATGAAGATCGCCAACGACGTGCGCTGGCACGCCAGCGGCCCGCGCGCGGGATTGGGCGAGATCACGATACCCGACAACGAGCCGGGCTCGTCGATTATGCCGGGCAAGATCAACCCGACGCAATGCGAAGCGCTGACGATGGTCGCCGTGCGCGTGTTCGGCAACGATGCTGCGGTCGCGTTCGCGGGCACGCAGGGCAACTTCCAGCTGAACGTCTACAAGCCGGTGATGCTGCAGGGCGTGCTGGAATCGATCGAGCTCCTGGGCGACGCGATCGGTTCGTTCGACCAGCGCTGCGCGCAGGGGATCGAGCCGGACCTCGCGCGGATCCGCGCGAACGTCGAGCGCTCGCTGATGCTGGTCACCGCCCTCAATCCCCACATCGGCTACGAGAGCGCCGCGAAGATCGCGCTGACTGCGCACCGCAAGGGCCTAAGCCTGCGCGAAGCCGCGCTCGAGCTCGGCCTGGTCAGCGGCGAGGATTTCGATCGCTGGGTCGACCCGGTGGCGATGACGCGGCCCGGGTGAGTCCCCCTCACCCCGACCCTCTCCCGCTGGCGGGAGAGGGAGCGCAGCCCCTCACCCCGACCCTCGCCGCCGGCGGGGAGAGGGAGTGCGGCCCCTCACCCCGACCCTCTCCCCCGGAGGGGGAGAGGGAGCAGAGCGAGAGCTTGCGCTACGCAGCTCACGCCGGCTGGGTTCGGGGCCCGCCGAGCAGGTAGTCGATCAGCTCGCGCACCGGCCGGATCTGCGACCCGAAAGGCAGGGCGGCTGCACCGCGGAAGAACAGTCCCTTCATGACGTCGCCGCGCAGCGCGGCGGCGAGCTGGGTATCGATGCAGAACTGGCCGATGCTGCCGATCCCGTCGCGCAAGCCGCACTGCGTCAGGCAATCGAAGTGCAGCGTGCAGCGCAGCTTGCGCCGCGCGGCCGCCTGCATCCGCGGAAGGTGGCGCAGATAGTTTTCGAGCCAGGGCGTACGGACGGCGCGCGCCGGCAGCCCGGCAACGCTCATGAACTCGACGATGTCCTCGGGTGCAGCACCGGCGAGCACCGCCTTGAACCCGGGGGCGGCATCACCTTCCTCGGTCACGGCGAATGCCGTGCCGAGCTGCACCCCGCGCGCGCCCAGCGCGAACAGCTCGCGCACCCGCGCCGGGGAATTGATTCCTCCTGCCGGTATCAGCGGAATCGCATCGTCGGCGATGCCTGCGCCGCGGAAGAACGCCAATGCAGCCGGGATCACGGTTTCGAAATCGAAGCGCGGGTCATCGAGCGCGTCCACGCGCGCGGCGCCCAGGTGTCCCCCGGCATGGCGCGGATGCTCGATGATGATCGCATCGGGAAGTCGCTTCTTGCGCATCCACTTCCTGACGATAAGCTCGATTCCCCGGGCGTCGGAAAGGATCGGGATCAGCGCGACGTCGGGGTGCCCGGCGGCGAGATCCGGAAGGTCGAGCGGCAGACCGGCGCCGACGACGATTGCGTCGATGCCGGTGGCCAGCGCCTGGCGAACGTAATCGGAGTATCCGGACACCGCGCGCATGACGTTCACGGCCAGCATCCCGTTGCCTGCCGCCAGCTCGCGGGCTGCAGTGATCTCGCGATCCAGTGCGCGCAGGTTGGCGCGATCGATCACCGCGCGGTCGCGGCAGTGTGCCGTCTCGCGCATGAGATCGGGATGGTGGCGGCGCAGATCGACGGCGGAGATCGTCCCCATGGCACCCAGGCGCGCGACGCTGCCGGCCAGGCGATGGGCGGAGACCCCGACGCCCATGCCGCCCTGGACGATGGGCAGGAGCGGACGGCCCCGGAGGATGAGCGGCGGCAGGTCGCCGGGCGTCACGATATTCGATGGTGGCAAGGGAGCCTTCGCGGGGGTGCGGGAATGATCGCGGGCGCGCCGGCCCGCCGCCCTGTTCCCTCGAACGGGATGGGCGACCGCCATGGTGGTCGTGGCCGCCGCCCGGCGCCTTGATGGAAATCAATGCGCCGGAGAACGGCCGGCTGCGGGATCGATGCCCGCCCCCTGCCGCCGGTCGGCGACCGGCGCTGCGGGATCGATGCCCGCCCCCTGCCGCCGGTCGGCGGCCGGCGCTGCGCGCAGCTCAGCCGTGCAGCGGGAGCTGCTGCTCGGCGAGCGTCACCCAGTAGCTCGCACCGATGGGGAGCACGTTGTCGTTGAAGTCGTAACGCGGATTGTGCAGGCCGGGCGGGTCCTCGCTCGCGCCCGCGCCGAGCCACACGTAGCAGCCGGGCTTCGCCTGCAGCATGAAAGCGAAGTCCTCGCTGGTCATCTCGGGCACCGGATCGCGCTCGACTCTCGCCTCGCCGACCACCGCCGCGGCGGCGCGCGCAGCCTGCACGGTTTCCTCGGCGCTGTTGACCGTCGCGGGATAGCGGCGCTCGTAGCGCAGGGTCGCCTGCATGTCGAAGGTCGCGGCGATGCCGGCGACGATGCCGCGCATCCGGGCCTCGATCAGGTCCTGCACCTCGCGCTTGAACGTGCGCACGGTCCCGCGCAGCACGACCTGCTCGGGAATGACGTTCCAGGTGTCGCCGGCGTGCACCTGGGTGACGCTGACCACACCCGTCTCCATCGGATGGATGTTGCGCGACACGATCGTCTGCAGTGCGTGGATCGCATGTGCCGCGAACAGCATCGGGTCCTTGGCCTGGTAGGCCATCGCCGCGTGCGCGCCCTTGCCGGTCGCGACGATCTCGAAGATGTCGTAGGCGCCCATCAGCGGGCCCTCGCGCATCGCGAACGAGCCGGCGGGCAGCCGCGGCCAGTTGTGCATGCCGTAGACCGCGCGCATCGGGAAGCGGTCGAAGAGGCCCTCCTCGACCATGACGCGTCCGCCGCCTTCGTTCTCCTCGGCGGGCTGGAAGATGAAATAGGCGGTGCCGTCGAAATGGCGGCGCTGCGCCATCGCCCTGGCCGCAGCGAGCAGCATCGTCGTGTGGCCGTCGTGGCCGCAGGCGTGCATGCGGCCGTGGTTGGTCGATGCATGCGGCACGCCCGACTGCTCGTGGACGTGCAGCGCGTCCAGGTCCGCGCGCATCCCGATCGCCTCGCGCGAGCTGCCGTTCGACAGCACGCCGACGACGCCGGTCTTCGCGAGCCCGGTGTGAACCTCGAGCCCGAACGAGCGCAGGCGCTCGGCGACATAGGCGGCGGTTGCGACCTCCTCGAACGCCGTCTCCGGATGCGCATGCAGGTGGTGGCGCCAGCGGCGCATCTCGGTGTCGAGCGCGGCGACTTCGGGGACGATGTTCATCATGCTCTCCTTGCGGACCAGCGAACATCGTAGCATCGCGGGCGTCGCCGCCAGGACCCGCGCTGCAGCTTCATGCGCATCCGGTAGAATCGCGCGCTTCACCCATGGACACGAGCCCCTACGACCTGCTGGTCATCGGCGGCGGCATCAATGGCGCGGGCATCGCGCGCGATGCTGCGGGGCGCGGGCTCTCGGTGCTCTTGGTCGAGCGCGACGACCTCGCCGCCCACACGTCGTCGTGGAGCACCAAGCTGATCCACGGCGGACTGCGCTATCTCGAGCATTACGAGTTCCGGCTGGTGGCCGAGGCGCTGGCCGAGCGCGAGGTCCTGCTGCGCGCCGCCCCCCACATCATCGAGCCGCTGCTGTTCGTGCTGCCGCACGAGCCGCACCTGCGGCCGAAGTGGATGATCCGCGCCGGGCTCTTCCTCTACGATCGGCTCGGCGGCCGGATGACGCTGCCGAAATCCTTCGCGACGCGCCTCGACGGCAGCCAGTACGGCGCCGGCCTGAAGTCGCGGTTCCACAACGGCTTCGTCTATGCCGATGCGCGCGTCGACGACGCGCGCCTGGTGGTGCTGAATGCGCTCGACGCGCGGGCGCGCGGTGCCGAGCTGCGGGTGCGCACCACGCTCGTGAGCGCGCGGCGCGACAAGGGCCTGTGGCGGGCGAAGCTCGCCGGGCGCGACGGCTCGACGTCGGAAATCCGCGCGCGGGCGCTGGTCAACGCGGCGGGCCCCTGGGTCGGCGACGTGCTGGGCCAGGTCGGCGCCGCACCCATGGGCGCGCGCGTGCGGCACGTCAAGGGCAGCCATATCGTGGTGCCGCGCGTGCATGCGGAGGACCACGCCTACATCCTGCAGAACGCCGACAAGCGCATCGTTTTCGTCATTCCCTACGAGGACCGGTACTCGCTGATCGGCACGACCGACGTCCCGGTCGACGACTACGCGCACCCGTCGATCAGCGCCGAGGAGACCGACTACCTGGTGGCGCTCGCGAACGCCTACCTCGACAAGCCGCTCGTGAAGGGCGACATCGTGTGGACCTACAGCGGCGTGCGGCCCCTCTACGACGACGGCGCGCACGACCCCTCGGCGATCACGCGCGATTACGTGCTGAAGGTCGATGCCCTGGAGGCGGCAGGGCCGGGCGAAGGCCGCGCGCCGGTGCTGTCGGTATTCGGGGGCAAGATCACGACGTATCGGAAGCTCGCCGAGGCCGCGCTCGCCGAGCTGCGACCATTCTTTCCGGGCATGAAGGATCCGTGGACCGTCGCCGCGCAGCTGCCGGGCGGCGACCTGCCCCGCGGCGACAGGGCGGCGTGGCTGGGCGAGCTCTGCCGGCGCTATCCGGCCCTCGACCCCGAGGTCCTGCGCGCGCTCGCGAAGCGCCACGGCACGCGCGCGGAGGCGATCCTCGGCGACGCGAGGAAGCCCGCCGATCTCGGCGAGGATTTCGGCGCGCAGCTCACCGAGCGCGAGCTCTCGTACCTGGTGCGCGACGAATGGGCGCTCGCAGCCGACGACGTGCTGTGGCGGCGCACCAAGTGCGGCCTGCCGATGTCGGCGGCGCAGCGGCAGCGCGTCGCATCCCGGCTCGGCGCGTGATGGCCTCGATCCCGCCGGAATCGGGGACGGACCGGGCGTTTCGGCCGTCGCCGCTGGCGCGCATGCCGGAGGACGTGCGCCGCGGCATCCGCTTCGTCCTGACCGACATCGACGACACGCTGAGCTCGGCGGGCAAGCTGACCGCGGAAGCGTACTCGGCGCTGCAGCGGCTCCACGCGGCGGGGAAGGTCGTGGTTCCCGTCACCGGCCGGCCGGCCGGCTGGTGCGACCACATCGCGCGCATGTGGCCGGTCGACGCGGTCGTCGGTGAGAACGGCGCGTTCTACATGCGCTACGACGCGGCGACGCGCAGGCTGCAGCGCCGCTTCGTCGCCTCCGACGCGGAGCGCGCAGCGCAGCGCGCGCGCATTGCGGCGATCGGTGCGCGGATCCTCGAGGAAGTGCCGGGCAGCGCGCTCGCGTCCGACCAGCACTATCGCGAGACCGATCTGGCGATCGACTGGTGCGAGGATGTGCCGCCGCTGCCGCGCGATGCCGTCGACCGCATCGTCGCGCTGATGGAGGCGCAGGGGATGACGGCCAAGGTGAGCTCGATCCACGTCAACGGCTGGTTCGGCGATTACGACAAGCTGGCGATGACGCGGACGCTGATGCGCGAGGTATTCGCGCAGGACGTGGACGCTGCGCGCGATGCGTTCGTGTTCGCCGGAGACTCGCCCAACGACGCGCCGATGTTCGCCTTCTTTCCGAACGCGGTCGGCGTCGCCAACCTGCGGCGCTTTCTCGACCGGATCGCCACGCCGCCGGCGTACATGACCACCCGCGAAGCGGGCGCGGGATTCGCCGAGCTCGCCGATTTCCTGCTCGCCGGAACCTAGCGTCCGCGGAAGGCGACGGCTGCCGCCGGCGCCTGCGGATCCGGGCGGATTTCTTTTCGTTGACAATGCCTGCCTAGGCAGATATTGTTATGACAACGATAACCCTGTACCGCCGCGCCCGTGACCGCGATCTACGACCCCAGCACGTTCGACCCCTCGACCAGCATCGGCCGGCTGATGACCATGGTCAAAGGGGCGCTGATGGAGTCGCTCGACCTCGAGCTCGCGCCCCTGGACATCACGGCAGCGCAGTTCGTGGTGCTGGTCAAGCTCGCGGGTGGCGAGACGGCGTCCCCGTCGACGCTGTGCAAGGGGGCTTCCTACGACCCCGGCGCGATGACGCGGATGATCGACCGTCTGGAACGCAAGAAGCTCGTGCGGCGCGTGCGCAGCCCGGAGGACCGCCGCAGGATCAGCATCGAGCTGACCGCCGAGGGCCGGGCGGTCTACCCGGAGCTGATCGCCGGCGTCGTGCGGGTGCTGAACCGCTCGCTGCGCGGCTTCAGCAAGGCCGAGGTGCGCCAGCTCGAGGATTTCCTGCACCGGATGCTCGCCAACGCATGAATCCCGCAGCCCGGGCCGTTGCCAGGGTCGCCGGCGATCGCAGTGACAAACAAGCCTCGCAAGTACAGGGACGTGCAATGAACAGGTGGATTGCGCGCAGTGTCGTGATGTCGGCAGCACTCGTCGCCGCAGGATGCGCGAGCATGCGCGGCCTCGCGCCGGCGTCGTCGCCGGCGAGCGCCGACGCGCTCGCGGCCACGCGCTCGCTGGCCGCGGCCAAGGTGTCGCCCGGCGCCTGGCCCGACGCGCAATGGTGGAAGGCCTTCGGCGATCCCGCGCTGGACACCCTGATCGACCAGGCCCTCGCCGAGAATCCCTCGCTCAAGGTTGCCGAGGCAAGGACACGCAAGGCGCTCGCCTACGCGGCGGTTGCAAAGTCGTCGCTCTATCCGCGGGTCGATGCGGGCGGCGAGGTTAGGCGCCAGGTGCTCTCCGAGAGCACGTTCTACCCGCCGCCGCTCGGCGGCAGCTGGGACACCTACTACCGCCTCGAGGCCACGCTGAACTGGGAGATCGACTTCTGGGGCAAGAACCGCGCTGCCTGGGAAAGCGCCGTCGGCCAGGCGCAGGCGGCCGAGGTCGATGCGCAGGCCGCCCGGCTCGCGCTCGCGGTGAACGTCGCCCAGGCCTGGGTGCAACTGCAGCGCGCGTACCAGCAGCGGGACATCGCCCAGGCGACGCTCGAACGACGCGAGCGGCTGTACGCGCTGACGCGTGACCGCAACGCCGCAGGCATCGATTCCAGGCTCGAGCTCAAGCAGACCGAGGAGACGCTTCCCGCTGCGCGCGAACGGATCGTGCAGATCGACGAGACGATCGCGCTCACGCGCAACCAGCTCGCGGCGCTGCTCGGCCATGGCCCCGACCGGGGGCTTGCGATCGCACGCCCCGATGCCCACGCGCTCGGGCCGCTGACGCTGGCCTCGGTCATTCCCGCGGAGCTCCTCGGCCGGCGGCCCGACCTCGTCGCGCAGCGCCTGCGCGTCGAGGCGGCGCAGAAGGACATCGCGGTCGCCAAGGCCGAGTTCTATCCGAACGTGAACCTGGCCGCGTTCGTCGGCCTCGAGAGCCTGGGCGCGGCGCAGTTCTTCTCCGCGGCGAGCCGCATGGCCGGGCTCGGGCCGGCGATCACCCTCCCGATTTTCGACGCCGGACGCCTGCGCGGGAATCTCGCGGCGCGCGATGCCGATTACGACGCTGCGGTCGGGCAATACAACCAGACGCTCGTCGACGCGCTGCGCGACGTCGTCGACCAGCTGGCGTCGTACAGGAGCGTGGAGGCGCAGCGCGAGCAACAGGCGCAGGCGCTCGCGGCGGCGCGCGACGCCTACGACCTCGCGCTGCAGCGCTACCGCGAAGGCATCGGCAATTACCTGCAGGTGCTCTTCGCCGAGCAGCCGCTGCTCGTCCAGCAGAGCCTCGACGTCGAGTTGCGCTCGCGCGAGCTCGTTCTTTCGATCAACCTGATCCGCGCGCTCGGCGGCGGATATCGCGAGAAATCCCCGTCATGACCAGCGACAGGCAGGCCACGGCAGCGTCGACGCT
>DATIQL010000059.1:0-14799 GCA_035470905.1 Casimicrobiaceae bacterium
TGCGGCGCTCGCCGAGTTCGAGGCGCGCTTTCGCGAAGGCGCGCTGCCCGAGGACATGCCGGAAGTGACGCTGCACGCGAACGGTGCCGGCATGCCGATCGCCCAGCTTGCGAAGCAGGCGGGAATCGTCGCATCGACCTCCGACGCGCTGCGGCTGATCCAGCAGCGGGGATTGAAGATCGACGGCGATGTCGTCGCCGACAAGACGCGGGTCGTCGCGTCGGGCACGACGGTGGTCGTGCAGGCCGGCAAGCGCAGGTTCGCGCGGGTGACGGTGAAGTAGCCCTCACCCCTACCCTCTCCCGCAAGCGGGAGAGGGAGCACTGCCCTCACCCCAGCCCTCTCCCACTTCGTGCAAGAGGGAGCCGAGCGAGAGCGAGGCGGGTGAGGGTTCGGGTGAGGGCTGCTACGCCATGCCGGGATCGTTCGTGATCCCTTCGATCTTCGGCAGATTGAGCTTGCGCGGCGCGATCGTCTTCTGCGCGCGCAGCCAGCGCGCGGTGACGTCCCAGATCGGCTCGAGGCCGGCGTCGCGCGCCTCCTCCGACACCGGCGCCCAGCCGGCGACCGTGTACTGCTTTGCCGGGTCGATCGGCTTGCCGTTCAATTCCATCTTCGTGATGCGCTTGCCGATCAGGGCGGTCGGGTCGATCGCATAGCGCATGCCGCCGACGCGCACCATGTCCCCACCCTGCTGGTAGTACGGATCGGGATTGAACAGGTTGTCGGCGACATCCTCGAGGATCGTCTTGAGCGTCTCACCGGTCATCCTGGTGACCGTCACGTACGGGTAGGTGATCGCCGTCTGGTCGAGCAGCCGTTCGTAGCGGATCGGCTCGCCCGGCAGCAGCGACGTCCCCCAGCGGAATCCGGGGGAGAGCGCGATCTCCGCGTTCTTCTCGGCCATCAGCGCATCCAGGATCAGCTGGTCGTAGGTCCCGTTGAAGTTGCCGCGGCGATACAGAAGGTCCTCGGTGACGGCCAGGGTCTCGTCGAGCTTCGCCGCATAGGGCTTGCGCACGCGCTCGATCAGCGCGGACATCGCCTCGTCGGGCGTCAGCAGGTTCGCGAACACCGGCACCAGCCGGTAGCGCGCATCGGCGACCTTGCCGCCCTTGACATCCAGGTCGAGCACGCCGAGGAACTTGCCGTTGCTCCCGGCGTTGGTCACCAGCGTCCTGCCGCCGCGGTTCGCAACCGCCGTCGGCTGGGGTACGCCGTCATGGGTGTGGCCGCCCAGGATCACGTCGATGCCGGAGACGCGGCTCGCGAGCTTCAGGTCGACGTCCATGCCGTTGTGCGACAGCAGCACGACCGCCTGCGCACCTTTGGACCGCACCTCGTCGACGACTTTCTGCATGCGCTCGTCGTGGATCCCGAAGCTCAGGTCCGCGACCAGATAGCGGGGATGGGAAATCGGCGTGTAGGGGAATGCCTGGCCGATGATCGCGACCGGGATGCCGTTGACTTGGCGGATCACGTAAGGCGCGAACACGGGATCGTCGAAATCGGCCGTGCGCACGTTCTGCGCGACGAAGTCGACGTGGCCGGCGAAGTCCTTCGCGACGACTTCCTTGACCCGCGCGGTGCCGTAGGTGAATTCCCAGTGCGCGGTCATCACGTCCACGCCCAGGAGCTTCGCCGCGTCGACCATGTCCTGGCCGCGCGTCCACAGCGATGTCGCAGAGCCCTGCCAGGTGTCGCCGCCGTCGAGCAGCAGGGCGCCGGGCCGGTCGGCGCGCAGGCGCTTCACCAGCGTCGACAGGTGGGCGAACCCGCCCATCGCGCCATAGGCGCGCGATGCGCGCTCGAAATCGAGATACGTGAACGCATGCGCGTCGCGCGTGCCCGACGCGATCCCGAATTGCTTGAGCAGCGCTTCGCCGACCAGGTGCGGCGGCTTGCCGCGGGAGGCCCCCACGCCCAGGTTCACGCTTGGCTCGCGAAAGCGTATCGGCAGGAGCTGCGCATGGCAGTCGGTAATGTGCAGCAGGCCGACGTTGCCGAATGGCTTCAGCGCATCGTAGAAATGCGCCCCGTCCGCCGCATCGGCGGCGAGCGGAGCATCGACCGGCAGGCCGGCAAGCGCTGCCGCGGCGATGCCCTGCAGGAACTCGCGGCGCCTCACTGCCCGCCGCCCCCGCCGATCAAACGGAACGGGCCGCGCGGCGCGCGGCCCGGCACGACGCGCAGCGCAAGCGTCACTGGTTGACGGGAGAAGCGGGATCCATGAGCAACGCGACGACGTCGCGGATCTGGTCCTCGGTCAGGATCTTGTGCTGGCCGAAACGCGGCATGTTCGTGCATGCGGAGAAAGCCTCGGCGTCGTAGACCTTCGCCCACGCATAGGCGCGCATCTTGTCGGTGAATCCGCGCTTCTTGCCGAACTGGTACAGCGACGGACCGATCGTGCCGTAGGCCTCCTGCTTGGGCGAAAGCTGGTGGCAGGCGTAGCAGTTGGCGCCGTTGGGCATCTTCGGATCGTCGGAGAACTGCATGCCTCGTCCGAGTTCGGCGACCTGCTCGCCCTTCTTCCAGTCGCCGACGAGCTTGCCGTCGGCGGGATAGCGCACGGCCGCGAGGCTCTCCTGTTCGATCTTCTGCGCAAGCGAGTCGGGAAGCTTCTTCTCGGCGTATTCGCTGCAGATGCGCTGTACGTCGTCCTGGTCGAGGCGCTCCATGCCTGCCTGCCCCTTCGGCTTGAACGACGCCTTCATCGTGGCGATGGTGCGCTGGGTGAGCGCGGCGTCATCCTGCGTTGCGGGCGCGCTGGCGCATCCGTAGAGGGCTGCGGCAGTTGCGAGCGCGACGACGGCGCCGCGGACCGGCATGGTGACGGGGAATCGGGTCTTCATTTGCGCACTCCTCCGTCAGAGCTTGATGCCGGGACCCGCGTACACGGCGCCGTTGGCGCTGGCCGCGAGGTAGGTGGTCAACGCGATCGAGAGATCCGAACCGTAGACCAGGTCGGGGAAGCGCTGCTGACGGAAGCAGTCGTGCAGGCGCCACTGGAAGGTCCGCGTCTCGCCCTGTGCCACGCGGTAGGCCGGCCAGGTCGTGTACGCCTTCTGGGCGCCGGCTGGCTTGGTCAGGTTCGGCAGGTACTGCAGGCGGATGCGCACATCGTCGACAGCGTGGCAGGTGGCGCAGGCGAAATCGTGGGTGCCTCCGTGGTAGAAGAACGCCTTCTTGCCGATGTCGTACATCTCCTTGACGTGCGAATCGGCGAGCGACACGTTCATCTTCACGCCGTCGGACTGCTTGGCGACGTATGCCGTCAACGCCTCGAGATCGGAACGGTGGCGATTCCCGTTGCCGAAGGTCTGCTTGGTCGCTTCGGCCTGGGTGTAGCCCTGCTGGTTGACCATGCACCAGACGAGCCGCGTCTCGAGATCCATCACCCGACCCGCGTCGGGGAAGTAACGCGGCAGCGTCGCGTATGCGCCTTTGACGACGCCGGCTCCGAGGCCCAGGTCACAGGACTCGAACGATACCTTCTTCGGTCCGCGCGGCTGCTTCCACATTTCCTCGCCGCGGGCGATCCACAGGTCGGCGGGGTTGCCCTCCGCCAGGTCCTGGCGGTATTTGGCGCTCGCGTTCTCGAGCGTCGTCTGCGCGATGACGGGACTGGCGAGCGCCGTGACGCCGATTGCGGCTGCCGCCAGAATCAACCAGAGACTGCGGATGCTTGGCATCAAACCCTCCTCCAGAGATTTCCACTGCAAATTCCACTGCGGTGCGGCGCCCGGTGCGGGTCACCGCGTCTGCGTCTTGCGCGCAGTCAGGCCGCAGTCATGCAATGACCGCCGTGTCGGTACGCGAGTCGTTGTGGTTGTCGATCCAGGTGATCGTCACCTTGTCACCCTTCGCGCCGCCCTTGAACTTGAACGACATGAACGGATTCTTCGAGACCGCGGTCCCCCATTGCGCCGTCAGCACCACCTTGTCGTTGTGCGTGACCTTGACCGTCTGGATGAACCAGGCCGGGATGATCTTGCCGCTCTTGTCCTTGACGAGCCCGGTATCCATCTCGTGGCTCATCAATACCTTCACTTCGGTCGAATCGCCGACGAGATTCGCCCGGATTTTCATCGGATCTGCCATCGAACCCTCCTGAAGCCGCCGGCATTGCAGTGCCGGGCTGGCACGTTGAATCCACGACTTCGCGACCGCCCGGCCACCGCGGCGATCGCTGCGCTGCCGCGGTCAGCCGCCGCAACCGCCCAGCGTGACCTTGATTTCCTTGGACGCCATGAAGAACTTGCCGTCGGCCTTGACCAGCGCGTAGACGTTCGAAGTCTCGCGCATCTTGACGCGGGTCGAGATCGTGGGCTCGGTACCCGCGGGGAGATCGAAGCGCGCGGCGAGCGTGAACGGGTTCTTCTCGACCAGGATGGCGATCGACTCGGTGTTCGGCAGCTTGCTCGTCACCCCGATCGGGACCACCGCGCCGTTCTCGGCGATGTCCGGCGTCGAGAAGAAGGCGACGTCGCCGCTGGTGACCGGCTTGCCGGCACCCAGCGATTTGAGGGTGTCGTCCATCGTGTGGGCGTCGAACTCGGCCTTGCTCCACCCCGGCGCGTCCGCCCGGGCGGACGGAATCCAGCCTGCGGCAGCAAGCAGCGCCAGAAACGTCGCGCCGCCGCCGGTCTTCAATACCTGCCTGCGATCTGCATTCATCGGAAGTCCCCAGCGTCGGATTCGATCGGACGAATGAAACCACGGCGCGCCGACGCTGCGCAAGCGGAAGATATACCCCCACCCCCATGCCGCACCGCCGCATGGCGCGTGGTCCGCACCCCCGGCGCGGGGCCCTTCCGGGTCAGTGGACGGTGGCGCTCGTCAGGAAGTGGACCAGGCGCCCGGTCGCGAGGCGATAGACGCCGTCCTCGATGCGCTCGGCACCCTCCAGGTCACCCTGCGTGAAAGCGAGCTCGGTGTCGCCGGAGCGCAGCTCGAGCAGGATGTCATCGGCGACCGTGTACTCGTCGGGCTCGCGCAGGTACTCGGTCTCGAACAGGATGCCGTCGATCACCACGTAGTCGGCACCGTGCATCGCGTCGGGCAGCTTGAGGGTCATGGTCTGGGCCGGTTTCGAGTGGCGAGCCGCAGGCTGCGGCCCCGATGGTCCGAACATGCGGCCGGTTGCCGCAGCGTTCAAGCAGGGTTCGCCCGGGGCTCGGGCGGGAGCGCCGCCCCCCGGGCATGCGCCCGCCCCGCCGACCCCTCAGCGCAGCAGCGCCTGGACGAAATTGGGCAGGGCCAGCGCGGCGCGGTAGGTCTCGCCGTTCAGGTATTGCAGATCACGGATGCGGCGCTGCGAGATCCGCAGGTCGATCGACATTGCCGACTGCTCGCGCGGATCGAGATGCGGCGAGCAGCACGCCATCATCCACAGGCCGCCATAGAGCGGAATCGACGTCAGGTAGGGCGTCACGCGCGCGAACGCCCGGCGCAACTCGCGGACTGCCGCCCGGACCCGCTCGCCGTGGGCGACAGGGCTCGCGATGTGCAGCGTCATCGCGCCGGACGAGGTCAGCCGCCTGGCGCAGGCGCGGTAGAAATCGAGGGTGTAGAGCGCCGTGGAGGGACCGCCCGGATCGGTGAGATCGAGGACGATCAGGTCGTAGTCGTCGGCCGTCTCCTGGACGTAGCGAAATCCGTCCCCGATGCGCAGGGTCACGCGCGGATCGTCGAACGCCCCGCGGTGCACTTCCTGCAGGTAGCGGCGCGAGATCTCGACGACGCTCGCGTCGATTTCCGCAACGGTCACCGAACGCATCGACGGATACTTGAGCAGCTCCTCGGTCGAGCCGCCGTCGCCGCCGCCGATCACCAGCGCCCGCTCGGGGCCCGGGTGCGCGAGGCCGGCGATGTGGACGAGGTTCTCGTGATAAAAGAACTCGTCCTTCTCGGAGGTCATGAAATGGCCGTCGAGGCGGAACAGCTTGCCGAAAGGCACGGTTTCGTGGACCTCGACCGCCTGCCAGGGAGAACGGAAGCTCTCGAGCTGCCCGGCCGAGCGAATGAAGGACCCCCAGTCGCCGGTCAGGTATTCGGTCATGACGCCCGGCGCGAGATCGCCGGACGAGACATTGTCAGTCATCCTTGCCGCCGCGGTGGATGGCCTGGAAGCGCTTGCGCTTGGGCTTGAGGGCCGCTTCCAGCGCCGCGAATACCCGGTCCGCCTTCGCCGTGTTGTCGGTCGTGTAATTGCAGACGTAGACGTCGATGGTGACGAAGCCGGCTTCGGGCCAGGTGTGAATGGCGACGTGGGATTCCGCGAGCAGCACCGTGCCGGTGACGCCCTGCGGTTCGAACTGGTAGAAGCAGTCGCCGACGATCGTCAGGCCCGACGCGCTGACTGCTTGAAGGCACAGCTTGCGCAGCGGCTCGGCCCGCGTGAGCGCGGGGACGTCGGCCGGGCATCCGTACCATTCGCCCAGCAGATGAATACCGTCCATGGTATTTCCCCCTCCAGGAATTGCTCCCCGCGCGGCACCTGCCGGATCCCGGAGCATGCCTGGCCGATGGAATCGCCCCGATGCTCCCGATGCAGCAGCGGGAAACATCACCCGGCCAGCGTAAACATGGAAGTATGGCACAATATGCGGCTTTCGCGATAGTTTTCGATCACTTTCCTTCGCAACGCCGCGGCGCCGCGAGCCTGCACACCCCGCCTTTCCACGATGCCCGACACCACTGCAACGTTGCAAAACACGGTGAACAGCGCGCCTTCGGTGCGCAATGCCGATCTCGCCAATTCGATCCGAGCGCTGGCGATGGACGCCGTCGAAGCCGCGAAGTCGGGCCACCCCGGCATGCCGATGGGAATGGCGGAAATCGCCGTGGCGCTGTGGACCCGGCACCTGAAGCACAACCCCGCCAACGCGCATTGGGCCGACCGGGACCGCTTCGTGCTGTCGAACGGCCACGGATCGATGCTGCAATACGCGCTGCTGCACCTGACCGGTTACGACCTGGCGATGCCGGAGCTCAAGCGCTTCCGGCAGTTGCACTCGAAGACACCGGGCCACCCCGAGGTCGGGGCGACGCCCGGCGTCGAGACGACGACCGGGCCGCTGGGCCAGGGACTCGCCAATGCGGTCGGCATGGCGCTCGCCGAGCGCCTGCTCGGCGAGACGTTCAACCGACCCGGGCACGCGATCGTCGACCACCGCACCTACGCGTTCGTCGGCGACGGCTGCCTGATGGAAGGGATCTCGCACGAGGCCTGCTCGCTCGCCGGCACGCTGCGCCTGTCGAAGCTGATCGTCCTCTATGACGACAACGGCATCTCGATCGATGGCTCGACCCGGGGCTGGTTCACCGACGACACGCCGCGCCGCTTCGAGGCCTATGGCTGGAACGTCATCGCGCAGGTCGACGGTCATGATGTCGAGGCAGTCAGCGCGGCGATCGCCAGGGCGAAGGCGCAGCATGAGCGACCGACGCTGATCTGCTGCAAGACGGTGATCGGCAAGGGCTCGCCCGGCAAGGCCGGCAGCGCCGACGCGCATGGATCGGCGCTCGGCGAACGCGAAGTCGCGGCGACACGCGCGGCGATCGGCTGGACCCATCCGCCGTTCCAGGTCCCGCAGGCGATCTGCGACGCCTGGGACGCACGTCGACGCGGCGCCGCAGCCGAAGGCGACTGGTCGGCCCGCTTCGCGCGCTACGCCGCCGAATATCCGGAACTCGCCGCCGAGTTCTCGCGGCGCATGGACGCCCGGCTGCCCGACGCCTTTGCCGCCACCGGCGACGCGCTGGTGGACGCGCAGGTCGCAAAGGCCGCGTCGATCGCGACGCGCAAGGCCTCGCAGCAGGCGATCGAGGCTTTCGCCGGCGTCCTGCCCGAGATGCTGGGCGGCGCCGCCGACCTGACCGGCTCGGTGTTCACGAACTGGTCGGGGAGCGTCGAAGTGACCGGGTCGCACACCGGCAACTACGTCAACTATGGCGTGCGCGAGTTCGCGATGGCGGCCATCGCCAACGGTCTCGCGCTGCATCGCGGCTTCATTCCCTACGCCGGCACCTTCCTCACCTTCTCCGATTACATGCGCAACGCCATCCGCATGGCGGCGCTGATGAAGGCGGGAACGATCTTCGTCTTCACCCACGACTCGATCGGCCTGGGCGAGGACGGACCGACGCACCAGGCGGTCGAACATGCGGCGAGCCTGCGGCTGATCCCGCAGCTCGACGTCTGGCGCCCCTGCGACACCGTCGAGACCGCGGTGGCGTGGTCGATGGCCCTCGAGCGGCGAGACGGCCCCACTGCGATGCTTTTCTCGCGCCAGAACGTCGCTTTCGCGGCGCGCGATGACGCCGCGACCGCGGCGATCCGCCGCGGAGGCTACGTGCTCGCCGACTTCGGCGCCAGCGCGGCGGAGCGGCGTGCGGTGATCATCGCCACCGGCTCGGAGGTCGCGCTCGCGCTGGCAGTACGCGACCGCCTGGCCGCGGAAGGCATTGGCGTGCGCGTCGTCTCGATGCCGTGCACGCAGCTCTTCGACCGCCAGGACGGCAACTGGCGGCGCAGCGTCCTGCCTCCGGGCATCGCGCGCGTCGCCGTCGAGGCAGGCTCGACCGGCGGATGGCATCGCTACGTGGGCGCAGCCGACGACACCGGCGCAGCGGTCGTCGGCATCGACCGCTATGGCGAGTCGGCGCCCGCAGGCGTGTTGTTCGAGCATTTCGGATTCACCGTCGACCACGTCGCCGCGGTCGTGCGGCAAACCGTCGCCAGCGGCGCGCGGCCATGACGATCACGATCCGCCCGGCGAGCGCCCGCGACGCGGCGGCGATCGCGCGGGTGCGGATCGAAAGCTGGCGCACGACGTACCGCGGCCTGATCCCCGACGCCTACCTGGCCGGGATGAGCGAAGAGGACAGCACGGGGATCTGGGAACGCGTGCTGACCGCCGGTCCGAACACGGCCAGCGTGTTCGTCGCCGAGAACGACGGCGAGGTGATCGGCTTCGCCGCCGGCAACATGCTGCGCGAGCCCCGCTACGAGCTGAACGCCGAGTTGACGGCCGTCTACCTGCGCCCCGCGTTCCAGCACGCCGGCGTGGGCCGGCGCCTGGTGCGCGAAGTCGCGCAGGCGCAGGGCGCGCACGGCGCCACCGGGCTCATCGTCTGGGTCATCGCCGGCAACAAGATCGGCCGCGGTTTCTACGAGAGTCTGGACGGCGAGCTCCTGGTCGAACAGCCTTTCCAGTGGGACGGCATGGACCTGGTCGAGGTCGCCTACGGCTTCCGCAGCATCGATGCGCTGGTCGCGGCCTGCAGCACGCCGTCGATCCCTGACCGGACACGCCACTGACGCGCGGGCCAGAGCGCGGCGCCGACGGACGTCCCCACCCCCAACCCCGACTTCACCACATCCGGAGAAGACCCATGACCATCAAGGTTGCCATCAACGGCTACGGTCGCATCGGCCGCAACGTACTTCGCGCACATTACGAGGACGGCAAGAAGCACGACATCGCGATCGTCGCGCTCAACGACCTGGGCAGCCCGGAGACGAACGCCCACCTGACGCGCCACGACACCGTGCACGGCAAGTTCCCGGGCAGCGTCACCGTGGACGGCGACTCGATGGTCGTCAACGGCGACCGCATCCGCGTGTTCGCCCAGCGCGACCCGGCGCAGCTTCCCTGGGGCTCGCTCGGCGTCGACGTCGTCCTCGAATGCACGGGGTTCTTCACTGCCAAGGCCAAGGCGTCGGCGCACCTCGCCGGCGGTGCGAAAAAGGTCATCATCTCGGCGCCGGGCGGCAAGGACGTCGATGCGACGATCGTCTACGGCGTCAACCACCAGAGCCTCAAGGCATCGCACACGGTGATATCCAACGCATCGTGCACGACCAACTGCCTCGCTCCGCTGGTGATGCCCCTGCACCAGAAGATCGGCATCGAGAACGGGCTGATGACCACCGTGCACAGCTACACCAACGACCAGGTGCTGACCGACGTCTACCACGAGGACCTGCGCCGCGCCCGCTCGGCGACGATGAGCATGATCCCGACCAAGACCGGCGCCGCGGCGGCGGTCGGGCTGGTGCTTCCCGAGCTGAACGGCAGGCTCGATGGCTACGCGATCCGCGTGCCCACGATCAACGTGTCGATCGTCGACCTGTCGTTCATCGCCAGGCGCGACACCAGCGTCGACGAGGTCAACGCGATCATGAAGGCGGCGTCGGAATCCGGTCCCCTTTCCGGCGGAATCCTGCGCTACAACACTGCACCGCTGGTCTCCGTCGACTTCAACCACGACCCTGCGTCCTCGACGTTCGATGCCACGCTGACCAAGGTGTCCGGGCGGCTGGTCAAGGTCTCGAGCTGGTACGACAACGAATGGGGCTTCAGCAACCGGATGCTCGACGCGACCGTCGCGCTGATGGCGGCGAAGTGATGCGATGAGCTTCCGGCGACTCTCCGACGTCGATGTGCGCGGCAAGCGCGTGCTCGTCCGCGCCGACCTCAACGTCCCGCAGGACGATGCGGGCGGGATCACCGACGACACGCGCATCCGCGCGTCGGTGCCGGGCATCCGCGATGCGCTCGCGCGCGGGGCGGCTGTCATGGTCACCTCGCATCTCGGCCGGCCGACCGAAGGCGAATGGAAGCCCGGGGACTCGCTGGCGCCCATCGCGACACGGCTCGGCGAGCTGCTCGGCCGCGACGTGCCGCTCATCCGCGACTGGGTCGACGGGGGTGCGTGGCACGACGCCCTCAGGCCCGGCAACCTCGTCCTGCTCGAGAACTGCCGGATCAACAAGGGCGAGAAGAAGGACGACGATGCGCTCGCCCGGAAGATGGCGGCGCTCTGCGACGTCTACGTCAACGACGCTTTCGGCACCGCGCATCGCGCCGAGGCGACGACCCACGGCATCGCCCGTCACGCGCCGATCGCCTGCGCGGGACCGCTGATGGCGGCGGAGCTCGATGCGCTCTCGCGCGCGCTGGCATCACCTGCGCATCCGCTGGTGGCCATCGTCGCGGGCTCGAAGGTGTCGACCAAGCTGACGATCCTTCGCGCGCTCGCAGCCAGGGTCGACACGCTGATCGTCGGCGGCGGCATCGCCAACACCTTCATCCTCGCCGCGGGCGGGCGCATCGGCAAGTCACTGGCCGAGCCCGATCTCGTCGGCGAGGCGCGGGCGATCGTCGCGCAGTTCCCCGGCAAGGTCCCGATTCCGGTCGACGTCGTCTGCGCCAAGGCCTTCGCCGCCGACGCGAAGGCGGTGGTCAAGGCGGTGGCCGACGTCGCCGACGACGACCTGATCCTCGACATCGGCCCGCGCACCGCCGAAACGCTGGCGGGCATCGTCGCCGACGCGGGGACGATCGTCTGGAACGGTCCGGTAGGTGTATTCGAGTTCGACGCATTCGCGGGCGGCACGCGCGCGCTGGCCGGCGCGGTCGCCGCGTCCCGCGCGTACTCGATCGCGGGTGGCGGCGACACGATCGCCGCGATCAACAAGTTCGGCGTAGCCGACCGCATCGGATACATCTCGACCGCCGGCGGCGCCTTCCTCGAGTTCCTCGAGGGCAAGACGCTCCCCGCCGTCGCGATACTCGAACAGCGCGCCGCGAGCTGACCCATGCCCCGCTCCACCCGGATCGTCGCTACCCTGGGTCCCGCATGCAGCAAGCCCGAGGTGCTGCGGCGGATGCTCGCCGCGGGCGTGGATGTCGTGCGCCTCAATTTCTCGCACGGTCGCGCCGAAGACCACGTCGAGCGCGCGCTCCTGGTGCGCGAGGCTGCCCGCGCCGAAGGGCGCGAGGTCGCCGTCATGGCCGACCTGCAGGGACCCAAGATCCGCATCGGCAAGTTCGCCGAGGGCAGGGTCGACCTGGCGGCAGGCGCAGGTTTCATCCTCGATGCCGAGTGCGACGTCGGCGATGCCACGCGCGTCGGGCTCGACTACCGCGAGCTCGTCAACGACGTCGGCCCCGGCGCGATCCTGCTGCTCGACGACGGCCTGATCAGGCTCGAGGTCGAAGCCGTCGAAGGCCCGCGCATCGTCACGCGCGTCGTCGTCGGCGGCAAGCTCTCCAACAACAAGGGCATCAACCGCCTGGGCGGCGGGCTCACCGCGCCGGCGCTTACGGCCAAGGACATGGCGGACATCCAGACGGCCGCGAAGCTCGAGGCCGACTATCTCGCCGTGTCGTTTCCCAAGAGCAAGGAAGACATGTACATGGCGCGCCAGCTGATGCGCGCCGCCGGCGGGCGCGCGATGCTGATCGCCAAGATCGAGCGCGCCGAGGCGATTCCCGCGCTCGAGGAGATCATCGACGCGTCGGACGGCATCATGGTCGCGCGCGGCGATCTCGCGATCGAGGTCGGCAACGCCGCCGTGCCCGGATTGCAGAAGCGCATGCTGCGGGCGGCGCGCGAGCGCAACAAGCTGACGATCACCGCGACGCAGATGATGGAGTCGATGATCCACAATCCGGTGCCCACGCGTGCCGAGGTTTCGGACGTCGCCAACGCGGTGCTCGACGGCACCGACGCCGTGATGCTCTCCGCCGAGACCGCCGCCGGACACTATCCGGTCGAGACCGTCGAAACCATGTCGCAGGTGTGCGTCGAAGCCGAGAAGTCGTATGCGATCGAGCTCGATCGCGATTTCCTGGACCGCACGTTCACCCGCATCGACCAGTCGATCGCGATGGCGACGCTGTTCACCGCTTTCCACCTCAAGGTCAAGGCCATCGCGTCGCTGACCGACACCGGCTCGACGCCGCTGTGGATGTCGCGCCACAACTGCGGCTGCCCGATCTTCGCGCTGACCCCGAAGGTCGAGACCCAGCGCCGGATGGCGCTGATGCGCAACGTGACCTCGCTCTATCTCGAGCAGACCGCCGACCGCGACGTAGTGCTGCGTGCAGCCGAGGACCTGCTGCTCTCGCGCTCGCACGTGCAGACGGGCGACCTGATCGTGCTGACCGTCGGCGAGCCGATGGGCAAGTCCGGCGGAACGAATACGATGAAAATTGTGCGTGTCGGAGAGCACCGCTCGTAGACACGCACAATTTCGGCGATTGCTAACGTGAGCGGAGCGAACGTTAAGCGAGGAACGAGCGGCAATCGCTCAGATCGTCAGGGTCGGGGCAAAGCAGCAGGGCGAGCGGCGATCGCTCAAATTGTGCGGGTCGGGCCGAACGACGCGAGCGGCGATCGCTCAGATCGTCAGGGTCGGGGCAAAGCAGCAGGGTGAGCGGCGATCGCTCAAATTGTGCGGGTCGCACCGAACGACGCGCGCTGCAATCGCTCAAACCCCTGGGGTGACCGCGCATTGCGTTGAGGACAAGCATGCAGCCGCGAATCGACTACACCACCGCCGCACCGGGCGCGTACGCGGCGATGCGCGCGCTGGAAACCTACCTCCACCAGAGCGGGCTGGACGCCGGGTTGCTGGAGCTGGTCAAGACCCGGGTTTCCCAGATCAACGGCTGCGCCTTCTGCATCGACATGCACACGCAGATGGCCCGCGTCGCAGGCGAGACCGAGCAGCGGCTCTACGCGCTCTCGGCCTGGCGCGAGACGCCGTTCTTCACTGAACGCGAACGGGCCGCGCTCACCTGGGCGGAAGCCGTCACGCGCGTGGCCGAGGGATCCGTTCCGGACGACGTGTACGAGGCGGCCCGCGGGCATTTCGGCGACAAGGGGCTCGCCGACCTGACGCTCGCCATCGTCGCGATCAATGGCTGGAACCGGCTGGCGATCGCCTTCGCGACGCCGCCCGGAAGCTACCGACGCGCACGCAGCGAGTGACCGGATCGCGGTCGGGCCGCCCAAGTCCCGGCTGCGAAGCGCGGGAGCGGGGGCTGATCGCACGCCCGGAGGCGCCCGCGGCCGGCGCAGCGGGTAAAATCGGCCGCTTACCCGACCCTGCCGGAGATCCGCAATGCCCCTCGTCTCGATGCGCCAACTTCTCGATCACGCGGCCGAGCACGGTTACGGACTGCCCGCGTTCAACGTCAACAACCTCGAGCAGGTCCAGGCGATCATGTCCGCCGCGGCGGAAACGAACAGCCCGGTGATCATGCAGGCGTCGGCGGGTGCGCGCAAATACGCGGGCGAGGCATTCCTGCATCACCTGATCGAGGCCGCAGTGGAAACCTACCCGGCGATCCCGATCGTCATGCACCAGGACCACGGGCAATCGCCCGCCGTCTGCGAGTCGGCGATCAAGCTTGGATTCTCGTCGGTGATGATGGACGGCTCGCTCAAGGAAGATGGCAAGACCATCGCCGACTACGACTACAACAAGGACGTCACCCGCCGCGTCGTCGCCACGGCCCATGCGCTGGGCGTCACCGTCGAGGGCGAGCTCGGCTGCCTGGGCTCGCTGGAGACGATGCAGGGCGACAAGGAAGACGGCCACGGCGCCGAAGGAACGATGACCCGCGAGATGCTGCTGACCGATCCTGCCCAGGCGGCGGACTTCGTCAATGCCACGCAGCTCGACGCGCTGGCGATTGCGATCGGCACCTCGCACGGCGCGTACAAGTTCTCGCGCAAGCCGACGGGCGACATCCTCGCGATCGACCGGATCCGGGAGATCCACCGGCGCATCCCCAACACCCATCTGGTGATGCATGGCAGCTCGTCGGTGCCGCAGGATCTGCTGGCCGAGATCCGGCAGTTCGGCGGCGAGATGAAGGAGACCTACGGCGTGCCGGTCGAGGAGATCCAGGAAGGGATCAAGCACGGCGTGCGCAAGGTGAACATCGACACCGACATCCGGCTGGCGATGACGGCAGCGATCCGCCGCTTCCT
>DATIQL010000060.1:0-1836 GCA_035470905.1 Casimicrobiaceae bacterium
TCGCTCCGTGCACCGGCAGCTCGATATCGCGCGTTTTCGCGAAATACATCGTCGCGCGCAGGTCCTTGGGCAGGCACGAGCCGCCGAAGGCGAATCCCGGCTTGAGGTAGGCGGGGGAGATGTTGAGCTGCCGGTCCTTGCAGACGAGGTCCATCACCTCGAACGGATCCACGCCCATGCCCTCGCAGATCCGCGCAGTCTCGTTCGCGAACGTGATCTTGAGGGCGTGGAAATTGTTGCAGCAGTACTTGACCATCTCGGCCGCGCGCACGGACGTCGCGTGGAACTCGCAGGGCAGATGGCCGAAGAGCTGGCGCAGAGCGATTCGAGGCGCTTCCGAATTCGCCCCGACGATCGTAAACGGGGGCTTGTCGTAATCGCGGATCGACGTTCCTTCGCGCAGGAACTCGGGCTGGAAGCAGACGTGGAAATCGACCCCGTCCTTCTTGCCGGAACTGGTCTCGATGATCGGGCGCAGCACGTCTTCGACCGAGCCGGGAACGAGGGTGGAGCGGAAAACGATCACGTGCGGCTCGGATTTGTCGCGCAGCGCGGTGCCGAGATCCTCGGCCAGCCGCAGCATCGCCGACTGGTTCTGGCTGCCATTGGAGGCCGAGGGCGTGCCGACGCAGACGAGTGACAGATCCGAGCCCTGCACCGCCTCGCCGACCTCCCGTGTCACCGAGACGCGGCCGCTGGCCACGACGTCGCGCATCAGGTCGACCATCCCCTCTTCGACCACCGGCGTCTTGCCGGCCGCGATCAGATCGAGCTTGGCCTGGTCGACGTCGACGCCGATCACCCGGTGCCCGTCGCGGGCGAGGCAGGCCAGCGAAACAGCGCCGACGTATCCGAGTCCGAAAATGCTGATGTTCACGCGATGGTTTCCTGTTCTTTTGCGGTGATTGTCCGGCTCCTGCCGTTCTGCGCTCGACTGGCTACGCAGCGCTCGATGATCCCGTCCAGCCGCTGCATCGACTTGTCCCAGGCATGGTGCGACAGCATCCGCGCCCGCCCCGCCTTGGCCAGCGCCTCGCGTCGTTGCGCGTGGGTCATCAGCTCGAGGGCCGCCGCCGCCGTATCTGCGGCAGAATCGGCAACCAGGAAGTGCTCGCCTGGGACCGCATCGACGCCGCCTGCGGCCGCGCTGCTGGTCACGACCGGCACGCCCGCGGCCATCGCCTCGAGGATCTTGTTCTGCGTGCCGCGCGCGATCGACAGCGGGGCGACCATCACTGCCGACCGCTGCAGATACGGCCGCACGTCGGGGACCGACCCGGTGACGGTGACGCCCGGCAGCTCGCCGAGCTTGCGTATCGCGGGGATGGGATCGGCGCCGACGATCGTGAGCTTCGCGCCCGGCCGCCGCTCGCGAATCATCGGAAACGCCTCGCGGCAGAAACGGAGCATGCACTCCTGGTTCGGGTAGTAGTCCATGCGCCCGATGAAGCTGATCGTGTCCGGATCGCAGGTTGCCCCGGCAGGTGCGAAATACGTGCTGTCGACACCGTTGGGGAACCAGTCGGTCGCAACGCCCGTCCTGTAGCCCTCCAGCGTCTCCCATTCGGCGCGGGTGGTCGCCGTGCACAGGTCGAACGCCCGGGAGAGGCGCTTCTCCTCGGCGGTTAGCTTGATGCCCTCGAGCCGATAGCCGAGGTTCAGCGGGAACGGCTTGTAGTTCGCGTACTCCAGCCACTTCTGCGAATCCATGTCCCCGAAATCAAGAATCTTCGGAATGCCCTTCGCTCGGCTCACGTAGTGGGCAACGGACGAGCAGTGAACGAAGATCAGGTCGAACGCCTCCGTGGCCAGCAGCACGTCAATGCGCCGCGCGAG
>DATIQL010000061.1:0-6004 GCA_035470905.1 Casimicrobiaceae bacterium
ATCACGCTGGCCACCGTCGGCTTCTCTGCGGTTGTGCTGGCCGACAGTTGTCTGCTGGCGGCCGGCCGGCGGCCGGGCCGCGATCCGCAGGGTGACCTGCGCGGCGGGGCGCGAGCCGGGGCCGACACGCCCCGTGCCCGATCTGCCGCCACAGCCACTGCGCGAGAAAGGAAAAGCGGACGTTCGAGCAGATCCCGAACCGGTCGGCCGCGGCCAGCTCGACCCGGCGCCGCATCGCTGCGCTGGGGACGATGATCTCTTCGCCGACGAACGGCGATGCGGGCGGCGTGGCCATCGCGTCGAGCAGGGCGTCCTGCAGGTGCTCGAAGCGGTTGGAGAACCTGATGTGCAGCATGCGCGGCGCTACCGGCGGGACCCGATGGGGCTGCTCGGCAGAGGTCGTCGGTCCGGGTTTGGCGAAGGGCGATGCATACGGGAGGTCGGGAGGGGCGGGCTATGGTAACGCGCGCAGGCGACGAGTTGCGTCGCAGAACGGCGCCCCCCTTTCCATGCTCGAGTGCTTCCGCTAGATTTTGATCCACAGCGGGAGCGCGACCCCGGAGTGCCGGGACTGCTGCTCCGACGAACCCGAACCGCCGGAGATGCTCGTGCGCCAGTCGCGCCTCGCCAAGTTCTCGCCGCCGCGGTCCTCGCGGTCGCTGCCGCGACCGCGATTGCATCTTCGCCTCGACGAGCTTTCGGGCGACGGCGTGGTGTGGATCGCAGCGGGCCCGGGTTCGGGCAAGAGCACGCTGGCCGCGACCTGGGCATCCGAGCGCAGCGATCGCACGCTCTGGTATCGCGTCGACGAAGCCGATGGCGATCCCGCGTCGGCTTTCGATTACTTCACGCAGCTCGCCGCCACGATCCGCCGCAGCCGCGGCATTCCCGGCTATCGCCCGCAAGGCGGCGCGAGCCTCGCGGCGTTTGCGCGCAGCTTCTTTCGCGCCTTCTTCGGAGTGATCCCGGCCGCATCGACGCTGGTCGTCGACGACGTCCACGCCGCCGGCGGCGACTTCGCCACCCTGCTGGCCGCAGCGATCCACGAAGCACCGCACGACGTCAGGATGCTCGTCCTCGGCCGCGAGGCGCCCTCGGGCGCCCTGCTCGACGACGTGGCGCGCGGGGGGCTCCGGGTCTTCGATGCTGCCGAGCTCGCGTTCACGCCCGACGAGGCCGTCGATCTGCTGGCGGACCAGATCGACCCTGCGCACGCGCGCAAGCTCTGTGTGCGCGCCGACGGCTGGGCGAGCGGGCTGCTGCTGCTCGCGCAGTCGCCGGGACAGGCACGCGGCGAGACCGGGCCCGGCGAGGAGTCCGTCGAGGCATTCTTCTCCGAGCGCGTGCTGGAGCTGCTGGGCGATGCCCAACTCCGCGAGCTTGGCGCCGCCAGCCTGCTGCCGGACGTCGACGGCGAGGTCCTCGAGCGCATCGGCCTCGGCCCTTCGGCACAGGCCACCCTCGAGGGACTGCGCGAGCGGCATGCGTTCGTCACCCGCCTCGAGCGCGAGCGACCGACCTGGAAGCTCCACGACCTGCTTCGCGACACATTGCAGGCGCGCTTCGACGCGCTGGGCGACGACCCATGGCGCAAGCGCATGTTGAATCTCGCCGCGGGCATCGCCGCCGAGCGTGGCCTGGTGCGCGAGGCCGTCCGCCTGCACCTGCGTGCAGGCAGCCCCGACGTCGCGCTCGCGCTGCTGGAAGGCGAGGCCGGGCGCCTGGTCCGCACGCAGCGGCTCGCCGAGCTCGACGCGGTGGTCGCGCTGTTCGACGGCTCGAACATCGAGGGAAGCGCGCAGCTGCAACGGGCGCTGGGCGAAGCGGCCCGGGCTCGCAACGACGCCCGCGGCGCAGTGCGGCATCTGGAACGCGCATGGGCGTTGCTGGCGCCGTCGTCACCGTCGCCGTCACCGTCGCCTTCGGCACTGCTGGTCGCCGCATCGGCGATCGGAGCCATTCTCGAAGGCTGGCAGGATTTCGAGGGGGCGCAGGCGTGGGTGCAGCGGCTCGCCGGAGAGCTCGATGCGCGCGACCGCATCGCGCGCGTCGACGAGGGGCTGCGCGTCGACGCGGTGTGCCTGCGCGCGATGGACATGCTGTGGGGTGAAGCGCCGCTCGGACGATCCGACGCGCTGATCGAGCGCATCCTCGGCGTGCTGCGCGCGCGCGACCCCTCGGTCGGTGCCGACGAGGCGCTCGCGGCGTCGGCCGTGCTGATGGAGACCGCGGGCTATCGCCTCAGCGACGAAACGCTGTTCCGCGACGTCGTGGTCGCCACGCTGCCGTGGCTGCAGCAGGGCAGGGTGTCCCCGTTGAGCGAGGCGGGTTGGCTCAATGCCTATGCGGCGCTGGGGCGTCGCTGGCCGCCGGTCGGACTCAGGCTGCCGGCGCCGACGCCGGTCGGCTGCCTCGAGCGGGCCTTCGAGCTCGGCCGCCAATACGGAGGCACGGGGACCGCGTTCAGCGCCGCATGGCTGCTCGCCAACATCGCGATCTCGGAGAACGATCGGGCGCTGGCGCAACGCCGGCTGCAGGAGCTGCGCGAGGTGACGAACCCCGAGCACGGCGCGCAGGCGGTGAACCTGCTGCTGGTCGAGGCGGCCGTGCTGGCGCTGGCGCAGGACTGGCGCCGCGCGCGCTCGACCATCGATCATGCCGATGCGCTCGCGGTGCAGCGCAAGTTCCCGCCGTCGGAGCGCTGGAGCGTCGAGATGGCGCGGCAACGAATCGAGATCGCGAGCGGGAACGGCGGGACAGCGAGCATGGCCTTGCGCGAGCTGGCAGCGCAGACGCCCGAGGGCATGCGTCGGGATTTCGCGCTGATCCTCGCCGAGGTCGCCGACGCTGCAACAGGAATGCGGTCGGGCGGCGAACCCGCGCCGGAGCTCGTGCGCTCGATCATGCAGGCGGCGAGCGCCCAGGCCTGGCCCGGCTTCGCCAATCTGCTGGCGCCCGTCGCCGCGAAGATCTGCGCCGCGGCGATCGAGCACGGGATCGAGCCGGCGTTCGCGCGCCAGGTGATCGCGGAGCGACGGTTGCCTGCACCCACGCCGTTCGAGGTCCATTGGCCCTGGCCGGTGCGCGTCCATGCGCTGGGTGGCCTGCGCGTCGAGGTCGACGGCGAGGAGTTGCGCTTCGGCGCGCGCGGCCAGCGCAAGCCCCTGGATCTCCTGAGGCTGATCGTCGTGCACGGGCCGGCGCCGATCGACGCCGCGCTGGTGCTCGACGCACTGTGGCCCGATGCCGAGGGCGGCGCGGCGCGCGCGGCCTTCGACATGGCGGCGATGCGCCTGCGCAAGCTCCTGGGCCGCGAGGAGGCGCTGCGGCTCGACGCCGGGCGCGTGGGCCTCGACCCCGGATCCGTCTGGGTCGATGCCTGGTCCTATGCTTCCGGCGCCACCGACGCCTATCCGGGACCGCTGTTCGGTCCCGACGCGGTCGAGCCATGGTGGGCCCTCGCGCGCGAGCGCCTGCACCAGCGGTTCCTGCAGCGCGTCCGCCAGCGCGGACAGGCGCTGGAGCAGTCGGGCGACCTCGACGGCGCACTGGCGATCTACGAATCGGGGCTCGCGCAGGACCCGCTCGCCGAGGAGCTCTACCAGGCCGTCATCCGCTGTCACGCCAGGGCCGGCCGGCAGGCGGATGCCCTGCGGGCGTTCCGTCGCTGCCGCGACCAGCTGTCGATCGTGCTGGGTGTCGCGCCATCGCCCGCCACGGTCGCGCTGGTCGAGGGCGCCGCGCCTTTGGCTTCCCGTTAGGCCGCGGTTAGATCGTCTCCCGCACAGTCCTCCGAGCGGCTGCGCGGCCGGGACGAGCTGGTCGCGCTGCTGCTCGGCGGCGCCGACGATGACGATGGGAGACCCGATGACCAGGCGAACGAAGCGCTCTGACCTCCTGCCTGGGCTGGCCGTGGCGGCATGCATCGCGGCGGCCGCGATGCCGTCCGTCGCCATGGCCGCCCCCGACCGCTGCGCGCTGCTGAAGGACGGCGAGATCGCCGCAGCCATCGGAGCGCACCAGGCGGGCAGCGTCGACGTCACCAACCTGTGGGGCAACAACAGCTGCCGCTGGGTCGCGAAGAACGCCCCGGCGGTCAAGGCCCCCGAAGGCTGGCGCGACTCGATCGAGCTGGGAGTGTTCGAGGGGTCGATGTCCTCCTGGGCGCGGGACAAGGCACAGGGCACCCCGATCGACGGCGTGGCGAAGAACGCCACCTGGGACCGGATCAGCGCCGAGCTATGGTGGGAATGCGCGGGCGGGCGCATCTGCGTGGTGAAGCTGCGGACCGCCGACTCGAAGCAGCGGCAGGAGATCGCCACGAGATTCGCAAGGCTCGCCGACAGCCGCTTGCGCTAGAAGTTGTACGGGTCGGACCGTTCCGGCGCGCTGGAACGAAACCAGAGGAGGATCATCATGAAAGCTCGAGGCTCGTTGAGATTTGGTTTGATATGCGTGTCGGCAGTCGCGCTCGCTGCCGGTCTCCGGGTGGGCGCTGCGGCCGCAGCGCCGGTCAACGTGATCGTCACCAATCCTCCGTCGGCTCCCGTCCCCGTGACGATGCAGGGAACCGCCCCGATATCGGGCAGCGTAACCGTCACCAACGGGACGAGCAACCCGATTCCGGTGACGATCAACGGGTCGGGAAACGTCACGTCCGGCGACAGCACGGATCTGCTCCTCGATACCGTCCTGTCCTTCGAGTCGACCGTTGCGGTCCAGACTGCGGCCATCGACGTCTCCCGGTACAAGACGGTACGTGTGGTCGCAACGATGGGCGGCTGCTACCTCTGCAATACGACGCGATTCCGGGTGTCCAGCGACTACTTTCCGCTCGAGAGCCTCGACGTCCCGTTCGTCAATCCCGACGATTTCAACTTCTCCAACACGTATTTCGCGCGTACCTACGAGGTGCCGGGACAGACACTCACGGTGTCCGGCGCGAGCGCCGTCGCCGGGGCAACCAGCTACTGGCTCGTTCGCGTGTACGGGCGTCGCAACTGAATCGCGGTGGCCATCGAGGGGTGCGAGACCGTGAGCGCCCGGGCGGTCAACGGTGCAGCAGGCAGCGGAGGGCTACCCGCTCGTTCCTTCGACCCGCCGGGCCAGGCACCCGGCCTCGCTTCTCGGGATCCTTCCTGCGATGCCGATCGCGGGGCGCGCATCGAGCATTTGCGCGAACGCGGCGCGCACCTGCCGTGGCGTGACCGCGGCGATGCCGGCGAGCAACTCCTCGCGCGAGCGCACGCGACCCAGCGCGTAGAGGTCGAGCGCGGCCTGCTCCAGCCGCCGCGACGGCTCTTCGCGTGCGGACAGGATGCGCACGCCGGCCTGGTTGCGGGCGCGCTGGAGACCGACGCGGTCGGTCGCCCCGACGTGCTGGCGCAGCAGGCGGGTGACCGCGCCGACGTACTCGCGAAGGTGCCCGGGCGCCGTCGACGCCTCGATCACGAACTGGCCGTAGGCATCGCTCACGTCGGTCCAGCAGTCCGCGTGGTAGACGAGGCCGCGTCGCTCGCGCAACTGGTCGAGGAGCGGGGAGCTCATCCCCTCGCCCAGCAGGGCTGCGGCGACGACAAAGGCCTGGTGCGCGGCCGGCAGGGCAGGCGTCGGGAAACCGAGGACGACGTGCACCAGGCTCGATCCCGGTAGTTGCCGTATGCGGGTCCCGCCGCGCCAGGCGGGCGCTGCGACCCGGTTCTCGCTTCCAGCGGCCATGCCGCCGAACGCGGCTTTCGCCGCGGCAACGATGCGGTCGGGGTCGACGTTGCCGGCGACGCCGACGATGGTGTTCGCGGCGGTGTACTGCCGCCGCACCCAGGCCACGAGCTCGGCGCGGGTGAACCTGCGGATGTTGGCCCGCGTGCCGATCACCGGGCGGGCGGCCGGATGCGCGCCGAAGCAGGCCCGGTCGAACTGCTTGAACGCCGTCGCCATCGCGTCGTCCTCGTCGTCGGCGTACTCGTGGAGGATGACGCTGCGCTCGCGCTCGAGCTCGGCCTTT
>DATIQL010000062.1:0-40463 GCA_035470905.1 Casimicrobiaceae bacterium
GTCCCACAGTCGGAGTTCATCCCGTTAGCGGAGCAGACCGGATATATCCGTGCGATTACTCGGTGGGTGCTGGCTCGCGCTGTTCGCCAGTGTTCAGCCTGGCGCCGGGATGGCTTGCCAATGAACCTGTCGATCAATATATCCGCGCGCGACCTGATGGACGCAGAACTTCCGGACCGATTCGCAGATCTTCTCAGACGGGAAAATTGCGCGGCACAGTGGATCACCCTGGAGATCACCGAGAGTGCGATCCTGGATGACCCAGGACACGCGGTGGAGAACCTGCAGCGGCTGCACGCGCTTGGCATCACTCTCGCGATCGACGATTACGGCACCGGTTACTCGTCGCTTGCGTACCTGCGGCGCTTGCCGATGCACGAGCTCAAGATCGACAAGGCGTTCGTCATGGGAATGACCACCGACGCGAGCGATGCTTTGATCGTGCGATCGACCATCGATCTCGCCCACAACATGGGCCTCGCGGTCGTGGCCGAGGGCGTCGAGGATGCAGATACTCTGGAACGCTTGCGTGCAATGCGATGCGACTTCGTGCAGGGGTACCACATCAGCGCGCCTATCCGCGCCGATGCGCTTTCCGCATGGATGCGGGGCTCGGTGTGGATGCGGGTCGGGCAGGGCAGAGGGCGAGCGATGGCGCCAGACGAATCCGTGCCGGCACTAGACGGTGGGTTTTCCTCCTTGAAGGCGGCAACGACGAATTAGGTGGGACTGTGGCCGGATAGCCGTCCGCTCAACGATCTTGGGATTGAACGGTTTGTTGCAGATCATGGCATCCACCACGAAATACCTGCTCGAAAGTGCAGCGCCTTATGGGGTCACTGTCGAGGTATTACCGAGGTCTGGTTCATTGGCGCCAAGTAGCGCAGTGCACGGCTTCGGCTTAACCTGAGTCCGGAACGCTGAGCCAATCGATGGCGGAAACGGGCGCAGGCTGCCGCTCGTGAACGTCCGCTCCTTCGAAAGGGGGCGGCTGCTCGGGGTCGGACTGGGATCGTCGACGATCAGGCGGAGAGCCGTCAACAGTCGCCGGTCAGGCTTGCTTCCAAAAAATTGCACGTAACCAGCCGTTTGCTGGGGTCTTGCCCGCCATTTCGCGCGTCACCCGCAAGGGCGACGAATGGTCAGACGGTTGATGGGGACGGGATCGACTCGACAACTTGAACTTCAAAGTCGATGATCGGTCACAGTTGCCGATGCTAAAGTGTCACGCCAAGGGAAGGTGAAATGCGTCTGGCGCTAACGGTGTGGCTGAGTTTCTTGCTTGGTGTCGTGGCCGTCGCCGCCTACGCCCAGCGTGGCCCGCGCAAAATCGCCGGCGACGTCGTGTGGTTTGAATCTGGTGTGCTCGCCATTAGGATGACATCCGGTGAGGACGTGCGAATCAAGCTGACCGACCGAACGCGTATCAGCACTCGCGCTGCCAGTGATCTTTCCCATGTACAGCAAGGGAGCTTCATCGGCGCCACAGCGGCACCGCGCGCCGACGGGACACTCGTTGCGAGCGAAGTGCACATCTTCTCCGAAGCGATGCGTGGCACTGGTGAAGGGCATCGGCCCATGGCGGGAAAAAACACTATGACCAATGCCACGGTGACGAGCATCTCGGGCGGCCACGTAGCCAGAAGCACCATGACCAATGCGACAGTTGCGAACATCGCGGATTCAAATGGGGAGCGCCGACTGACCCTGACATATAAGGGGGGGCAGAAGGTTGTCGTCGTTCCGAGTGGCACTCCAGTCACGACCATCGACATCGGTGAGCCATCCTTGCTCGTATCGGGCGCGCACGTCGTCGCGTATGCGACGACACAACCCGACGGCTCGCTCACGGCCGAGCGGGTAAGCGTGGGCAAGAACGGCTACGTGCCGGCGCTATAGAGGGCCCTTATGGAGCGGGGTGTCGGTGCAAAACGATGCCGCCTATCGCTCGTATTAAGTGGTGAGATGCGTACCCATCCCCGAACCAATCGGTGCTTGAAAGTAGCGCGGGCAGCCGCGCGCGCCCGTTGGCTCCTCAGCAAGGCGGGCATCCGCTCCGCGTCGAGCTGGGACCGTCGACGATCCGGCCGCGTGCGGCCATGAGGGGTCTTTGACCGGGACGCCGGAACCGGTCATTCGTCCATCGCCATACCGTTCAAACGCTCCGCCGTCGGAATCAGTGTCGGGCGGATACCGCGCGCCGTGCTATGAGAGCGCCGTCGAACAGACGGCTCGAGTTTGCATTTGTGCTTCGCGGCGGTGCCATGGATTTGGCGATGGCTGAGGTACGTCAGTTCGCTCTCGAAATCTGCCGGGCGTACTTACGTGCAACTCCGAGTGCAACCTGCCTGAAAGTCTGGACCTGCGGTGCCGATGCGCGGTCCCTGATGGTCAGCAGGACATTCGGGACCCTTGGCCTCAACGGAATGAACAGGCGCTGCACATCGCCGCGCGGCCGTGGCAAGCGCAACGCCGAGAGTGGCAGGATGGTCACGAAGCGGCCGGTCGCTAGCAAGCTCAGTCTTGTATCGAGTGGAATGGCGGTGACTGCCACGCGCGGCGGCGCCAGACCTTCTGTGACGAACGCATTGTGCGCAAGTTGTCCAATTAGACTCTCAGAAGGTGGCAACACCCAGCAGTACCGCTCCAAGTTTCGCAGACCCAGGCGACGTTGACGGGCAAGAGGGTTTCCGGCGCCGACTGCGACGACAAACGAGTCGTCGAAAAGTCGCTCCGTGGTCAGTGACCGGTCGTCGTCTTCGGCTAAGTCCCGGGTGACCAGGATATCAACCTCACGCTCATGTAACCTTTGGCGGAGCTCCTTCGACGGACCGACGATCAGTCGAAATGTAATGCCGGGATACCGACTTGTTACAGCCTCGATCACGGCAGCGACGAAACTCGCAGCAAGTACCGGGTTGCAGCCAACAATAACTTCACCGCGAGCCGGATCGGTCAACCACTCGATGCGGTTGATCCCCCGCCGAAGGTCATCGAAAACTTCCGCACTGCACTCTGCGAGCGCACTGCCATATCGAGTTAGAGCGACCCCGCCGCGGTTGCGGTCGAACAAAGGGACTCCCAACGTTCGTTCGAGCTCCGCAATAGTTCTGGAGATGGCGGGTTGCGAAGTATGCAGGCGAGCTGCAGCCTTGCCCATGCTCCGTTCGGCCGCAACCGCAAGCAGCACGTCCAGGTCGTGCAGCGTGAAGCGTCGTACGATCCTGTTGGATAGATCGATTTTCATATCAAAACGGATATGTTATCGGAGGGCAGATTGTATTACCCGGCGACGACTCGTGTAGCGTAACCTCGCCTTTATGAAGACGGCGCGCCGACATTTTCTTGGACTTGCGATGGGAGCGGGACTCCTGACATCGCTGAGAAGCATAAAGGCAGCGGACACGCACCCCGGCCGGCCGATCCATTTACTGGTCGGTCTCGCGCCCGGCGGGGTGCAGGACCTCCTCGCCCGTATGCTGGCCGATCCGCTGTCCCAACGCCTTGGCCAGTCGGTCGTTGTTGAGAATCGGGCAGGAGCTGGGACGAACATCGCGACGGAAGCGGTTGTTCGCGCCGCGCCTGACGGATACACGCTCTTGCTGGTGGGTGCGCCGAACGCCATCAACGCCAGCCTCTACGAAAATCTTCCGTTCGATTTCGCTCGCGATATAGCGCCGGTGGCTCCGCTGGCTACGACGCCCGAGGTCCTGCTTGCCCATCCCGCGCTTCCGGTTCGCAGCATTAGCGAGCTGATCGCATTCGCCAAGCATCATCCGGGACAACTCAATATCGCATCACCGGGCAATGGCACAGGCCCGCATCTGTCCGCGGAGCTGTTCAAGATGCTCACGGAGGTTGAATTGACGCATGTCCCGTACCGAGGCGGAGCACCAGCCTTGTCCGATCTGTTGGCGGGTCGCGTCCAATTGATGTTTGTCGCGCCCGCGCTGGTGCTCAATCACATCGCCACACAAAAGGTCCGTGCACTGGCCGTGACGAGCACGACACGCTCTCCAGTCCTACCGGAAGTGCCATGCCTTGCCGATTCGGTACCGGGCTTCGAGTCCGGCGGCTTCTTCGGTATCGGCGTGCCAATGAAGACTGCAGCGGACGTGGTTGAGCGACTCAATTCGGAGATCAACGCGGTGCTAGCGCTTCCCATTGTGGAACAGCGAATTCTGGCGACCGGCTCCATGGTCTGGCGCGGAACCGCGCAGGACTTGAGACTGCGCATCGAGCGCGAGACGGCGAAATGGGCCACGGTAATTCGCACGCTGCATTTGACGCCGGCATGAGGTGCAGGACCGGCCTCTTGTTCTGCGATGCGCCGTCGGGCACCCGCTTTCGGCTACCTGATCGTGCGGCCGCTTCTGTGGGGTCGGCACAACGCGCAAATGACCGCTTTCCATAAGGCGACTGGCAGCAACGGGTCGAGGCCGTGTGGAAACGTAGCCGGTACGGAACGCGCGAGCCTGTGTGGCCTGCGTGGCATTCGGTGGGATGCCAACGGACTCACGGATTGCAGATTGCGGCGGACGGACGTTTGCCGCTCTGACCTATGCCTTCAGGAAGGCAATGAGCATCTGCGTGCCGAAGATCTACAGCATCCGCTTCAGGTTGTAGGCCAAGACATGCAAGCTCATTTCCGTTCGGACCCGCGGCAGGGTTTTGGTGAGGAAGTGGGTCGACCCCATCCATGCCTTCAGCGTCCCGAACGGGTGTTCAACCGTCTGTCGCCGTACGCGTGATGCTCCCGGTGTGCAATCCAGGCGACGCTGCATGTCATCGAGCACTTGCTCGTGCTCCCAGCGCGTGATGCGTCGGTAGGTGCCGGTCGTGCACTGCGACTTCATTGAGCAGCGAGGGCAAGCGGAGCTCCAGTACTTATGGATGGTCAGTCCGTGCTCGACCGTGGAGAATCGCCAGATCGCCCGCTCGCCCGCCGGGCACCGGTATTCATCGCACTTCGGGTCATAGACGAAATCGCGCTTGTCGAACCGGCCGTCCGCTTTACTGCCCGAGGTGAGCGGCTTCGGCACCAGCGGCTTGATTCCCGCTTCTTCGCACTGCAAAATTTCCTCGCCCTTGAAATAGCCACGGTCGGCCAGCGCCGTCATCTCTTGGCGCCCCATTGCGTCCCGTGCCGCCGTTGCCATATCGGTCAGCTGTGTGCGATCGTGGCCGACGTTGGTGACGTCATGGGCGACGATCATGTGGTGCTGCGCGTCGACGGCCGTCTGCACGTTATAGCCAACGATGCCGGTGCCGCGGCCACTGGTTGCCATTGACCGGGCATCGGGGTCGGTCAGCGAGACCTGCTGATCCGGAGATTGCAGCATCTGCCGCTCGATCTGGCGCAGCTTGCGGACCTGCGCCTTGACCGTCGCAAGCTTCTCTTTCAACTGGGAGACCCGCGCCGCCGGTACGGTGGCCGGCTCGCGATCCGCGCGATCGAGGTCATCCAGGTAGCGCACGATGCTTTCCTCGAGCTGCTTCATCCGCGCTTGCAGCTTGTGCGCCGTGAAGTTCTTGTCCCGGTTGTTGACCGCCTTGAACTTGCTGCCGTCGATGGCGACCACGCCCTCGGTGAACAATCCCACCTGGCGGCTCAACTCGACGAACTCCCGGCACACCCGGCGGATCGCCTCACCGTTGTCCTTCCGAAAGTCGGCAATGGTCTTGAAATCCGGCATCAGCCGACCGGTGAGCCACACCAACTCGACGTTGCGCTGGGCCTCCCGCTCCAGGCGCCGGCTCGACTGGATGCGGTTGAGGTACCCGTAGATGTAGATCTTCAGCAGCGTCGCCGGATGGTACGCCGGCCGGCCGGTGGCTGCGGGTTGCGCCCTAGCAAAGCCCAACTCGGTCAGATCAAGCTCGTCGACAAAGGCGTCAACCGCACGGACCGGATTGTCTTCCGCAATCCAATCCTCAAGCTGCTCCGGAAACAGCACGCTTTGCGTTCGCTGTTCCCCCTCGATGAATCGGCTCATCGGCAACTCCCGCAAGTCGACCTGCCGACTCTGACCGCGGACACGTCAAAGAGTTTTCACACACCCTCGGTCGGACTGCGACCCCCAACCGAGATCAGCATGAAGCTCCTTTCATTCAACAAAGGAGCGAGTCATGGACGCGGTCAAGAACGCCGGCGGGCACGCAGCGCCGTCGAGTCCAAATGGCAACGCTGGGGGAAGCTTGTGAGCGCAGCGCATATTGCGGCCGAGTGAACACACCGCGGGGCTGGGGTGGAAACAGGTCGGGACGCGTGGCGTCGGGTAACCAAGTCCCGGCGATGACGCAGTGGTCTGTTGGACCTCACCCTTGCTGTCGGTCCCGCCATCGGTAGTAGCGGATTGACGGCGCGAGGAACCACGGATTGCCCGTATAGAAGGGTCGGGTCTGGAAGGCGAGACCATCGAGTGCTGTGCGCCCGTCCTGCCGGCCGAGCACCTGTTGCCCGACGCGCATGCCGAAGTAGCTGGCCGTTCCCACCCCGGCCCCGCAATAGCCCATCGCGTAGTGGATGCCATCGCGCACGCCCACATGCATCAGCTCGTCGAACGTGTAGGCGATGAAGCCACACCAGGAATGCGAGATCCGGGCGCCGGCGAGTTCGGGGAAGAGCGTCACCATGTCGGCGTGAAGCAGCGGTCCGCTGATGCGCGGGTCCGTTTCGGCATGTGACACTCGTCCGCCAAAGAGTATCCGGCGATGGTCGGGTGACGGCCGGTAGTAGTAGACGACCTTGCGCGTATCGCTGACGATGCGGCGCTTTGGCATGAGCCTCGCCATGACATCCTGCGGCAGGGGCTCAGTCGCGATCATGTAGCTTCCAATCGGGATCACGCGGCGCTGCAGCCAGGGTGTCGCCCGTCCCGTATACCCGTTGGTCGCCACGATGACGTTCCGCGCGAGGGTTGAACCGCGGGTCGTGGTGACACGGAACTTTCCGCCTTCACGGTCGATCGCGGTCACCCGGCATTTGGGGAAGATGCGCGCTCCTGCCGCGATGTTGCGTTCCAGCAAGCCTTGATGATAGCGGGCGGGATCCACTGAACAATGGCGGGGGTAGATCACGCCGCCGAAATACGCATCGGTTCCGATTTCGCTCCGCTGCTCGGCGCGCGAGACGACTTGTGCATCGACTTCGAGTCCCTTCGGCATATTCGAGGCGCGCGCAACCAGCGCTTCGAATTGAGCCGCGGTGTGCGCCGCGTGGAAGCGGCCGACGCGTGCGAAAGCGCAATCGATGCGTTCGGATTCAACGAATTCGCCAATCCACTGCAGCGAATCGTAGCCCTCGCGCAGGATGCGGTACGCGAGATCGACGCCGTGCCGTCGGGCGAGCGCCTCGAAGCTCGGCTTGATGCTTGTAGAGATCTGTCCGCCATTGCGCGTGCTGCAACCCCAGCCGGCATCCTCTCCATCCATGACGATGGTGTCGCGACTGCCGCGCGCCGTCTGCAGCGCCGCATGCAGACCGGTGTACCCGGATCCGATGACAGCGACGTCGGCCGTGGGTGGGACGTCCTGAGGCGCGATCGCGGGCCGAGGAGTGCGATCCCACCAATACGGCTCGAACTTGCAGTCTTCGCTGAATAGGTTCATCACGATGGCGGGTCAATCAACGTCGGCCAGCAGAAGGTCGGCTGCCTTTTCGGCGACCATGAGGGTAGGTGCATTCACGTTACCCGAGGTAAGCGTCGGGAAGACCGACGCATCAACGACCCGGAGGGAAGCAACGCCGTGCACGCGAAGCCGATGGTCGACAACGGTCGATGTCGGGTCCGGACCCATGCGGCAGGTGCCGACCGGATGGAAGACCGTCGACGCGCGGTGACGTAGGTCCTCGATCAGCTGGGCGTCGGAGGTGACCGCGGGGCCCGGCGCAAGCTCCTCTTCGATGACACTCGACAGCGACGGAGTTGCAGCGAGCCGACGGAGGAATCTGGCGCCGTCCAGCATCTCGAGGACGTCGTGCTCGGTTGCAAGCGAATTGGGGACGATTACCGGCGGGGCCAACGGATCGCTCGAACGCAGGCGAACATGTCCCCGGCTTGTAGGCTGGCACGGCTGCACGCTCAGCAGGAAGCCGGGGAATGGGTCCGGACGCATCAGAGCCCGTCGCCCGGGCACGCCCCGGACGTAGCTCAGCGGCGAGAAGTACAGCTGCATGTTGGGTCGCGCGATCCCCTCCCGCGTGCGGAAGAAACCGCCCCCCTGGTTCACGCTCAGGGCAAGGGGGCCCCGCCGGCGGAGGACGTATTCGAGGCCCGCGAGAAATCTGCCGCGCCAAGTCCCAAGCGTCCTGTTGAGCGTCGGCACCCGGGCCCGGTAGAGATAGTCGACGCACAGGTGGTCTTGGAGGTTCCGGCCGACCGCTGACCTGTCGACGAGGACATCGATGCCCAACGCATTGAGCTCCGGCCCTGGACCGATGCCGGACGCCTGGAGGAGCAAGGGGGAATTGATCGATCCGGCAGCGAGGATCACCTCTCGGCGCGCTCCGGCGCGCATGAGCGTGCCTTCGCGCAGGTACGTGACACCAACGGCCCGGCCACCGGCCATGTCGACCGTCGTGGCGAGGGCGCGCGACGCCACGCGAAGGTTCGGGCGCTTCATCGCGGGCCGCAGATACGCCCGTGCAGCCGGCATCCGCTTCCCACCAAGCGTGGTGATCTCGTTGATGCCGACACCCTCCGACGACTCGCCGTTCAGGTCGGGATTCCGCAAGAGTCCCGCCTCGACGCCGGCCCGCAGGTAGACCTCGCACAGGGGGTGGACGTCGGCTGACGGATCGGCCACATGCAGCGGCCCACCCGTTCCACGCCAGTGATTCGGACCGCGCTCGCTGTCCTCCAGCTTCCTGAAATAGGGCAGAACGTCGCGCCAGCCCCAGCCGGGATTCCCGGCCGCTTCCCAATCGTCGTAATCCGAGGGTTGACCCCTGACGAACACCATGGCGTTGATCGTGCTCGACCCGCCGAGCACCTTGCCGCGCGGCCAGTAGCCGATCCGGCCGTCGAGCCCCGAATCCGGTTCCGTCCGGTACATCCAGTTGACCTGCGGGTTGTAGAACGCCATGCCATAGCCGATCGGCATGTCGAGCCACCAGCGACGATCGCTACCGCCAGCCTCCAGCAGCAACACCGTATGGCGACCGCTTTCCGTCAGGCGGTTCGCCAGCACGCAGCCAGCCGAGCCCGCGCCGACGATGACGAAATCGAATTCCATCATGGGAGCGGATGATCGACCTTGCGCGTGGCTCATGCGTCCTTCGCGAAATGCGACGTCGACCTCGGTGGCCGGCGCAGCAGGATGGCACGGAGTGCGGACCGAAGTGGAGGTCCGTTCTGGAGTGAATGGCAGTCCACTATCGGCGCCTTGCGGCGTATGCCTTCCCGGGCGTCCCATGGGCGCGCCCGAGCTGTCGCCCACCTGGTTGCGCACGCCGGGAATGGCGCTCGAGCACCGCGGCGAGTACGTCGATGCCTGCCTCGATGGCGTCCGGCCGGACTCCTCCGAAGCCGAGCACCAGGCCGCGGATGTCGACAGGCTGGAGGGCGAACCGACCGATCGGGGAGACGGTGACGTTGCGCTCGTCGGCAGCCTTCGCGATCTCGATCTCGGACGACCCAGATGGCAGGTAGGCAACCGTGTGCAGGCCGCTGCTCGCCGGCATCAGTTCGAGCCCTCCTCGCAGCCACTTCCGCGCAGCTTGCTGCAAGGCGTCATGGCGCTCCGCATAGACCCGGCGCATGCGTCGGATGTGGGACGCGAAAAGTCCCTCCTCGATGAATTCAGCGGTTACCTGCTGCGTATAGGATGGAACGCCTTGGAGCGATCGCATCATGATCGCCCCGAATATGTCCACCAGCCCGGCGGGGGAGAGAAGGTAGCCGAGCCGAAGTGCCGGAAACAGGGACTTGCTGAACGTGCCGACGTAGATCACGAGACCGGTCGTGTCGACGCTCTTCAGCGTTGGGGGAGGGCGGCCGCCGAAGAAGAATTCTCCGTCGTAGTCGTCCTCGATGATCCATGCGCCAGCCTGCTCGGCGGCGTTTAGCAGCGCGAAGCGCCGGTCGAGGCTCATCACGCTGCCAAGGGGCTGCTGGTGCGACGGTGTCGCGAATGCCAGCCGGAATCCGGGGCTCGTTCGCAATCCGTGGTCCACGCGCAAGCCGGCACTGTCCACCGGAACCGGAACGAGGTCGGCGCCAGCTGCGATGAAGCTGTTGCGGGCGCCGATTGCACCCGGGTTTTCGAACCAAACGCGGTCGCCAGGATCAAGGAGGGTAGTGGCGATCAGGTGGAACGCCTGTTGCGCGCCGCCGACGATGAAGATCTGATCCGGCTCGCACGCGATCCCGCGGTTCGCCCGCAGGTGCGCTGCAATTACCTTGCGCAGGCGCGGGTGCCCGCAGGAATCGCCGTAGCCCATGACTTCGTCGCGATCGCCCCGCGAGTACTTGGCCGACAGGCGGGCCCATTGTGCTACAGGAAACGCATCGAACGCGGGCAATGCCGTCGTGAATGCGCGGGGCGTGTAAGGCAGGCGCGGACGGTCGCTGAACCGTGTCACCTATCAGACTACGAATCGCGGAGTAAGCGGACGCCTTCGCCGGATCGCGATTGACGAAGCCGATATATGGATTCAGCGACCGCGTCTGGGCAAATGCCACATGATCGTAAACATATGCCGACGCCCATTGCTGGGCACCGCTTTACGACAGGCGGAGTGGGGTGGCAGGATGCATTCCCGGCGCACTCTGGTTTGCCCGGCGATGTCGGCGTCGGGGAGGGGGCTGACCTGATTCCGCTTCTTCGTCCCAGTCGTACTTGGGATGGGCGTGGCACAGATCGTTGCCGAATGTCCCGTTACTCTTGAGTAAGGGGCGGCCGCTTCGGATTTGAACTTGGTGGACGGTCGCCTAGCGTACGCCGCTCGCTGACGCAATAATTGCCGTCATTTAGGTTCGCTACTTTGCGTAAGGCCCCGAAACGATGCCAGCGCGGCTACTTTGGCAGCGGGTAGCGCCCACTACACGCCGCCGGCGAGCCTTGGAGACAACGATGACCACGCAGAGGTTCACAGTTACGCATGCGAGGGACGCCTCGTTCAAACGTGGTCTTCGCTCATTCTTCGAATATCGCGACTTGGGCATCAAGTCCGCTACTGACGGTTGCGTTGTTGCCCACGTCATCCGAGCAGCGGCGGGAACGGACTTCTCCAGCCAGCCGCATCTGCACAGGACCACCTTCCAGTTGGTGTACGTACTCAAGGGTTGGATCGAGTTTGAGTACGAAGGCCAAGGCTCGGTGAGGCTCGAAGCCGGCTCCTGCGTCTATCAACCACCGGAAATGCGGCATCGCGAAGTTGGACATAGACAAGACGTCGAAATGCTGGAGATCGTGATGCCTGGCGGGTTCAGGACGGAGGAGGTCCAATCGGTCAATCCGTGAGCGCTCTCAACGAATCGAGGTCCATGCGCCTGAACGATCGATCGCCGATGACGGTCACCATCGCGGGCAGCGAACCGGAGATCGTCGAAACCAGAGTCGCCAGCAAAAACGGCCAGATCACGCGGCACTACCGAGCGGATCGAGCCACCCCGCGTTGTTCACGTCCGGACCGAAAACCGTCCAAATCAACCGCGCCCCGGTTCTGCCCTGGATCGAATTCAATACGTCTGGGCGGAAGGCTAGGTTTCTGAAGAAGTTGACGTCGATGGCGGCCACGGCCGACGGAACAGCCGGTGGGGGCGGCGGAAGAAATCGTTGCCAAAAAAACCCCCATAAGCCGTTGAGGCTCATGGGAATTCTGGCACTGGCACCTAGGCTTTCAGCAGGTCAATTGAGCGTCTAGGGGTCCGCTACAGCCTTGTTTCCGACTTTATTTTCACGTTTTCGGAGCCTTCGAACCCGATTCGAGCCGCTTGTTGTCGAGTTTAGGCAGCCTGCCGACGGCGGCTTCCCTCTACAATTTGTAGCCAAGTTTATTTTTCTAGATCACCGGTGTGCAATTCTTGGCCAGCAGGCACGGGGGTGGCGGCTGCTTCGCCTTGCGGCGCAGGATCTCCTCGCGCAACTCCTCGTACTGCTGCCGCGTCTGAGCCTCGACCGTTTCCTGCGTGATCACGGCCCCCATCAATCCCTGGACCACGAACGTGCCACGCACGGTGATCCTGACGACGTTGCCGTTCTCGGCGAGCCGAGTGGTGAAGTCCGACGATTTGAGGTCACCCTTCAGCAGGCGCGAGCGAATTTCCTGCTGGGGCGCGAGTTCGATGTGACGCACACTGTCGAGTGACACGTGCAGCACGCCGGCGCTGGCGTGGCTCTTTTGAATGACATCGAACCGGTTGCCGTCGCGGTTGGCGATGCGGCTGGCGTCGACATTCGAAAGGATCTGCGCCATGTGGTCGAAGTCGGTCAGGACCGACCACACCTCGTCGGGTTCCGCAGCCACCGTCAGCTCCGCGCTGACCGTGAAGGTGCTGCCGTCCTTTTCGACGTGGACGGTGATGTCGTTGCCGGCGAATTGTGCGGCATCCGTGGTCAGCGGCGACGCAATCAAAGCCACCGCAGCAATCAGTGTCGGGGCAAGTTTGGTCATGGCGCAGCTCTCCTTGGGGGAACTCGCGCAACGATGGGCAAAGGGCGCCTGTCACTCCAGCGACGCTAGTTCTGGCGGCGGCAGGCTGGTCCGCCGGGCCCCTGTTCGGCAACATTCCCGCAAACCCTATCAGCCGCTGCCGGCAGGTGCAAGAACATTCGCCGGTTGCGGGTGAGCGTCGACCTCGCGCTGGGACAAACCGCCAATGCATGGGCCCTGCCATCCGCCCGGCACTGAGGGCGTGATGGATCTCGCGGCGGCAGGATGATTCGAAGAGTGGCAGCCGGGAGGGCAAGCCTGATCGGATCGGGCAAATCCCGGAACCTGGCCACCAGCGTCACCGATACTTGCAGGAACGCACCTTCGTCAACTACCATCCGGACCGGCTGCCGGCTGTGCCCGCGGAGCCTTGGCGACCATCCGCCAAACTGCTGTGGGGCCTTGGATTGCCGGAGGCTGGCCGTGAGCGTACCGATCGCGTCGCCGTCGACTGCCTGTCCCGATTGCGACTTACTGCAGCAGTTACCCCCACTCCCACCGCGCGGCCAGGCGCGCTGCGTGCGCTGCGGCTGTTTGCTTACGCGACGACCCTACGGCCCGCCGGAGCTGCCGCTCGTCCTTACCGTCACGGCGGTCATCGCATTCTTGGTCGCCAATGTCTCGCCGCTGATGGATCTCTCGGCGGTCGGCCGAGCGGCCAGCACCACCATCGTCGGCGGGGCATACCAGATGTGGCTGCGCGACGAGAAGATCACCGGCGTCCTCGTCGCGTTCTGCGCGGTGATCGCGCCGGGCGGCTTCCTGTCGTTCATGCTGACGCTGCTGCTCGCGGCCCGACGCACGCCCGTGCCGCACTGGGTGGGCGAGATGCTGCGCTGGGGCCGCCATTTCGAAATGTGGTCGATGCTCGAGGTCATGACGCTGGGGATCCTCGTCGCACTGATCAAGATCGCCACCCTCGCCTCGGTTGAGGTGGGCATGGGGATGTTCGCAGTTGGCGCACTGGTGCTGCTCTTTCCGGCGATCACGCTCACGTTCGACGAACACGAGCTCTGGCAGCGCGTCGCGTGGCTAGACGCGGTCTTGCCGGCGCCGGCCTCCGGCCGAATCCCGGTCTCCGGCCAGCCGCGATGACCGTCCCCGCCGTTACCGCGGCGCAGGCGGGGCTGGTCTCCTGCGAGGCGTGCAGGCTGCTGACACGACCGGCCAGCCCCGCCGAGCCCGGCTTCTGTCGGCGCTGCGGCGAAAGGCTCGAATTCCGCCGCTACGCCTCGATCCAGACGACGTGGGCGCTGCTCATCGCCGCGGCGATCTGCTACGTCCCGGCCAATGCGCTGCCGGTGCTCAACACGACCACGCTGGGCACGTCGGAGCGCGACACCATCCTTGGCGGCGTGGCGTTTCTCTACGGTTCGGGTTCGTGGCCGCTCGCGCTCATCGTTCTGGTCGCCAGCGTGATGATCCCTCTCGGGAAGCTCGTCGCGCTCGTCTATCTTCTGGTCACGGTTCAGCGGGGCTCGGTCACGAGCAGCCACGACCGTACGCGACTCTATCGCATGGTCAAGCTCATCGGGCGGTGGTCGATGCTCGACGTCTTCGTCGACACCTTCACCGTGGCCCTGGTCCAACTCCAGCCGCTGATGTCGGTGGAGCCCGGTCCCGGCGTGCTCTTCTTTGCGGCCGTCGTGGTGCTGACGATGCTCGCTGCCGAGGCATTCGACCCGCGGCTGATCTGGGACCCCACCAACCCCCATAGATTCCATCATGGCTGACGCACCCGATCTAGGCGAACTTCCGCGGGCTAGCGTGGTGCGCAGAAAGCGCTTGCGGCTCTCAATCGTCTGGGTCATCCCGATGCTCGCCGCAATCGTGGCGCTCGGGATCGCAATTCAGCGCGTGCGCAGCGAGGGCCCCACCATCACCATCGCGTTCAGGGCGGCTGACGGCGTCGAGGCGGGCAAGACATTCATCAAGTACAAGGACGTGAGGATCGGGCAGGTCACGGCGGTCGAACTCTCCGAGGACTACAGCAAGGTCCTCGTCAGGGCGAAGATCGCCAGACATGCGGCGGGCCTGATGGTGCAGGACGCGAAGTTCTGGATTGTCGCGCCGCAAATCTCGCTCGGCGGCGTTTCCGGGCTCAATACGCTGCTCTCGGGCAACTACATCGGGTTCCAGGCCGGCAATTCGAGCGAGGAACAGACCGATTTCATCGGGCTCGACGCGGCTCCGATCATCAACGATCAGACCGGTCGAGCGTTCACGCTGAAGGCGAGGACCTTGGGGGCCCTGGATATCGGGTCCCCCGTCTACTATCACCAGATCAAGGTCGGCCAGGTGGCGGCGTACAAGCTCGCTGCAGACGGAAGTTCAGTCGAGATCACGGTGTTCGTGGAATCGCCATACGACAAGTACGTCAAATCCGGGACGCGCTTCTGGAATGCGGGTGGGATCGATGTCTCGGTGGGGGCGGACGGGGTGGACGTACGCACGGAGTCGCTGGTGGCGGCACTCGTCGGCGGCGTGGCCTTCGATACCCCGCACGCCATTCCGGCGGGTGAGCAGGCCGCGCCGGACGCCGCCTTCACGCTCTATCGCAACCGGAAGATCGCGATGCGGCAGCCGGATCCCGTCGCGCGCCGCTTCGTGCTGAATTTCAAGGAATCGGTGCGTGGACTGTCGGTCGGGGCCCCGGTGACGCTGTACGGCATGCGGGTGGGCGAAGTCACGGAGGTCAGCCTCGCTTTCGACTCCAAGACACGCACCTATCACCCGCGTGTCCTGATCACGTTCTTCCCTGATCTGGTCACTGGCCGCACGACCTCGGGGAAGCAGGCGGCCGGCGGCACGGTTGCGGCCGAAATGAGCGAACCCGAGCGCCTGCGCGTGGTGCGTCGGATGGTCGAGGAACGGGGTCTGCGCGGGCAATTGCAGACCGGCAGCCTCCTTACCGGGGAGCTCTATGTTGCATTCGAGTATTTCCCGGATTTGCCGAAACCGAAGATCGACTGGACTCGGGACCCCCTCGAGCTGCCCGTGGTTCCGAGCACGATGGTCAGCCTCGAGGCCAAGCTCACGAGCATTCTCACCAAGATCGACAGCATGCCGCTCGACGCCATCGGCATCGACCTCAAGAATGCTCTCGCGACGCTCGACCGGACCATGAAGGACGCGGACACGATGATGAACAGCGTCAACGTCCAGCTGATTCCGCAAGGGACCAAGGCGCTCGAGGAGCTGCGTCGCGCAATCGCCAACGCCGATCGCGTCGTGACGAATGCCGATGCCGCGTATTTCGGGACGAACTCGCCGGTGCCGCAGGACGCGCGGGAGGCCATCCAGGAAGTGACTCGCGCCGCGCGTTCGGTACGCGTCCTCGTCGACTATCTCGAGCGACATCCGGAAATGCTGAACCGGGGCAAGCCCGGGGAGAAACCGTGAACCGCAAATTCGCCCTTGCAGCCTTTATGTTCACCATGGCGGTGGTCGGCGCAGGATGCGCGACCCAGCCGTCGCACTTCTACATGCTGAGCTCCGTTGCGACACGACCTGCGGCCGTGGCAGGGGAGGGACAAGGGCCTGCCGTCGTCGTCGGGCCGGTCTCGGTCCCGGCCGTTGTTGACGTTCCGCAGATCGTGTTGAGTTCGGGTTCGAATGAGGTGACGATCGACGAGTACAATCGCTGGGCATCTCCATTGCAGAACAACATCGCCGACGTGGTCGCCGAGAACCTGGTCACGATGCTCGGGACGCCGCGGGTTTCGATGTTTCAGCGGTCGCTGAACGCGGACGCGGACTACCGAGTCGCCATCGAGGTGCAGCGTTTCGAGTCGGTTCCGGGCGAGGTTGCGACGCTGAATGCGATCTGGATCGTCCGCCGATTGAGGGATGGAAAGGCGATGACGGGGCGCACTACGGTTCGACAGCCCGTGCAGGACAGCGGCTACGGTGCCCTCGTTGCGGCCCACAGCCGTGCTCTCGCGCGCATGAGCGAGGAAATCGCAGAAGCGATTCGCAAACAGGACCGGGTGTCGCAGTGACACGGCCCCATCCGGGGGCGGAGACGATCAATGCGCGCGCCAGGGCCTGCGCCGAGTCGGCGAATGGTTCGAGACCGTTGGCGCGAAGCGGCGCACGTCCGAGACCGCAGTGGGCACGACGACGTCTGACTCGCCGGCACCGGGCGCAGTGCCGACCTTCAACCTGATGGAAGACGCGGCGGGCGCCGAGGTCTCGCGTTCGCAGGTCTGGTAGCGGATCCGCGCGCCCAAGGGCAAGAGGGACGCCGGCCGCAAGGTGACCAGGGAATTCATCGCCGCGATGTTCCCGAGGAGATGGCGAAGATCCGCCGGCTTTCGGCGCTCCCGGCTCCACGACCGCTGCGGGGATGGCGGCCCGAGCGTCAGCCGAGGCTCCCGAGCTCGTGCTCCAGGGGTGCATAAAGCGCCGCCAGCGCTTCGATTTCCCGCGCGTGACGGCGCCACTTGTCGCGATCGGGGGCGGACACCGTCGTGCGCGACAGCGGCAACGGGACGGAGGCGCGCTCGCGCAGCGGACCGTCGAATGGCAAGTCCGCGAAGCTGGCGATCCGGCGCAGGGTTTCTGCGGTGTTTTCGACCAGGTCGAAGTAGCGCAAGGGCAGCCAGCGTCCCGCTCCAGGCTCGCGCAAGTCGCGGAGGATCGTCCCGTTGGCGGCATTCCACTGAAATGCCGCGATCTCGGCGAGCGACTTGCCGTTGAGGGTGCGCCAGCCCGGCGGCAGCAGCATGCACCAGTGCCGCAGGTTCCAGCCCGGCAGGTTGGGGAACGTCACGAAGCCGCCGCCCGACAGCCCCGTCTGCCACGCTTCCATGATGCTCGCTATGGTCTCGCGCGGATCGCGGTGCAGGAACACGGCCTGCAGGTCGGGAAACAGCCTGCGCATGAAGGGGATGTTCAGCGCATTGCGAGGCGTCTTCTCCAGCAGGCGAATGCGTTGCGGGCGCTGGTTCTCGGGCAGGTCCAGATAGCGCTGGCCGCGGCTGTCCTGTGCCATGACCAGGAAGCAGGCGCGCATCTGGTGGCACAGCTCCGGATCGGCATCGGCCGCGGCGAGCGCGCCGGATTCATAGCCGCGTCGCGCCGGATGGAGCTGCGGAAACGCGTTGAATATGAAGTGCGATTCCGTACCGATGCTCCACAGCGCATCCGAGTCGCGCAGGGTCTCGAACAGCAGCGTGCTGCCCGAGCGCGGTGCACTCAGGATGACCAGTGGCCGCTGGAACAGCTCGCTTAGCGAGGCAGATGAATGGCGCGCCGCGACGTCCTCGGCGGCCCGTCGCAGCGCCCCGTGTTGTTGCGAAAGCACCTGTTGCGGTCAGTGCAGGCAGTCGCAGGGGACCGGCCGGAAATCGGTCGCCCTGCAGGCTTCCGGCGTGCAGGGGGTCGTCGGGTGGGTGTGCGCCGAGCAGCAACAGCGCTCGCCGGGGATCACCCAGTCGACGATCATGTGCACGCGGGAGATCGGGCTGGCGTTCTCCACCTCGTGGGCCCGGCGGTTGTTGATCTCCCAGACCTCGCCTTCCTTCATGGGTTGGCGGCGACCGTCGATGATGAATTTCACGTCGTCGTGGGTCACGATCGGGACGTGCACCCGGTGGGCATGGGCCAGACTGAAGACCCGGTCCATGTGGGCAGGGATGACGCCGCCCGGGAGCAGGCGGGCAAGCAGCATGCGAACCGGGTAGGCCGGTCCGTTGGCATCCTGCAGCCGCCGGAGCTCGCCGGACTGGTCGTAATGATGGCGGATCAGCCGGAGCACCGGTGCGACGTGCTCGCGCAGTGCCGCGTAGTCGGGGCGGGCAGTCGGCTGGGAATGCCGGAAATCCTCGTCGAAGATCAGAGGGATGGTTGTCGTCTGCTGGTGGGCCTTGAACTGGTTCCGCCGCCAGGCATCGCGATTCCACTCGTTTTCGCCGAATGCGAGTACGCGCTCGCGCAGCGCGGAGATGTCGGCCTTGCCGAGGAACTGGAAATCACCTTTGAAATTCATGGGATGGCCGTGGTTACGAAAGTGCCTTCGCCTTCAACCATACGCGACCGGGCGCATGGCTGGCAACATCGAGGAAGGCCGCCTCGCGCAGGCGCAAACGGCCACGCAGCGGGACAGTTCTTCAGGGAAGCGAGGGAAACCGCAGGACCGGGAGAACCGGAACGAATGGCTACGGGCCGAACCTGCGGAAGGGGTATCGCCGCGCCGCGGGGGCCTTACGCAGCCGACGCCGGGAATCCGGCATCGGGCGCTGCCTTGCCGATCGCCGGCAAAGCTTTCCACCGCCCCGCCGCTTCAGCGTGCGTGGGCACGCGGTCGTGGCGGAGCGACGTCACTATCGGGCGGCCGTCAGCTCCCCGCCTTCTTGGTCGATTCCTCCAACGTCTTCTGCTTCTCCTTGGCGGCTGCCTTCTTCTCTTCCTTCGTCATCTTCGATGCGGCCGCCTTCTTCTGCGCCCGTTCTTCCTTCATCTTGGCGGTCTCTTCCTTGGACGGGTTGGCCATCGCGCCTTCGGGGTTCTTGGTGGCCTCGTGGAGCGTCTTCTGCTTCTCGGCGCTCGCAGACTTCTTCTGTTGGGCCGTCATCTTCGACTTGGCCTCTTTCTTGGCCGCCTTTTCCTGCTTCAGCTCCTTCGACTGCTCGGGCGACATGCTCGTCTTGCCGCTGTTCTCGTCCGCGAACGACGCCGTGGATCCCAATGCCAGCGCGCCGGCAGCCAAAAGCATAACCAACGATCTCTTGTTCATGAATGTTTTCCTCGGTCTAGTGTGCGCCTCGTGGCGCTTCTGGGCCGCGCCTTCGCGAATCCCCGACGCCTAAATTACCATGGTTCATTCACCCCTGCGCGGCCAGCGGGTTGATTTGGGTCAATTACCCCCGTCGCCGTGCCGGATAGCGTCAAAGGGGTGGATCTGCCGCGAGTTTGCCTTCGATAAAAGAATTCTATCGAGCGCATTGTCTCATTCAATTGGACATATCGTGGGTCGCGACGGACAATGAAAACCGAGACCGATAGCTCGTTCGCGCTGCCGGTCCTCGATCCGTCGCCCGCGCGTACCGGCGCGGGCGCCAACGCTGAAGAGGAGCTCGACATGAAGTCCCTGAAAGGCACCAAGACTCACGACAACCTGAAGGCCGCGTTTGCCGGCGAATCGCAGGCGAACCGCCGCTACCTCTATTTCGCAAACAAGGCCGACGTCGAAGGCCAGAACGACGTCGCGGCGCTGTTCCGCTCGACGGCCGAAGGCGAGACCGGGCACGCGCACGGCCACCTCGACTACCTCGCGAGCGTCGGCGATCCCGCGACCGATCTCCCGATCGGCGCGAGCCGCGACAACCTGAAGGCCGCCGTGGCCGGCGAGACCCACGAGTACACGGACATGTACCCGGGCATGGCGAAGGCCGCGCGCACCGAGGGTTTCGAGGAAATCGCCGACTGGTTCGAGACCCTGGCGAAGGCCGAGCGCTCGCACGCCAACCGTTTCCAGAAGGCCCTGGACGCGCTGGCGGACTGACGGGATCCGCATGAAGGGAGCGCGCCGGCGATGACGATCCGCGAAGGTAATCTTCAGGCGCCGACGCGCCACGCGCTCGACTGGCGCAATCCCGACTTCTACGACGAGGCTGGGCTCTTCGGGGAGCTGGAGCGAGTCTTCGAGATCTGCCACGGTTGCCGGCGCTGCATCTCGCTGTGCGGCGCGTTCCCGACGCTGTTCGACCTCGTCGACGAAAGCAAGACGATGGAAGTCGACGGGGTTGCGAAGGCGGACTACTGGAAGGTCGTCGACCAGTGCTATCTGTGCGACGTCTGCTACATGACCAAGTGTCCGTACGTTCCGCCGCATCCGTGGAATCTCGATTTTCCGCACCTGATGCTGCGCGCGAAGGCATACAAGTTCAGGAAGGGCCACGTACGCGCGCGCGACCGGATGCTGACTTCCACCGATGCGGTCGGCAATCTCGCGACGATCCCCGTCGTCGTCCATGCCGTCAACAAGGCGAACAGGATGCCGGCGGTGCGCAAGGTGATGGAACGCACGCTGGGGGTCGCAGCCGACGCCTGGCTTCCCGCCTACGCGGCGAAGCCGTTCAGGAAAGCGGTGCCGCCGTCGCGGCAATGGCCGGTCAGGGACGGCCAGCGCACGCCCGGCAAGGTCGCGGTGTTCTCCACCTGCTACGTCAACTACAACGAGCCCGGAATCGGGCACGACCTCCTGAAGCTGCTCGATCACGTCAAGGTTCCGTACGTCACGATTGCCGGCGAGGCGTGCTGCGGGATGCCCAAGCTCGAGCTCGGCGACCTCGAAAGCGTCGGGAAGCTGAAGGACATCAACATTCCGCTGCTCGCGCCGCTCGCCCGCGAGGGCTACGCGATCGTCTCGCCGGTGCCCTCGTGCACGCTGATGTTCAAGCAGGAGCTGCCGCTGATGTTTCCCGAGGACGCCGACGTCAAGGCGGTGGGCGAGGCGATGTTCGACCCGTTCGAATATTTCGTGCTGCGCGACAAGGACGGCCTGCTCGACCGCGAGTTCAAGCATCCGCTGGGCAAGGTCAGCTACCACATACCCTGCCACTCGCGCGTGCAGAACGTGGGCCAGAAGACGCGCGAGGCGCTGGAATGGGTTCCCGGGACGACGGTCAACACCGTCGAGCGCTGCGCGGGCCACGACGGGACCTTCGGGGTCAAGCGCGAGTTCTATGCCGATTCGATGAAGATCGGCAAGCCGGTGTTCCAGCGCATGGCCGAGCCGGCGCCGGAGTACATCAGCTCCGACTGCCCGATCGCCGGGCGCCGGATCGCCCAGGGCATCACCCAGTCCGGCGCCCCCGAGCCGCGCAGGGCGCATCCGCTGACGCTGTTGCGGATCGCCTTCGGGATCGAATGAACAGGATCAACGTGGAGTCTGCAATGCCCGCCATTACCCGCGACAGCCTCATGACGCTTGAGGCCTATGCGAAGGAGCGCCCGGCGTTCCGCGCGCGCGTTCTCGCGCACAAGCGCGACCGCAGCATCCACCTGGGCGAGCACGTGACGCTGCTGTTCGAGGACGAGCTCACGATCCGCTACCAGGTCCAGGAGATGCTGCGCATCGAGAAGACCTTCGAGGAAGCCGGGATCCAGGACGAGCTCAACGCCTACAACCCGCTGATCCCCGACGGCAGCAACCTCAAGGCGACGATGCTGATCGAGTACGAGGACGAGGGCGAGCGCCGCGAGGCGCTGGCGCAGCTCAAGGGTGTCGAAGGCGACGTATGGCTGCGCGTCGACGGGTTTCCCGAGGTGCGCGCGATCGCGGACGAGGACCTCGATCGCGGGAACGAGGAAAAGACGTCGTCCGTGCATTTCCTGCGTTTCGAGTTCACGCGCGACATGGTCGCCGCGCTGAAGGGCGGACGTGCGCTCGCGGCAGGTGTCGACCACCCGAACTGCAAGATCGAGGTCGCGGCGGTTCCCGTCGCGACGCGCGACGCTCTTGCGGCCGACTTCAGCTGAGCGTCGACGTCCCGACGAGGTCGAACGCGGTCAACACGAAATCGGGCAGGCGCTCGACCACCTCCCCGAGCCTGACTGAAGCCTCGCCGCTGGTCGAGACCGCGGTGAAGATCCGGCCGTGCTCGAAGCAGGCCGTGGGCACGGCGAGGACCTCCAGCGGCGCGGGAACCCGCGTCGCGCAGTCGCGAACGTAGAGGGCCGGGAATCGGTCCTGCGTCTGGCCCGGCAATGCTGCCGCGTCCCGAGGCGTCAGCACCAGCGGCTGCGGATTTCGTCCGACGTGCTCGACGCCGACCTCGACGTTGCTTCCCGGAAGCCGCGCGAGACGCCGCACGATCGCCAGCGTCCACGGCGCATCGCCGTCCTCGCGGAATGCCAGCAGCGACCCCGGCAGGGTTCGGCGCGGATTGGAGACCCTGCCGCGAAGCCGGCTCCCCGAGTCGCTGCGGTCCCGCAGCTGCCACGCGGATTGCGGCACGCCGAAGCTCGCGGTGGCCGGAAACCGCGAGGAGTCGTCGTCCGGCACCGGGACCTGCGACGGCACATCCCGAAAAGCGAGGCCGATGCCGATCGGCGGCTGGGCGCGGAGCGTCTGGACCCGCTGCCGGATGCGCGGCACGGCAGGCTGTGATTGCGCATGCAACATGGCGAAGATGCTCGCCAGTCCGCCGACCGTCGCCTGCACCGACGCCAGGGCAGCGGGGCTGCGCGCGCCGCGGCGCTCGGCGCGCCCGGCGCAGGGGGCGAACAGGTCACCCAGTCGCGTCAGCAGCGCGATGCTGCCGCCGCGCGCGTGCGCGGCGGATCCCCGCAATTCGTCGAGCTCCCGGCGAATCGCCGCTTCAAGCGGGGCGGTGTCAAGGCACAGGCGCTCACCGTGGCCGCGCGCGCCGGAGGCGCGCCTCAGTCCGTCCGCGCCCGCCAGGTCGACGACGTAGGCATGGCGCGGTATCGCGGCGCCGGGCGCCAGCGGCGACAGCGATACGAGGCCGCTCCAACGCGCGATGCGCCTGCGTACAAATGCCAGCTCGGGCGCGGTGAATTGCCCGCAATCGAGCCGCTGGATGAGCAGCATCCGCGTATACATGTCGTCCGGCGTCGGCACCGCCACTGCAGTGTCGCCGGCGCTCCGGGCGGGCGCCGGCGGCGCGATGCGTCGCCACCAGCGATAGATGTCGTGGGATTCCCGCCAGCGGCCGTGAGGCCAGGGCTCGTAGCGGAACAGGTGCAGCAGCAACTCGATCTGGCGGTGATAGAACACGCGGACGAGGATTGCAGGAATCGCATCGGTCCATTCATTGTGGAACCAGCTGCTTCGGGCGTGCTGGAGGAACCGATGGTAGCCCTGCGCCAGAGCCCGGGAGAGCTCGAACACCGCATGCCGGATCTGTCGCTCCCGCGCCGGCACCTCGGCCGATATCGAGGCCAGCTCGAGCAGCATGCGCTCGAGCAGGATCTGCGCGCGCCGATCGACGACGAACAGCGATCGAAGGCGATCGATGTGCGGCGCGCGCCGCTCGATCGACCAGGCCAGCGCGTCGCAGACCGTGCGAACTGCCGCCAGCGGTTCGGTCTGTCCGACCTTCAGCCAGAGGGCGTCGGCAGCCTCGGCGCTGCTGAGCGGGTCGTCTGCGGCATCCTCGTGTCCGAGCCCGAGCATGGGATTCGTCGATGGTCTCAGTAAGGTGGACTGGAGCTGCAGCAATCGACGTGCCATTTCCCATGAAGGCCGCGTCCCGGTCGACGCCCGGCGTGTCGATTGGCACGCTCCATGCTGACGTCGAGCACCATGTGGCGATCGGCGACCAAGACGGCGCGTGCAGTGCGCATGTGGGCGACAAGGTGTAGGCGTCGCCTGCGCGCGCCATCACTGCGCCATCGCCTTGTGGTGATCAATCTGATTGCGACGGGTGCGACGTTCCTGCTTATCAGCCTCGCGCTGATCGCCAACGAGTACGTGATGCACGTGTGGACGCTGCTCGATGACCTGCAGCTCCAGGCGAGCAGGATCAGCGAAGGCGCGTCCGCATCGATCGCCGCCGGGAACCGCCAGGAGGCGAGCGCGCTGCTCGCACGCCTCGGCGCCACGCAGGAGGTGACGCGGGCGGCCATCTTCGACGCGCGAGGGGCTGCGGTCGGCCAGTTTCGCCCAGGAGGGGCGGCGTCGCTCAATGCCCCCGGCGCGCACACGGGCACCCGCCTGAGCTGGACGCGGGTCGACGTGACGCGTGCGATCGTGGCGGGAAACCGACGTGTCGGGACGCTGCGCGTCGAAGCGAGCCTCGACGCCATCAACCGGCGTCTGGCGTGGTACGCCATGGTCGTCGCATTCGCCGCAATCGCCGGGGTCGGCATCGCCGTGTGGCTGATCGACCGGATGCTGGTCGCAGCGGCGGGGCCGCTGCGCCAGCTCATCCAGCTGATGGAGACCGTGACCGCGACCCGCCGCCGCGGTGCACTGCCCGAGGCGGGAAGCGAAGACGAGGTCAGTGCGCTGGCGCGAAGCTTCCGTCAGATGCTCAAGCGGATTCGCGAACGCGAGCGGGATCTCGAACAGGAGCTGCATGATCGCAAGCGCGCCGAGAAGAACCTCGCGCAGCTGGCGCACTACGATGCACTGACTTCCCTGCCGAACCGCAACTTCTTCAACACGCGGCTCACCGAGGTGCTGGCCTCGGCGCGCCAGGCCGAACACCCGGTCGCCCTGCTGTTCATCGACCTCGACAACTTCAAGATCGTCAATGACACGCTCGGCCACCACGTCGGCGATCTGCTGCTGGCGGCGGCGGCCGCCCGGCTGCGCAACAGCGTGCGCAACAGCGACATCACCTGCAGGCTCGGCGGCGACGAGTTCACCGTGATTCTCGACGATGTCGATACGGCAGAACACGCCGGCCAGATCGCGGCGAAGATCATCGATGCACTGGCAAAGCCATTCAGGCTGCTCGACATCGATGTTCACGTGAGTGCGAGCATCGGCATCAGCATGTATCCGAAGGACGGCGGCGACGTCTCGCGGCTGATGAAATGCTGTGACATGGCGATGTACCATGCGAAGGAGAAGGGGCGGAACAATTTCCAGTTCTTCTCCGACGAGATGAACGCGCGCATCCTGCGGCGCCACGCGATAGAGACCGGGCTGCGGCGCGCGCTGGAGAACGGCGAGCTTGCGCTCCACTATCAGCCGCAGGTCGACGTGCGCACCCGCGGGATTGTCGGGGCCGAGGCGCTGCTGCGCTGGACCGACGCCAGCGGCGCGAGCATCAGCCCGCAGGACTTCATCCCGGTCGCCGAGGAAACCGGCCTGATCATCCCCATCGGCGAATGGCTGCTGCTGGCGGCGTGCAGCCAGGCCAGCCTGTGGCAGCAGCGGGGATTCCCGACGGTGAGCGTATCGGTCAACCTGTCTGCCCGCCAGTTTCGCGAGCCTGGAATCGTACGCATGATCGCCAATGCGCTCGAGGACTCCGGTCTCGATCCGTCGCTGCTGGTCCTCGAGCTCACCGAGAGCATCCTGATGGAAGATACCGAGACGACGAACGCCAAGGCCCAGGACCTGCGTGCGATGGGCGTGTTGCTGGCGATCGACGATTTCGGGACCGGCTATTCGTCGATCGGCTACCTGAAGCGTCTGCCGATCAGCGAAATCAAGATCGACCGGCGCTATGTGAGCGGCATTCCGCACGATGCCGACGGTGCCACGCTGACCCAGGCGATTCTGGCGATGGGACGCGGGCTCGACCTGGAGGTCGTCGCCGAGGGCGTGGAAACGCAGGCCCAGATGGACTTCCTCGCGTCGCAGAATTGCACGCGCGCCCAAGGGCACCTGATCGCACCGGCGCTGACCGCGGCGCAGTTCGACGACCTGTTGCGCGACCAGCGTCGCCAGCAGCTGCGGCTGCCGCGTCTGGCGATCGCCAGCGCCCACGCGGCCTGAGGCGCGTTCACCTCGCGCGAACGCGGTCCCGGTTTCGTCTCCGGTTGCGTCTTCGGCCGCGTCCCCGGTTGCGTCTCAGTCACGGAAATTCTGGTACTGCAACGGGAAGTCGGTGATCGACTTCTTCACCAGCGCGATCGCCGCCTGCAGGTCGTCCTTCTTCGCGCCCGACACCCGCACCGTGTCGCCCTGGATCGATCCCTGCACCTTGAGCTTGCTGTCCTTCAGCAGCTTGACGAGGCGCTTGGCGAGCTCCTGCTCGACGCCGGTGCGCACGGTCACCACCTGCTTGACCTTGTTGCCGGAGATCTTGTCGACGTTGCCGTACTTGAGCGAGCGGATGTCGACCTGGCGCTTGGCGAGCTTTCCGGTCAGGATGTCGGTCACCTGCTTGAGCTTGAAATCGTCGTCCGCGTAGAGCGTCAGCGCCTTGTCGTCGCTTTCGACCCGCGCGTCCGAGCCCTTGAAATCGAAGCGCGTTGAAAGCTCCTTGTTGACCTGGTCGAGGGCATTGCGGACCTCGACCTGGTTGACTTCTGAGACGATGTCGAACGATGGCATGGCTCGGTTCCCCTGGTTGTCGCATTGGCGCGACGCGATCCCGCGGCGAGGCGTGCGGTCGCCTGCGGGTGCTGCGCAACTACCGCGGATTTTGGCATGTTTGAAGCGTGCCGGTCTGCCGGCAAGCCGGGCACCGCCATGGTCGCCGCGCCCGCCCCGGCTTCTGAATCCGTAGGCCGTTTCCGGACAGCGTTTCCCGCCACCGGCCGACGGCCGGTCGGGGGCGCCCAGCGCATCATCGCAGCGTGCATCCAACGATCTCGCGGAGGGCAGAATGGGCGGACGGGCGCATGCGGAACTGGGCGCGGCGATCGCGCTGATGGTGGTGACTGCGACTGCGGGCGTCGCGCAGGCGACGCCGGTGCCGAAACCGGTACGGCAGGGCGACGCAACCTACGTGAACGGAGGCATCGGCCAGACCGAGGCCGATGCGATCCGCCACATGGCGTCGAAATGGCCGTTGGAGATGACGTTTTCCGAGCATCACCAGGGGCGCGACGAATTCGTCGCCGGCGTGACGCTGCGCGTTGCCGGCAAGAATGGCCGCACTGTCGTCGACGTCCACGACGGGGGACCGCTGCTGCTGCTGAAGCTTCCCGAGGGGCGCTACACGGTCAAGGCCGAATACGACGGGCAGGTGAAGACGAAGCGCGTCGACATCGCCGCGGGGCAACACGACAGCATCGCCTTCCTCTGGTCCTGAAGCTGCCCGCTTCCCTCACCCGCCTCGCTCTCGCCCGGCGCCCTCTCCCGCGTGCGGGAGAGGGTTGGGGTGAGGGCCGCCGTCAGCGCCGTCCGCGATTTGCCGCGATACGCATCCGCAGCGCGTTCAGCTTGATGAAACCCGCAGCGTCCTTCTGGTCGTAGGCGCCGGCATCGTCATCGAAGGTCGCGATCCTGGGATCGAACAGCGAGTCCTTCGGCGACGAGCGGCCGACGCACATCATCGTGCCCTTGTAGAGCTTCAGGCGGACCGTCCCGTTGACGTGCGCCTGGGAAGCGTCGATCAGTCCCTGCAGCAGCGTGCGCTCGGGGCTGAACCAGTAGCCGTTGTAGATCATCCGCGCATAGCGCGGCATCAGGTCGTCCTTCAGCGCAAGGACCTCGCGGTCGAGCGTGATCGATTCCATCGCGCGGTGCGCCTTGAGCATGATCGTGCCGCCGGGCGTCTCGTAGCAACCGCGCGACTTCATGCCGACGTAGCGGTTCTCGACCATGTCGAGACGGCCGATGCCATGCCGTCCGCCGATCGCATTGAGCGCGGTCAGCACCTGCGCCGGCGACATCTTCCTTCCGTCGACCGCGACGATGTCACCCTGGCAGTATTCGAGCTCGACGACCTGGGCCTTGGCCGGCGCTTTCTCGGGCGAGACGGTGATGCGCCACATCGACTCCTCGGGCGCGAAATCGGGATCCTCGAGGATGCCGCCCTCGTAGCTGATGTGCAGCAGGTTGGCATCCATCGAGTAGGGCGCACCGCCCTTCCGCTTCTTGAAGTCGACCGGGATGGCGTGCTTGTCGGCATACGCCAGCAGCTTTTCGCGCGAAAGCAGGTCCCATTCGCGCCAGGGCGCGATGATGCGGATGTTCGGCGCCAGCGCGTAGGCGCCGAGCTCGAAGCGCACCTGGTCGTTGCCCTTGCCGGTGGCGCCGTGCGAGACGGCGTCGGCACCGGTCTTCCTGGCGATCTGGACGAGGTGCTGCGCGATCAGCGGCCGCGCGATCGACGTCCCGAGCAGGTATTCGCCTTCGTAGACGGCATTGGCGCGGAACATCGGGAACACGAAGTCACGCACGAATTCCTCGCGCAGGTCCTCGATGAAGATGTTCTTCTTCTTGATCCCGAGCTGCAGCGCCTTGGCTCGTGCCGGCTCGACCTCCTCTCCCTGGCCGATGTCGGCGGTGAACGTGACGACCTCGCAGCCGTAGGTGTCCTGCAGCCACTTGAGGATCACCGACGTGTCGAGGCCGCCGGAGTACGCGAGAACAACTTTCTTGGTGGTCATGGGGTCAGAGCCGTAATACGGGCACGACGATGAGAGAAGGGGAGGAAGCCGCGCCCGTATTGCGGCTCCGAACCCGATTCAGTCGATCTTGAGGCCGATCTTCCGGATCACCGGCGCCCATTTCTCGCTCTCGCCCTTGACCAGGGCGCCGAATGCTTCGGGCGTGCCGCCGACGAGGTCGAATCCCAGCCGGTGCATCCGGGTGACGATATCGGGGTCCTTGAGGATCGCGTCGATCTCGCTGTTGAGACGCGCGATGATCGGCTTCGGCGTCGCCGACGGAACCATCACGCCGTTCCAGGCAAGCACCTCGAACCCGGGATAGCCCGATTGCGCGATCGACGGGATGTTGGCGAACAGCGGGAACGGCTTGGCCGTCGTCACGGCGATCGCGCGCAGCTTGCCGGCGTCGATCTGCGGCTGCAGCGGCTGCATGACGGCGAACATCATCTGCGTCTCGCCCTTGATCGTCGCGGTGACCGCCGGTGGAGACCCGTTGAACGGGATGTGCACGACGTCGATCCCGGCGAGCTGCTTGAACAGCTCCATGCACAGGTGCGACGAGCTGCCGTTGCCCACCGACGCGTAGTTGAGCTTGCCCGGATGCGCCTTCGCATACGCGACGAGCTCGGCCAGGTTGTGCACCGGCAGCTCGGCGTTGACGACCAGCACGTTGGGCTGGCTGGTCGTGGTGATCACCGGCGCCAGGTCCCTGCCCACGTCGTAGGGCAGCTTCTGCAGCAGCGGGGCGAACGAGAGCGGACCGTTGAACGCGAGCAGCATCGTGTAGCCGTCCGGCGCGGCATGGGCGACTTCGGCAGTGGCGACCGTGCCGCCCGCCGCGGGTTTGTCCTCGACGACGACGGGCTGGCCAAGGCGCGCCGAGAGCTTGTCGGCGATCGCGCGGCCCAGGACGTCGATCGAGCTGCCGGCGGGCGCCGACATCACGAATCGGATCGGGCGATCGGGCCAGTTCTGGGCGGCAGCGGATGTCGTCGCCAGCGCCGCGAATGCGAGCGCGAGAATCGATCGGGTAAGCATCAGGACACTCCGGGTCATGGTTCGTGCGGGAAATGGCAAATGACGCAGGGAACAGCGCGGGCGGCGGATCAGGCGTCGATCCGGCCGCAGACCAGATATTCGAGCAGCGCCTTCTGCGCGTGCAGCCGGTTCTCGGCCTCGTCCCAGACGACGCTATGCGGACCGTCGATGACGTCGGCGGAGACTTCTTCGCCGCGGTGTGCGGGCAGGCAGTGCATGAAAAGCGCATCGTCCTTGGCTGCGCGCATCATCTCGGCGTCGACCTGCCAGTCGGCGAACGCGCGCAGGCGCGCGTCGTTCTCCGCCTCGAAGCCCATGCTCGTCCAGACGTCGGTGGTCACGAGGTCGGCGCCACGGGCGGCGTCCATCGGGTCGGCGAAGCTCTCGCAGCGGCTTGCGACTGCCGCGGTCAGCGCGCTGCGGTCGATCTCGTAGCCCGCCGGCGAGCTGACGCGGATGCGGAAATCGAGCACCGCCGCGGCCTGCAGCCAGCTCGTCAGCATGTTGTTCGCGTCGCCGATCCATGCCACCGTCCGGCCCTCGATCGCACCGCGGTGCTCGATGTAGGTGTAGACATCGGCGAGGATCTGGCAGGGATGGTGCTCGTTGGTGAGGCCGTTGATCACGGGAACGCGCGAATGCGCAGCGAAGCGATCGATGATGTCCTGCCCGAACGTGCGGATCATCACGACGTCGACCATCCGCGAGATCACCCGCGCCACGTCCTCGATCGGCTCGCCGCGCGAGAGCTGGGTGTCGTGGCGGTTCAGGTTGATCGCGATGCCGCCCAGCTGGTTCATTCCGGCCTCGAACGAGACGCGGGTGCGCGTCGAAGCCTTCTCGAAGACCATGGCGAGCGTACGGTCGCGCAGCGGCTGATAGAGCTCGTAGCGCTTGAACCGCTCCTTGATCCAGCGCGTGCGCGCGAACAGGTGTTCGAGCTCGTCGCGGGAGAAGTCGCTGAACTGCAGGAAGTGCCTGGGTGCCGTCACGGCCGTCGGATGCGCTGCGGCAGGACTTCGCCGCGGATGCGCGTCAAATCAAAAGTCTAGCACGCAGCCACCCGGCTGCCGCCGGGGTCCCGGTCCGCGATCAGGATGCGGTCGCGGCCGGCATCCTTGGCGTGGTAGAGGGCCCTGTCCGCGACTTCGAGAAGCTGCGACATCGTCGTTCCATCTTCCCCGAGGACCGAGATTCCCGCGGAGAACGTGAAACCTCCCAGCGATTGCCCGTTCCATTGCACCCGAAGGTCGCGCAGGCGCGCGGCGAGACTCGCGAGCGCCTTCGTGGCGCCAGCGCCGTTGGCATCGGGCAGCACGATGCAGAATTCCTCGCCGCCATAGCGGCATACGACGTCGGCCGGACGCAGCGACATCGGCAGCACGCGGCCGATCTCGCGCAGGACCAGGTCGCCGGCCGGATGCCCGTAGCGGTCGTTGACCTGCTTGAAATGGTCGAGATCGACCAGCGCCAGCGCGAGGGGGCTGCCGCGGCGCAGCGACGCCGCGATCAATCCCGGCGCCACCGAGTCGAGGTAGCGGCGATTGAACAGCTGGGTCAGGGGATCGTGCACGGCCTCGACCTCGAGCTGTGCCTGCAGCGCCTCGATCTGGATCATCTTGTGCTGCAGATCGGAATTGAGGCGCTCGAGCTCGCGATTGGTCCGCTCGATCTCGCTTCGCTGTGCGAGTGCGCTGTCGCGCTCGTGGCGCGCATGCGAGAGTTCATGCTCGACGCGCAGCAGGTAGTATTTGGCGCTCGCACGATGCGACAGGCGTTGCGTCTGCACGCGCAGGAGCTCGCGCGCGCTGGCGTAGGCGGCGGCGAAGTTCCCGCGCTCCGCCTGCCGCTCCGCCAGGCGGTCCCAGGCCTTGCACTGGATCGGGAGGTACTTGCAGCGCTGCGCTGCATGTGCTGCGGCCTCGAGCTGCCGGATCGCCTCGTCTGCCGGACCCTGCGCGTCGGCGATCGCCGCGTCGGCCCAGAGGCTGTGGACCTCGTTGAATCCGCCGGGAAAGTCGGCGTAGATCCCGCGTGCCGTTGCGGCACATTGCGCAGCGTCGGTGATGCGCCCGTTGCGCGCATAGACCTCCGCGGCGATCGCGAGGTAATGGTTCTGCGCGGCACGGCGCGTCGTCACCGGCGTCCCCGCCAGCATCTGGTCGACGGTTGCCAGCGCGCGGGCGTCGTCACCCATGCCCACCAGCGCTTCCGCGAGGTTCGAGCGCGCGAACATGGCGATCTGGGGATTGTCGAACTGCGCGAGCTCGGCCAGCGCGGCTTCCGCGAGCTCGCGCGCCGGCTCGTAGTCGCCGACGGTCACCAGCGCCGCGGCCAGATTGGACATGACGGTCGGATGCTGCGGCGACGGCGGGGTGAGGCGCAGCGCCTCGAGCGCCTCGTACAGATAGCGGATCGCGCTGTCGAGCTCGTCGGTGAAATAGTGCGCTGCCCCGATTGCATTGAGCAGCCAGAAACGATCCTCGGGCGGAAGGATCTGCTGCGCCTCGGCATAGAGGGAAAGCAGCCGGTCGCGCGCGGCGACCGCCGCCCGCTCGACGATGGCGAGCCGGGCCGACGCGATCTCGGCGAGCAGCATCCCTCGCCGGTCGCCCAGGCTTTCGAAGCCATTGCGGGCGAGGGTGATCCACGGGCGCGCATCGAGGGGCGCCGCGGTGAAGAACACGTGGAAGTAGGCGATCGTCAGGGCCGACCACGCACGCAGCCGCGGATCCCGGGCCGAGGGATCCTCGACGAGGGCCAGCGCGCGGGCGCAGGCGCGCTCCGGCTCGCGGAAGTGCTGGGCCCACAGCAATGCGGCGGTATCGCTGTTCATCCGGATCGCTCCGCCGCCACTGCCGCCGTCGTCCGCGGCGGGGTCGTCGCCGGGGGCGAACGCCACGCTATAATCCGGTTCCATTGACTCGCCAGCCCCTCCGCTCCCGCGATGCAGTGCCGTCCGGGCACGAGCGTTCCGATGTCGTGCTGTGGGGAGTGACGACTTCCGGCCGCAGGTTCCGGCCCGGCGACTGGGCGGAGCGCCTCGCAGGCCTGACCGCCAGCTTCGGGAACGATCAAAAGCTCGTCTATTCGCCGCTGGTGCGCCCCGTCCTCGTCGGCACGTCGAAGGCGCTGATCATCGGGCGCGAGCTCGAGTCCCTTGCGCCGCGTCTGCATCGCTTCTATCTCGACTTCGCGCACGACAACGGACTCCAGATAGCCTTCGTTCCCGGCGCGCTCGCCTCGCCGCGGACACTGGTCGCCCCGCCTTCCACGATGCGCGAGGAGCCGCGCGAGCCCGTCTGAGGCATTGGACGGCGCATTGGACAGCGGGGCGCCGGCGGAGCGCCGCACGTCGGCGCGGGCGGATCACAAACGATCAGGGCGCCCTGAAGGGACGCCCTGTCGTCGGTCGCGCCGCGCCGTCGCCGGCTAGGGCATCGCCTTGATTGCCTGCGCCAGCCGCGACTTGGTTCGCGAGGCCAGATTCTTGTGGACGATCTTCTTGTCCGCGATCCTGTCGATGACGGCCTGGGACTCGCGCATCTCGGTCGTCGCGGCCGCCTTGTCTCCTGCCGTGATCGCTTTCTTTACCTTCTTGACCGCAGTGCGCAGCGCCGACTTGAGGCTGGCGTTGCGTTGCCGCGTCGCCTCTGCCTGCCGGGCGCGCTTGCGGGCCTGCGCCGTGTTGGCCATGAATGAAGATCCTTGGTCGAATTGGTGCAGCGGCTCGCTGCGCGGCCGGCCCTTCCGCGAGCCCTGCTGAACGCGGGCGTGGAGGGGCCGACAAAGACCGCGCATAATACGCGGTTTTTGCACCTGCGGCAAGGCGCAGGTCCCGGTCCGCAGCCGCTCGCGGCCGCACCCGCAACCGCCTCTTCCCCCCATTCCCCGTTGAACCTGCTGCGAACCCTCTCGACCGTCAGCGGCATGACGCTGCTGTCGCGCATCGCCGGACTCCTGCGCGAAACCCTCAAGGCCACCGTGTTCGGTGCCGGCCTCCAGATGGACGCGTTCGAAGCCGCGTTCCGGCTGCCGAACCTGCTGCGGCGCCTGTTCGCCGAGGTCGCTTTCTCCCAGGCCTTCGTCCCTATCCTCGCCGAGTACCAGCGCAAGCGCGGCGCAGACGCCACGCGCAAGCTCGTGGGCGACGTGGGCACGCTGCTCGCGGTCGTCCTGCTCGTGGTTTCGGTCGCCGGATCGATCGCGGCGCCCTGGCTCGTCTACGTGCTCGCGGGAGGGTTCGCAAAGACGCCCGGCAAGGTCGAGCTCACCGCCGAGATGATCCGGATCGTCTTCCCGTACATCCTGTTCATATCGCTGGTATCCCTCGCCGGCGGCGTTCTCAACGTCCATCGGCGTTTCGCGATTCCCGCCTTCACGCCGGTGCTGCTCAATGTCTCGATCATCGGCTCGGCGATCTTTCTCGCCCGCTGGTTCGCGGAGCCGATCAAGGCGCTGGCCTGGGGTGTCGCCATCGGCGGCGTCGCGCAACTCGCGCTGCAGATCGTCCCGCTGATGCGCATCGGCATGCTTCCCCGACCGGGGTTCGACTGGCGCGACGAAGGCGTACGCCGCGTGCTGGTCGCGATGGGTCCGGCGGTCGTCGGCGTCTCCGCGGCGCAGATCTCGGCACTGCTCAACACCCAGCTTGCCGCGCTGCTGGGCGACGGGCGCATCTCGTGGATCACCTACGCCGATCGCCTGATGGAATTCCCGAGTGCGCTGCTGGGCGTTGCGCTCGGCACGATCCTGCTTCCCTCGCTCGCACAGCATTACAGCGACGACGACCACCACGAATACTCGGCGCTGCTCGACTGGGGGCTGCGCCTCGCGTTCCTGCTGGCCCTGCCGGCAACGGTGGCGCTGGCGCTGCTCGCGATCCCGCTGGTGTCGACGCTCTACCACTATGGCCGGTTCACGATCGACGACGTCATGCAGACGCGCGCCGCGTTGCTGGGCTACAGCGCCGGGCTGCCGGCGCTGATCCTGGTCAAGATCCTGGCGCCGGGCTTCTACGCGCGGCAGGTGATGCGGACCCCGGTCAAGATCGCGTTCTTCACCATCCTGGTCACCCAGGCGATGGCGGTGACGTTCGCATGGCCGCTCGGTCTCCAGCAGGCAGGGCTGACGCTGGCGACGAGCCTCGGCGCGTGCTGCAACGCGGGGCTCCTGCTGTGGTTCCTGCTGCGCAAGGGCTATTACCGGCCCCAGCCCGGCTGGTTGGCGTTCGCGGCGAAGGTCGTCGTCGCCGTCGGAGCGCTCGCTGCGCTGCTCGCATGGATGTCGGGGACCGATGCGTCATGGCTGCATGCCGGCGTCCTCGCCAAGATCGGCCGCCTCGCGCTGATCATCGTCGCCGGGGCGCTCGTCTACTTCGGGGTCCTGTACGCGCTGGGATTCCGGGTCGCGCATTTCAGCCGCCGCGAAGCGCCGCTGCCGGTGGCGATCCCGACGGAGCCCGACGACGGCCAGTGATTCCGCGGCGCTCTCCCGCCGGGGGCCCCGGGCGGGGACCGAGGGCGACGGCCGGACCAACCTCAGTTCGGCCCGCCGCCCTTGCGATGCGGGCAGCGCGCCTTCGTGCAGTCGGCGTAGATGTAGAGGGCGTGCTCGCTGATCTCGAATCCGCGATCCTTCGCGATCCGGGTTTGCCGCTTCTAGATTTCCGCGTCGTAGAACTCCTCGACGCGTCCGCATTGCATGCAGACGAGGTGGTCGTGATGCCTGCCTTCGTTCAATTCGAACACCGCCTTGCCGGACTCGAAATGGTGCCGGACCAGCAGTCCTGCCTGCTCGAACTGGGTCAGCACCCGGTAGACGGTGGCGAGACCGATGTCGAGGCCTTCGGCCAGCAGCAGCTTGTAGACGTCTTCGGCGGTGAGGTGACGAACCTTCGACGTCTCGAACAGGTTGATGATCTTCAGGCGGGGCAGCGTCGCCTTCAGTCCTGCGCTTTTGAGATCCTGCGATGTGCTCATTGAAGGTCCTGCGAGGCGGCGGGGCGTGGGTCGTCGTGGCTATAATAGCCATTTGCCAGGATGATTCCCATAGTGCATTCGCGAACGACTCTCCCCGGAGTACGCAGGCTCGTGGCCGGCGTCACCCTCGCGGCTGCCGTCGCCGCCATCAGCGGCTGCGCGACCACGGAAAATTACCTGCCGACCTGGCGGTCGTTCGGCGTCTACAAGATCGACATCAATCAGGGCAACTACCTGTCGCAGGACATGGTCGACAAGCTGAAGGTCGGCATGACGCAGCAGCAGGTGCGGCTGATCCTCGGAACGCCCCTGGTCGAGTCGCCGTTCCGCAAGGATCGCTGGGACTACGTCTACGAGTTCTCCACGCGCGGCACCGTGCGCGAGCACCGCAACTTCACCGTATGGTTTGCCGACGGGAAGGTCACGCGCTGGGAGGGCGACAAGATGCCGGAGTCGGTGGTCGAGCTCAATCGCTCCGCTGCCGCCAAGGCACTCCCGCCCAAGGGCTCCGCCGACGCGGGGTGGTGGGACAGCTTCCTCGGCATCTTCCGCAAGAAGTGACGCCCCGGTGACGGCGCAGGGACAACGGGTGCGAGTCGCGATCGCCGGCGCCGGCGGCCGGATGGGGCAGGCATTGATCGATGCGACGCTCGCGGCACCGGGCCTCGAAATCGCGGCAGCCCTCGACGTGGCGGACAGCCCGGCGATCGGCACCGATGCGGGTGCACGCACCGGGCGGGCGACGGGGATCGCGATCGCGGCCGATATCGACGCTGCGCTGTCCCGCGCCGATGTCCTGATCGATTTCACGCGTCCGGGCGGAACGCTCGCGCATCTGGCGGCATGCGAGCGGGCAGGGGTTGCGGCGGTCGTGGGCACGACGGGTTTCGACCCCGAAGGCAGGGAGGAAATCGTCGAGCGCTCGCGCAGGATCCCGGTCGTTTTCGCGCCGAACATGAGCGTCGGCGTCAATGTGCTGGTCGAGCTGGTCGAGCTTGCGGCGGCGCGGCTCGGACCCGAATTCGACATCGAAATCGTCGAGATGCACCACCGCCACAAGGTCGATGCGCCGTCCGGCACGGCGCTGCGCCTGGGCGAGGCGGCGGCGAAGGGCGCGCGGGTATCACTCGCGGAACACGCCGTCTACGCGCGCGAGGGCCTCACCGGCGAGCGCCGGCCCGGGACGATCGGGTTCGCGACGCTGCGCGGCGGCGACGTCGTGGGCGAGCATACGGTCGTCTTCGCGGGCGCGGGCGAGCGCGTGGAGCTCACGCATCGGGCAACCTCGCGCGGCAATTTTGCCGCCGGCGCACTGCGTGCAGCGCGGTTCGTCGCCGCGAAGCGCGCCGAAGGGCGCAGCGGCCTCTTCGACATGGCCGACGTGCTCGGCATGCGCTGAGCGCGCCTCGGGGCGACGCGTGCGCGGACCGGATACCAGGCGTGCGACCGGGACGAGCATCGAGGTGGCGCAGCGCCGGACCGAACGACGTGGAGGCCGCCATGCGCGATCCGTTTGACCTGCGCGGACGCATCGCTCTCGTCACCGGCGGGGGCTCCGGCCTCGGACTCGCCATCGCGCGAGCGATGGGGCGAGCCGGCGCGGTGGCCGTTCTCAACGGCCGCAACCTCGCGAAGCTCGACGCGGCCGCCTCCGCGCTCGCCGGGGAAGGGCTCGGGGTCTCGGTGCAGGCGTTCGACGTCGCGGACGAAGGCGCGGTCCGCGCGGGCATCGAGGCGGTCGAAGCGCGCCACGGCCGCGTCGACATCCTGGTCAACAACGCCGCCGTCAACCGTCGCGTGCCGCTCGAGGCAATGACACTCGAAGCGTGGCGGGAAGTCCAGGCGGCGAACGTCGACGGTCCCTTTCTGGTCACGCGCGCCGTGCTGCCGGGAATGAAGGCGCGGCGCAGCGGCAAGATCGTCAACATCTGCTCGCTCGCCGCCGACCTCGGCAGGCCGCGGATCGTCGCCTACGCCACCGCCAAGGGCGGGCTGCGGATGCTGACGCGAGCGCTTGCGGTCGAGGTCGCGCCGTTCGACGTCCAGGTGAACGGCATCGTGCCGGGGTTCGTGCGGACCGAGATGAACGCCGACGTGATGGCCGATCCCGAGTTCGTGGCGTGGGTCGAGCGCCGCACACCGGCGGGTCGCTGGGCGGACCCCGAGGACATCGCGGGCGCTGCGGTCTTCCTCGCGTCGCCGGCCGCGAATTACGTGACCGGCCACCTGCTTCACGTCGACGGCGGATTCGCCGCTTCGTATTGAGCGAATGGGCGTTTTCCGGTAGAATCCACAGGCTTCGAGGCGGGGAAGGGACACCTTCCCCGTTTGCACGTACAGAGCGCGCGCAACGTGCGCTTCGCGGCACGCGCACTGCGCGCTTCGTGGCAATGTCCCGCCCCAGATGAAGCTCGCGATGAACGCCCAGGAATCCTCTACCGTCTCGACGCCCGCGCTGTTCCCCGCACATGCACAGGGGATCCTCGCGCTCGCCGACGGCACGGTGCTGCGCGGCCGCGCGATCGGTGCGATGGGACGCTCCGTCGGGGAGGTCGTGTTCAACACGGCGATGACCGGCTACCAGGAGATCCTGACCGATCCGTCGTATGCGGGCCAGATCGTCACGCTGACCTATCCGCACATCGGCAACGTCGGGGTCAACCCGGAAGATGCCGAGTCGCGGCGGCTGTTCGCCGCGGGGCTGGTCGTCCGCGACCTGCCGTCGCTCGCCTCGAACTGGCGCAGCACCGACGATCTCTCGACGTACCTGCGCGAAGCGAACGTCGTCGGGATCGCCGACGTCGATACCCGCAGGCTGACGCGCATCCTGCGTGAAGGCGGCGCGCAGAACGGCTGCATCGCCGCCGCGACGACGATCACCGATGCGGACGTCGCCGACGCGGTCGCCCGTGCCCGCGCCGCGCCGTCGATGGCGGGGCAGGATCTCGCCAGGGTCGTGTCCTGCAGCGAGCCCTACGCCTGGACCTCCGGTGCATGGGAGCTCGGGACCGGCTACCGCGCAATGGGCGAGCCCAGGTTCCACGTCGTTGCCTACGATTTCGGCGCCAAGCACAACATCCTGCGGCTGCTTGCCGAGCGCCGTTGCCGGCTGACGGTGGTCCCGGCGCATACCCCGGCGCGCGACGCGCTCGCGCTCGCACCCGACGGCATCTTCCTGTCCAACGGCCCCGGCGACCCCGAGCCCTGCGACTACGCGATCGCTGCGATTCGCGAGCTCGTCGACGGCGGCGTTCCGGTGTTCGGGATCTGCCTCGGGCACCAGCTGCTGGCGCTCGCTTCCGGCGCGCGCACGGTGAAGATGAAGTTCGGGCACCATGGTGCGAACCATCCGGTCCTCGACAAGGACACCGGGCGCGTAGTCATCACCAGCCAGAACCACGGCTTCGCCGTCGATGCCGATTCGCTGCCTCCCAACCTGCGCGTGACCCACGTCTCGCTGTTCGACGGCAGCCTGCAGGGCATCGTGCGCACCGACCGGCCGGCGTTCAGCTTCCAGGGACACCCGGAAGCGAGCCCCGGGCCGCACGATGTCGCCTACCTGTTCGACCGCTTCGCGAAGATGATGGAGAAGAAATAGCCGTGCCCAAGCGGACCGACATCCAGAGCATCATGATCGTCGGCGCCGGCCCGATCATCATCGGGCAGGCCTGCGAGTTCGACTACTCGGGCGCACAGGCGTGCAAGGCGCTGAAGGAAGAGGGCTATCGGGTCATCCTCGTCAATTCGAATCCCGCGACGATCATGACCGACCCCGAGATGGCCGATGTCACGTACATCGAGCCGATCACCTGGCAGATGGTCGCGAGCATCATCGAGCGCGAGCGCCCGGATGCGCTGCTGCCGACGATGGGCGGGCAGACTGCGCTGAACTGCGCGCTCGACCTCGCGCGCGAAGGCGTGCTGACCAAGTTCGACGTCGAGCTGATCGGTGCGTCCAAGAAGGCCATCGACAAGGCCGAGGACCGCGAGAAGTTCAAGGCGGCGATGACGCGGATCGGTCTCGGCTCGGCGCGCTCGGGGATCGCCCACAACCTGGAGCAGGCGCTCGAGGTCCAGGCGCAGATCGGCTTCCCGGCGGTCATCCGGCCATCGTTCACCCTCGGCGGAACCGGCGGCGGCATCGCCTACAACAAGGACGAGTTCGTCGAGATGTGCAAGCGCGGGCTCGACCTGTCGCCGACGCGCGAGCTGCTGATCGAGGAGTCGCTGCTCGGCTGGAAAGAGTTCGAGATGGAGGTCGTCCGCGATCGCAAGGACAACTGCATCATCGTCTGCTCGATCGAGAACCTCGACCCGATGGGCGTGCACACCGGCGACTCGATCACCGTCGCACCGGCGCAGACGCTGACCGACAAGGAATACCAGATCATGCGCGATGCGTCGATCGCGGTGCTGCGCGAGATCGGCGTCGACACCGGCGGCTCGAACATCCAGTTCGCGATCAATCCCGCCGACGGCCGGATGATCGTCATCGAGATGAACCCGCGCGTGTCGCGAAGCTCGGCGCTGGCATCCAAGGCGACCGGCTTCCCGATCGCCAAGATCGCCGCCAAGCTCGCCGTCGGCTACACGCTGGAGGAGCTCTCGAACGACATCACCGGGACGCACGGCGACCACTTCATGCCGGCGTCCTTCGAGCCGACGATCGACTACGTCGTCACCAAGGTCCCGCGCTTCGCCTTCGAGAAGTTCAAGCAGGCCGACGACCGGCTGACCACGCAGATGAAGTCCGTCGGCGAAGTGATGGCGATCGGGCGCACGTTCAAGGAATC
>DATIQL010000063.1:0-3404 GCA_035470905.1 Casimicrobiaceae bacterium
GGCCATCATCAACAAGAAGTAACCGTTCTTTAGAGGAAGCAGAAATGGCAAAAGGCAAGTTTGAGCGTACCAAGCCGCACGTGAACGTGGGGACGATTGGGCACGTGGATCATGGCAAGACGACCTTGACGGCGGCGATCACGACGGTGCTGAGCAAGCTGTTCGGCGGCGAAGCCAAGGCGTACGACCAGATCGACGCGGCGCCCGAAGAGAAGGCGCGCGGTATCACGATCAACACCGCACACGTCGAATACGAGACCAAGAACCGGCACTACGCCCACGTCGACTGCCCGGGCCACGCCGACTACGTCAAGAACATGATCACCGGCGCGGCCCAGATGGACGGCGCGATCCTGGTCGTGTCCGCTGCCGACGGCCCCATGCCCCAGACGCGCGAGCACATCCTGCTGGCCCGTCAGGTCGGCGTGCCGTACATCATCGTCTACATGAACAAGGCGGACATGGTGGACGACAAGGAGCTGCTGGAGTTGGTGGAGATGGAGGTGCGGGAGCTGCTGTCGAAGTACCAGTTTCCCGGGGACACGACGCCGATCGTGATTGGATCGGCGAAGCTGGCGCTGGAAGGGGACAAGGGGGAGCTGGGTGAAGGGTCGATTCTGAAGCTGGCGGAGGCGCTGGACAGCTACATACCGACGCCGGAGCGGGCGGTGGATGGTGCGTTCCTGATGCCGGTGGAGGACGTGTTTTCGATCTCGGGCCGGGGGACGGTGGTGACGGGCCGGGTGGAGCGTGGGGTGGTGAAGGTAGGCGAGGAGCTGGAGATTGTCGGGTTGAAGCCGACGCTGAAGACGGTGTGCACGGGTGTGGAGATGTTCCGGAAGCTCCTGGACCAGGGGCAGGCTGGGGACAACATCGGGGTGCTGCTGCGGGGGACGAAGCGGGAGGAAGTGGAGCGTGGTCAGGTGCTGGCGAAGCCGTCGTCGATCACGCCGCACACGAAGTTCAGCTGCGAGGTGTATGTGCTGTCGAAGGAGGAGGGCGGTCGGCATACGCCGTTCTTCAACGGGTATCGGCCGCAGTTTTATTTCCGGACGACGGACGTGACGGGGAGCTGCGTGCTGCCGGCGGGCACGGAGATGGTGATGCCTGGGGACAACGTAGCGATGGAGGTGACGCTGATTGCGCCGATCGCGATGGAAGAGGGATTGCGGTTCGCGATCCGGGAAGGCGGGCGCACGGTGGGTGCCGGGGTCGTCTCCAAGGTCATTGAGTAATTTCGCGCAAAGTTTCGCTCCTCAGTTGGCAAATGAGGCTCGCACGATGCTTTGCGCGAGCAAGGCGGGCCAGCACGAAGAGCCAAGGGGCGGCCCTTCGCTTTTCGTGGGGAAACTGCAACGCACAGGCAGGCGCGTGAGCGCCCGGCCGTGCCAGAGGTGACGTGATGCAAAACCAGAAAATTCGGATCCGGCTGAAGGCGTTCTATTACAAGCTGATCGACCAGTCGGCCCAGGAAATCGTCGATACGGCGAAGCGTTCAGGCGCGGTCGTCAAGGGCCCCGTGCCGCTGCCGACCAAGATCGAGCGCTACGACGTCCTGCGTTCGCCGCACGTCAACAAGACGTCGCGCGACCAGTTCGAGATCCGCACCCACCTGCGGCTGATGGACATCATCGACCCGACCGACAAGACGGTCGACCAGTTGATGAAGCTCGATCTGCCCGCCGGCGTCGATGTCGAGATCAAGCTGCAGTAACCGAAGCAGACAGTCCGGCCAATTGCAGCCGGCACCGGAGAGATCCGGGAACCTAGAAGAGAGATGAACATGAGTCTTGGATTGGTAGGTCGCAAGGTCGGCATGACCCGCGTCTTCACCGATGACGGCAGCGCCGTGCCGGTGACCGTGCTCGACGTGGCGAACAACCGCGTCACCCAGGTCAAGACGCCCGACGCCGACGGCTATGCCGCCGTGCAGGTCACCTACGGCAAGCGTCGCGCCTCGCGTGTCGCCAAGCCGCAGGCCGGGCATCTGGCGAAGGCCGGCGTCGAGGCGGGACAGGTGCTGAAGGAGTTCCCCGTCGGCGAAGACGAGCTTTCGAAGTTCAAGCCGGGTGACGTGATCGGGGTCGAGTCCTTCGAGGTCGGCCAGCTGGTCGACGTCACGGGCACGACCAAGGGTCGCGGCTTCACCGGTGTCATCGTCCGCCACAACTTCAGCTCGAACCGCGCATCGCACGGCAACTCGCGCTCGCACAACACGCCGGGCTCGATCTCGATGGCGCAGGATCCGGGCCGCGTGTTTCCGGGCAAGCGCATGGCCGGCCAGTACGGCAACGTGACGCGCACCGTGCAGACGCTGCCGGTGGTTCGCGTCGACAGGGAACGCGGCCTGCTCCTGGTCAAGGGCTCGGTGCCCGGCGCCGACGGCGGCCACATCGTCGTCCGCCCCTCGGTGAAGACGCCGGCGAAGAAGGGGGCGTGAGCATGGATCTCGATCTGATCGACGACAAGGGCCAGAAGGCCTCGAAGGTCGCCGCGTCCGATGCGCTGTTCGGGCACGCGTACAACGAGGCACTGATCCACCAGGTCGTGACCGCCTATCAGGCGAACGCACGCCAGGGAACGCGCGCCCAGAAAGGGCGCAGCGACGTCAACAAGTCGCATCGCAAGCCGTGGGCGCAGAAGGGCACGGGCCGCGCGCGCGCGGGCCAGGCAAACAGCCCGCTCTGGCGCGGCGGCGGCAAGATCTTCCCGAGCTCGCCCGACGAGAATTTCTCGCAGAAGGTCAACCGGAAGATGTATCGCGCCGGGATCGCGTCGATCCTGTCGCAGCTCGTGCGCGAGAGCCGCCTGTCGGTGATCGAGGCGCTGGCGATGGAGTCACCGAAGACCAAGCTGTTCGCGCAGAAGATCAGGGGTTACGGACTCGAGGGCACGGTGCTCGTCGTGACCGACAAGCTCGACGACAACGTGTTCCTGTCGTCGCGCAACCTGCCGAACGTGCTCGTGCTCGAGACGCGCGAAGTCGATCCGGTGAGCCTCGTCCGCTTCAATCACGTGCTGCTGACCAAGGCCGCCGTGGCGCAATTCGAGGAGATGCTGGGATGAACACGCCCGCCAAGTACAACCCCGAGCGCCTGATGACGGTGCTGCTCGCGCCCGTCGTGTCGGAAAAGGCCACGTTCATCGCCGACAAGCATGAGCAGGTGATCTTCCGCGTGATGCAGGATGCGACCAAGCCGGAGGTCAAGGCCGCCGTCGAGCTGATGTTCAAGGTCCAGGTCGAGTCGGTCCAGATCTCGAACGTCAAGGGCAAGGAAAAACGCTTCGGCCGCTTCATGGGCCGGCGCCGGAACTGGAAGAAGGCCTACGTGTGCCTGAAGCCGGGCCAGCAGATCAACTTCGCGGCGGAGGCCTGACATGGCACTGGTCAAAGTCAAACCGAC
>DATIQL010000064.1:0-2220 GCA_035470905.1 Casimicrobiaceae bacterium
CCCGGATTCAGCGAGTCGTACTACGGCTTCCGGTCGTTCAATGCGCTGCTCGAGGAAGCCGCGCGTCGCGGCGAGCTCGCGCTCGACCGCGACGAGAAATCGGGCGGCTACATCGTGCGCCTGACGACCCCCGAGGACTGACCCCGCGTCGCGAGCTCGTCGACGTGCGGCCACGACGCCGCAAGGGTCTGCAGCGCGTCCGCGCTGTGCACGAAGCGCAGCCCCTCGAACAGCGAGTCGACGGACAGTCCCAGCAGCAGCGCCAGCGCCAGCGCCCATACGACGTCGCCCACGCGGTCGCGGCGCTTCCAGCGCGACGTCCGTCGCGTCGCCGGCGAGCGGATCAGCGCCGACAGCGCAGCGCGCTGGGCGTGGGTCATCGCAGTCGCGTCTTCCCGGTCGGCTGCCGCCGGCCCGCGTGCGGCGGATTCATTCGCCGCCTGTCGCTGCGAGGCCGTCACCCGGTCCGACCCCGCGGTCCACCGGGCCGGAGCCCTCGAGCAACCCGCGCTCGCGCCTTCGGTCGCCAACGCAGGAGCTGGTCGGTTGTTCATTGTGAGAGATGCTGTCATTTTCGCCTCGTGGATGTCGTCGATCACGGGACAGAGTCTATGGAGGTGGACGGGTGACAACAATCGATTTATATTCGACACAAATGCCAATATTTCTCACATCAGCGGAACCCCGAAGATGACGCTGCGGATCCCGCCGCTGCAGGCGTTGCGGGCACTGGAGGCGGTCGCGCGCAGCGGCAGCCTGACGCGGGCGGCCGATGCGCTGAACGTCACGCATGGCGCGATCAGTCACCAGTTGAAGGGCCTCGAGGATGCACTCGGCGTGCGCCTGGTCGAGCGTGCCGGGCGCGGCGTCAGGCTGACCGACGAGGGCGAGCGTTTCGCCGGCCGCGTGAAGGTCGCGCTGGCGGAGCTCGCCGACGCGGTGCGCGAGCTGACCGAGCACCGCAATCCGCGCCAGTTCCGCGTCAGCGTGATGCCGTCGTTCGCCGCACGCTGGCTGCTGCCGCGCATCGGGCGCTTCGTCGCGGCGCATCGCGACATCGACATCGACGTGCGCGCGAGCGCGACCCTGGTCGACTTCCGCCGCGACGACGTCGATGCAGCGATCCGTTATGGCAGCGGGAACTATCCGGGACTCGTCGTCGAGCACCTGATGGACGACGGCTATTTCGTCGCCTGCAGCCCGGCGATCGAGGGCGGCGTTCCGGTACGCCCGGCCGACCTCGCGCGCTATCCGCTGCTGCGGTCGGAGAACGAGTTCTGGGAGCCGTGGTTCCGCACCGCGGGCCTCGACTGGGAGGAGCCTGCACGCGGGCCGAAATACGAGGATGCCTCGCATCTGCTGCAGGCGGCCGCCGAGGGGCAGGGGGTGGCGCTCGCGCGCACGTCGCTGATCGGAAACGACCTCGCCAACGGCGTGCTGGTGAGCGCGTTCGACATCAGCGTGCCGTCACCGCACCGCTATTTCCTCGTCTATCCGCCGCGGATGGCCGATTCGCCGAAGCTCGCCGCGTTCAGGCGATGGCTGAAGGACGAGATCGCAGCCGACCCGAATGCGGGCGCCGGATTGCCGCCGGCGCCGCGGCGGTCGGTGAAGCGCTCCGGGCGCAGGTGACCGGCGCCTGTCGATGCCACCGATCCCCGCAGGGCGGGGATCGGGGCGAGGTCACGCCTTCGAGTAGATCTCCGCCCCCTTCTTCACGAACTCGATGGCTTTCGCCTCCATGCCCTTCTCCAGGGCCTCGCGTTCGTCCAGGCCCAGTTTCGCCGCGTAGTCGCGCACGTCCTGCGTGATCTTCATCGAGCAGAAGTGCGGGCCGCACATCGAGCAGAAGTGGGCGAGCTTGGCGCCGTGCTGCGGCAGCGTCTCGTCGTGGAATTCGCGCGCCTTGTCGGGATCGAGGCCGAGATTGAACTGGTCCTCCCAGCGGAACTCGAAGCGCGCCTTGGACAGGGCGTTGTCGCGGATCTGCGCGCCCGGATGGCCCTTGGCCAGGTCGGCGGCGTGGGCGGCGATCTTGTAGGCCATGATGCCGTCCTTGACGTCGGTCTTGTTCGGCAGGCCGAGGTGCTCCTTGGGCGTGACGTAGCACAGCATTGCTGTGCCGTACCAGCCGATCATCGCCGCACCGATCGCGCTGGTGATGTGGTCGTAGCCCGGCGCGATGTCCGTAGTCAGCGGCCCCAGCGTGTAGAAAGGCGC
>DATIQL010000065.1:0-3577 GCA_035470905.1 Casimicrobiaceae bacterium
GGGATCATGCCCGGCCACATCCATCGCAAGGGCCGCATCGGCGTCGTGTCGCGGTCGGGCACGCTGACCTACGAAGCGGTCGGCCAGCTCTCCGAGCTGGGGCTCGGCCAGTCGACGGCCGTCGGCATCGGCGGCGATCCGGTCAATGGCCTCAAGCACATCGACGTGCTGCGGATGTTCAACGACGATCCCGACACCGATGCCGTCATCATGATCGGCGAGATCGGCGGCTCCGACGAGGAAGCGGCCGCGCTGTGGGCGAAGGAGCACATGAAGAAGCCCGTCGTCGGATTCATCGCGGGGGTCACCGCGCCCCCCGGCAAGCGGATGGGGCACGCCGGTGCGATCATCTCCGGCGGCAAGGGTACGGCGCAGGAGAAGCTCGCCGTCATGGAAGCTTCAGGCATCAAGGTGACGCGCAACCCGGCGGAGATGGGGACGTTGCTGAAGTCGGTGCTTTGAGGTGCCGCGCTCCAGCAGCCGCTGCCGTCGGTCGATCAGCTAGTTCAGGCGTTGCCGGGCATGGAAATCGGATCCCCACATTTCTGGGTTGCGAGCCTCGAGATCATCGTCATCAACATCCTGTTGTCGGGCGACAACGCGGTGGTGATTGCGCTGGCCTGCCGCAATCTTCCGGCCGGGCAGCGGCGCTGGGGCATCTTCTGGGGCGCGATCGGCGCCATCGTCCTGCGCATCATCCTGACGTTCTTTGCAGTGAGCCTGCTGAAGCTCCCGTGGCTCAAGATCGTCGGCGGCATCGCGCTGGTGTGGATCGGCATCAAGCTGATCGCCCAGGAAGAAGAGGGCGATGGCGTCGAAGTGAAGGCGAGCGACAGGCTTCTCGCGGCGGTGTGGACGGTGATCGTGGCCGATATCGTGATGAGCATCGACAACGTGCTCGGGGTTGCCGCAGCCGCCAAGGGGAGCCTGCCGCTGCTGGTCTTCGGGCTGGTCGTCAGCATCCCGCTGATCATCGCCGGCGCGCAGCTCGTGATGAAGGCGATCGAACGCTATCCGGTGCTGATCGTTGCCGGTGGCGGCCTGCTCGGCTTCATTGCGGGCGAGCTCGTCATCGACGACACGTCGATCGGCCCATGGATCGACGCCAGGGCGCCCTGGCTCGACTGGGTTGCGCCGCTCGTCGGCATCGCGCTGGTCGTGGGCCCCGCGAAGTGGCTGGAGGCGCGGCGGCATCGCGCGGCATAGTACGTCGCAGTCGCTGATTCCCTGCGCACACCCGCGCCATCGCAGGCCGATCGGGTCCTCCGAATTCAGCTTCAGGCGACGCACCCTGGCCCGTACGGGACAGGACGTTGCACTTTTGCCGCCGCGCAAGGGTCTGCCTGCACCTTCCGGCTCATGCGTGCTCGCCTGTTCGCCCCCCAATCGCTACACTTGGAGTCTGGAAATCCTTTGGTTCCATTGACCCTTGTCGACGACAGTTACCACCGCGCTTGAAGTTGCCAACCGCTCGCACCCGGGGATGGTGCGCCCGCACAACGAGGACGCGGTGTTCGTCCACGATGCGGGGCTCGCAGTGCTCGCCGACGGCATGGGCGGCTACAACGCCGGAGAAGTCGCGAGCGGCATCGCCGTCAAGCTGATCACCGAAGGCTTGCTTCCCGAGCTCGTGTCGGGACGCGACCTGTCGAAGGTCGACGTCCATTCGGGCCTGACCCACGCGGCACTGCTGCTGCAGCAGCAGATCGCCGCCGCCAACAAGGGGATCTACGAGGCGGCGCAAACCCGGCCCGAGTGCGCGGGCATGGGCACGACCGTCGTCGCCGCCGTGTTCCACGGCAATCGGGTGTCGATCGCCCATATCGGCGATTCGCGCTGCTACCGGCTGCGGGGTGGGAAGTTCGAGCAGCTGACGCGCGACCATTCGCTGCTGCAGGAGCAGATCGACAGCGGCCAGATCACGGCCGACCAGGCCCGCTTCTCGCTCAACAAGAATCTCGTGACGCGCGCCCTCGGCATCGAGGCGATCGTTCCCGCCGACATTGCCGAGTATCGCGTCGAGCCCGATGACATCTACCTGCTGTGCTCGGACGGACTGACGGACATGGTCGACACCGACGTCGTCCATGGCGTCGTCGACGAGCAGCGGATGGCCCTGGATTCCGCGGCCACGAGCCTGGTCGAGCTCGCCAACCAGAACGGCGGGCGCGACAACATCTCGGTGATCCTGGCGCGTGTCCCCGCCGATTTCCTTCCGGGCACCCAATGGGCGCAGCGCTTACTCGCCAAGAAGCGCAAGAACGAACAATGACCGGCCCGGTGCAGGGCACTCCCGCCCTGTGGGCCCGGCAACTGCGGGCATCGCTGGCGATGGACGTGGGATCATGGCTCGCCTGATCGCGCATCTCCCGGACGGCACGACGCGCCAGTTCAAGCTCGAACCCGGCCGCACGACGATCGGACGCCGCGCCGACAACGACGTCTGCCTGCCCTTTCCTGCGATCTCCGCCGAGCACGCGGCGGTCGTGACCATCGGTGCCGACTCGTTTCTCGAGGACCTGGAAAGCACCAACGGGACGCTGGTCAACGGCGAGCGGGTCAGCAAGCATTTCCTGCGCGACGGAGACCGGATCGACATCGGACGGCTCGAGCTCGTCTACTTGGCGGGCGACGAAACCAAAGCCGAATCGCTGTCAGCGCACAGCTCGGGCGAAGCGCAAGATCGGGCGGAGCCCGAATCCGACGCGGAGGCGGTCGCGGCGGAACTGTCGCTCGATACGAGACGCGTCGAGGAGAGCTTCGGCGTCACTGAGGATGCCGATGCTGCGCCGGCGGACGAGCTGCTGGCCGAGCTGATGGAGACCCAGTCGCCGGCGACCGCGGCCGTCGACATTCCCCCGACCCTTTCCGTCGTTCCGCCGCCTGCCAATCCGCCCGTAACGGCTCCGGGATCCAATGGCTCGAAGGTCCAATTCGCGGAAGCTCTGGTCACGATCCTGAGCGGCCCGAACGCCGGGAAGACAACGCCGATGACCCGGGCGCAGTTCGTCTTCGGCAGGCCCGGCGTGACCGTCGCGGCGATCCGGCGCAGCGGAGGCAACTACCGCCTCGTTCCGCTGGGCGGCGACGCGTTGCCAACGGTCAACGGCGACACCATTGCCCGCGAAGGAATCGAGCTCAGCTTCGGCGACACCATCGACGTCGCCGGTGTGAGATTGCGATTCGAACGGCGCGCGTGACCGCTTCGATCATGGGTTTTCGCCCGGCTGCTTTCCGGATCTCGCGCCGCCGCATCGGACGGCTGTCGTTCAGCGTCGGAAGTGACGCTACGCGGCAGTAAGGGAAGGCCGCAGGCCGGCACATTGACGGCGTGATGGCAGAACCGGGCGGTAGCGGTGGCGATTCACGCAACCGGAACCGAAAGCGGCTGCGCGAAAAAGACATTGATATCAATGTGTTGCGAAGGCTCTTGGCCCGACGATCGGCGGTTAGGACGTTGGCATATGGTTTGCTGAGTCTTGTCGAGCATCGCTGGATGCCGATGTGAATTTGCGGTTTTTTCAACAAAAGGAGAAAGTCAATGAAACGCGTTCAACAGGGCTTCACGCTCATCGAA
>DATIQL010000066.1:0-18047 GCA_035470905.1 Casimicrobiaceae bacterium
CGTCTTCGGCGTCGATACCCAGCTGATCGCCGATCGCAGCTATTACGCGATCGAGCATGCCGGCGCGATCGTCGCCTGCGGCGGCTGGAGCGGGCGGCGCACGCTCTTCGGCGGCGACAAGGCGAAGGCGGGGTCGGACCCGCTGCTCGATCCTGCGGTCGATCCGGCGCGCATCCGGGCATTCTTCGTCGAGCCGGCGATGGCGCGCCGCGGCCTGGGACGCATGCTGATGGACCAATGCCTGCGCGAGGCGCGGGCGGCAGGGTTCCGCTCGCTCGAGCTCGTCTCGACGCTTCCCGGCGAGCCGCTCTACGCTGCGTCGGGGTTCGCGGTAATCGAACGCTTCGAGCTGTCCCTGCCCGGGCCGATCGAGGTTCCGGTCGCCCGCATGTCCAGACCCATCACGGAAGACGCCTTCTCGCGCGGCGGCGCCGCCTGACGCCGGCATGCTCGACCGGATCGCAGCCGACGCGGTGCTCGTCCTGCACCTGGGGTTCATCGTCTTCGCGCTCTTCGGCGCCCTTCTCGCAATCCGCTGGCGCTGGCTGCCGCTCGTTCACCTGCCGGCGGCTGCGTGGGGCCTGTTCGTCGAGCTGAGCGGACGGGTCTGCCCGCTCACCTGGCTCGAGAACCACTTTCGCGTTGGCGCCGGACAGGCCGGTTACAGCGAGAGCTTCATCGAGCACTACCTGCTCGCCGTGATCTATCCGTCGGGCCTGACCCGCGAGATCCAGTTCGTGCTCGCCGGCGTCGTGCTCGCCGTCAACGCGGCAATCTATACTTGGCTGCTGCTGCGCGGCAGGTCCACCCCGCGACACGGCCGATCCCGATGAACGTCCGGAGACTATCCCCGCAGCATGCCCCTGCCTATCGGGAGCTGATGCTCGAGGCCTACGCCGCCCACCCCGACGCCTTCACCTCGAGCGCCGCCGAGCGCTCGGCGTTGCCGATCGCGTGGTGGGAAGCGCGGCTCGCCGACGGCCCGACGCCCGGCGAGGTGGTGTTCGGCGTGATTGAAGGCTCGTCGCTGCAGGGCGTCGCCGGGCTGTCGTTCGAGGCCCGCGAGAAAGCCCGCCACAAGGCGACGCTCTTCGGCATGTACGTTCCCGCCGCGCTGCGCGGACGCGGACTTGGACGCAGGCTCGTGACCAGCGCGCTGGACTGCGCGCGCGCCCGGCCCGGCGTGAGCCTCGTGCAGCTGACCGTCACCCAGGGCAACGCGGCCGCCGTCGCGCTCTACCAGCGCTGCGGCTTCGTGGAATTCGGCCTCGAACCGTTCGCGGTGGCGGTCGGCGAAGCATACGTGTCCAAACTGCACATGTGGTGCGATCTTCGCACCGCAGAGCGACGGAGCGATTGATGGGACAGCGATTTGCGGAACTATCCGAGCGCCATGTCGAGTTCATTGCCAGGCAGCGGATCTTTTTCGCCGGAACCGCGACGGCCGACAGCCGCGTGAACATCTCGCCCAAGGGCATGGATTCGCTGCGCGTCCTCGGGAAGTCCCGGGTCGCCTGGCTGAACGTCACCGGCAGCGGCAACGAGACCTCGGCGCACGTCCAGCGGCTGCCGCGGATGACCCTGATGTTCGCCGCGTTCGAAGGGCCGCCGCTGATCCTGCGGCTCTACGGCAGCGCGAAGGTCGTCCACAGGCGCGACGCGGAATGGAGCGCCCTGTACCCGCTGTTCAGGCCGCTCCCCGGCGCGCGCCAGGTCTTCGACATGACGGTGGAGCTCGTGCAAACCTCCTGCGGCATGGCCGTTCCGCATTACGACTACGCCGGCGACCGCGAGCTCCTCAACGACTGGGCAACGAAGAAGGGCGAGGAGGGGGTGCGGCGGTACTGGGAAGAGAAGAACACGGCGAGCATCGACGGGATTCCCACGGACATCGTCGCGAAGAGCGGCTGAAACGGTACAGGCGCGACCGATGAGCGACTTTCTCGATTTCGTCAGCCGCAGCGGGATCCTGGCTTCGGCACCCCACATCGTCGGCCCGGCATCGGCTTGCCTCGATCGCTTCACCGCGCATTTCAACGCCTGCGACCTGGCAGCCATGGACGCCGAGCTGCACTTTCCGCACGTGCTGGTATCGGGAGCGGAAGTCGTCGTCTGGGAGGCCCCGGGGCAGCATCCCGAAGACTTCTTCGAAAGGCTGCGTGCAAGCGGCTGGCGGGAGTCGCGCTACGAAGCGAAGGAACCGGTCCTGGCGACCGAGGACAAGGTGCATTTCGTCGTCACCTACACGCGCCGCGGTGAAGGCGGCGTAGTCCTGAGCACGCACCGCAATCTGTGGATCGTCACCCGCAAGTCCGACCGCTGGGGAATTGCGGTGCGGTCGTACTGATCGCGGGAACCCTTCCGTGATCGAGCGCGAACGCCTGCAACTGCTCAACGACGCACCGGAAGGTCCGGGCGAGTACGTCCTGTACTGGATGCAGCAGTCGCAGCGCGCCGCCTTCAATCCTGCACTGGAATGGGCGGTAGCGAACGCGAACCGGCTCCGGCTGCCGGTCGTCGTCGGCTTCGGTCTCACCGACGGCTACCCGGAAGCGAATGCGCGTCACTACGCGTTCATGCTGGAAGGATTGCGCGAGGTCGAAGCCGCGCTCGCGCAGCGCGGCATCGCATTCGTCATTCGGCGGGGGACGCCGGACACGGTCGCGATCGGGCTCGCCCGGCGCGCCGCGCTGGTCGTCTGCGATCGCGGCTACCTGCGGCACCAGAAGACATGGCGCCTGCGCGTCGCCAGGGCCTGCGGCCGTCGCGTCGTGCAGGTGGAGGGCGACGCCGTGCTGCCAGTGGATCACGCATCGGACAGGCGCGAGGTGGCGGCACGCACGCTGCGGCCGAAGATCGCAAGGTTGCGCGACGCGTGGTTGAAGAAGCTGCGCACCACGCCGGTCGCGGTCCGCGCCGACACGCTCGCGCCGCGCCTCGCCCATCCGGATGCGATTGCGTTGCGGGATGTCGGTGCGCTTCTCGCCAGCCTCGGCATCGACCGGACGATCGCGCCGGTCATGCGCTTTCGCGGCGGCACGACCGAGGCCAAGCGGCGCCTGCGGGTGTTCCTGGGCGGTGGGTTATCGCGGTATGCGGCCGAGCGCGGAGAACCGGCGCTCGCACAGGTTTCGTTCCTTTCGGCGTACCTGCATTTTGGCCAGATCTCGCCGGTGGAGATTGCGCTCGAGGTCGCGGGCGGCGAGAGTGACGCCGACGGCCGTGCCACCTACCTCGAGGAGCTGATCGTCAGGCGCGAGCTCGCCATCAATTTCGTCGAGCACGAGCCCGGGTACGACAGTTATGGCTGCCTGCCGCGCTGGGCGCGCGACACCCTCGATCGGCACCGCAGCGATCCGCGCCCGCATCGCTACGGCACGGACGAGCTGGTGGCGGCGAGCACTCACGATCCGTACTGGAACGCGGCGATGCGCGAGATGCGCGACACCGGCTACATGCACAATCACATGCGCATGTACTGGGGCAAGAAGATCCTCGAGTGGTCGGCGAGCCCCGAGGAAGGCTACGCGACGGCGCTCGCGCTCAACAACCGCTATTTCCTCGACGGACGCGATCCGAACTCCTACGCCAATGTCGCGTGGTGCTTCGGCCTCCACGATCGGCCGTGGCCGGAACGGCCGATCTTCGGCACCGTCCGGTCGATGACGCAGGGCGGTCTGGTCCGCAAGATCGACGCCGACGCGTATGTCGCATCCGTCGACCGGCTGGTCGGGGCGGAGGGTGGCGCCCGCTGAGGGCGCTCAGCGGTCTGCGGCAGAGGATCCTGCGATCCGCCGCGCATGGATCGCGAACCGGATCTCCAGGCGGTCGGCGACCGTCAATGCGCCGCCGAGGATCGAGAACGGACGGATGCCGAAATCGGTCTGGTCGATGGCAAGCGTGCCCGTCACCTCGTATTCACCGGCATCCGACGCGATCATGGCTCGGACCGCGGCGTGGCGCGTGATGCCGTTCAGCGTGATCGCGACGTCGAGATCGGAAGCATCGGCCTTGCGCGTCACCTCGATCAGCGCATACGGATTCACGTCTGCGCGCAGGACGCGGCCGAGCATGTTGCGTCGCGTCCCGGCGATGTCCTCGGCGGTGGGTTGGGTGTCGAATCCGGCCCGGGCGCGCAACTGCGGCTCGTCGACGGTCAGCCGGTCCAGCCGGACATAGAGGTCGGCCCGGCGCTCGTCGGGCGCCACGTAGCCGCGCAGGTCGTGGCTCGCGATCACATGGTCGTGCCCGAGGCGCGCCAGCGACCCGGCGCGCCGAACTTCGACGACCACAAGCGACCGCGCGGGGTCGACCTCGAGTAGCGTCCCGCCGCGCCGTGCGATGCCCTGGTAGAAAGCGAGGGGAAACGAAGGCGGCGGGGCCTCGGCCTCGCCCGCAGGTTGCGGAAGCTCTGAAGGCTGGGGCGGGCGGACTGGCTGCGGCGCGCAGGCCGCGAGCAGCGCGAGTACGGCCAGCAAGGCGATGGCCGTCGCGAGGTCGTGCCAACGGCCGGGCCGTGATCGCACCGTCATCGCTGACTCGTTCCGTCGCCAGCTCCCATGGTGTCCGCCATTCTGGGCCCAGGACCGCGTGCCTGTCGTTCCATTTCGTCGGTCAACGCGTGGAAATGCTCGACGATCGCCCGCTCGGCGGCAGCCTCGCGCAGCGGTGCGACAGGGCCGGGAGCGACCGTGAGCGCACCCCGGTAATCGAGTCGCGTTGCGCCGCTCGCGGTCACGGGCGTCAGCGCATAGGTGCTTCGAAGGACGCCCGCGCCCGGCGTCTCGGCGCGTGAGCGCAGACTCGTCGGCGGCGACTCGACGATGTGATAGGTGACGGTCAGCGGCAGTCGGAGCAGCCACAGCGGCGCGACGCCGGTCTGCTCGACCGTGACCTGCGTCCCTTCGCGTGCGACGACGCGGCTGGTGCGCAATCCGGGCACGAAGTTGCGGTACCGGTCGTAGTCGGTCAGGACCCGCCACGCGATCGCGACGTCGGCGTCTACGATCGCGCTCGCCTTGACGACGACCTCGTCGTCGTCGGGCCGGATGTCGACGGTCACCTCTGCGGCCGCCGCCGGATTGGCATACGCAGTTGCGATCGCCATCGCCATCGCGATCGCCACCACGTGCGCGACTGCGAGGGCGCGTGAGGGCGCTCGTCCAGACCACGCGGCGGTGGGGCGGAAGTCCATCGGCTGCCTTCTCCTGGAGAATCCGGCGCGGCGTGTTGGCCGCGACGGACAATTGACCAAGCTTTGGATGTGAACAGCGGGCGGCCCGCGCTCATTCCACGCGACCTCGCCGCGTCGGGGTGCTAAATTACGTCGCGACGCGCATCGGCGCAGCGGATGGAGAACGCATGAACCAGCTCGATTTGAAGAACCGGCGCGCCGTGGTCACCGGCGGCGCCGCCGGCATCGGCTTCGCGGTCGCCCAGCGCATGATCGCCAGCGGCGCGAGGGTCGCGCTGTGGGATCGCGACCAGGCGGCCCTCGACAAGGCGCGTAGCGAGCTTGGCGAGCAGGCGCTCGCGATGGCGGTCGACGTCGCCGACAACGATGCGGTCGAGCGTGCCGCCCGGGCGATCGCCGCCGCGATGTCGGGCATCGACATCCTCGTCTGCTCGGCGGGCGTCACCGGGCCCAACACGACGACGTGGGAATATCCGGTCGACGCCTGGCGTCAGGTATTCGACGTCAACTTCCACGGGCTCTTCTACTGCAACCGCGCGGTCGTGCCGATCATGCGCAAGGCGGGCTATGGGCGGATCGTCAACATCGCCTCGGTCGCCGGCAAGGAAGGCAATCCGAACGCCCCGGCCTACAGCTCGTCCAAGGCCGCGGTGATCGGGCTCACAAACTCGCTTGGCAAGGAACTCGCGAAGACCGACATCCGCGTCAATTGCGTCACCCCCGCGGCGGTGCGCACGGCGATCTTCGACCAGATGACGCAGCAGCACATCGACTTCATGCTGTCCAAGATCCCGATGGGACGCTTCGGCAACGTCGAGGAGATCGCCGCGATGGTGTGCTGGCTCGCCTCCGAGGAGTGCTCGTTCTCGACCGGCGCGGTGTTCGATCTCTCGGGCGGCAGGGCGACGTACTAGCCGCACCGGGCGCCGGCCCGTCGCCGCACTTCCGTGCTCGATCGACTGCGCGCTGCTCCCCGCTACCCCCTGACCTGCAGCATGATCTTGCCGATGTGCTTCGACGATTCCATCAGCGCGTGCCCCTTGGCGGCGTCGGCGAGGTCGAAAGACGCGTGGATGATCGTCTTGACCTCGCCGCGCTCGAGCAGCGGCCACACCTTCTCGCGCAGCTCGCTGGCGAGCCGGGCCTTGCGCTCGGTGGGGCTCGCGCGCAGCGTCGAGCCGCTGACCGTCAGGCGCTTCAGCATGATGAAGCGCCAGTCGCATTCGACGCGGCTGCCCTTGAGGAAGGCGATCTGCGACAGGCGCCCCTCGAGCGCGAGGCACTTGAGGTTCTTCTCGATGTAGTCGCCGCCGACCATGTCGAGGATCACGTCGACGCCACGCTTGTTGGTGATCGTCTTGATCTCCTCCTGGAAGTCCTGCGTCCGGTAGTCGATCGCGTGGTCGGCACCCATCTTCAGGCAGAACGCGGTCTTGTCGGGCGAGCCCGCGGTGGCGATCACCTTGGCGCCGAACGCCTTGGCGAGCTGGATCGCGGCAAGCCCGATGCCGCTGGTCCCGCCGTGCACCATGAACGATTCGCCGCGCTTCAGCCCGGCGCGATCGAACAAGTTGTTCCAGACGGTGAAATAGTTCTCCGGCAGGCTCGCGGCCTGCTCGAGGGACCAGCCCTTGGGAATCGGCAGGCACCACGACGCAGGCGTCGTGCAGTATTCGGCGTAGCCACCCCCCGGCGTCAGCGCGCAGACGTCATCGCCGACCTTCCAGCCGGTGACGCCCGCGCCGCAGGCGGCGATGCGGCCTGCGACTTCGAGACCGAGGATCGGAGAAGCGTCGGGCGGCGGCGGGTAGGTGCCGGCGCGCTGCGCGCAGTCGGGACGGTTGATTCCCGCCCAGGCCACCTCGATCAGCACGTCGCCTGCGCCCGGTCCCGGCACCGGCCCTTCCACGAGTTGCATGACCTTGGGCGGCCCGGGTTCGCGAACGGCAATGTGGCGCATCGTCGGGGGTGTCGTCATGTCGGCAAGCTCCATCGAAGCATCGATTCTACCGATCGCGTCCCGGACGCAAGGCCAGCGCGCAGATCGAAGCGGCGAGCGCCGCAGCTGCCGACGCCAGGAACACCTGCGAGGGCCCGTGGCGCTCGACCAGCAGGCCGCCCAGCGCGTTGCCTGCTCCGATGCCGGTGACGATGGAGGTCGTCGACCAGGTGAAGGCCTCGGTCGCGTAGCGCCGAGGTGCGCAAGTGGACACGAGCAGGGAGGCGATCGTCACCGTCGGCGCGATGCAGAATCCCGCGAAGAACGCTGCCACCATCAGCAGGCTGACGGATGAGATGGCGGCCTGCACGGCCAGCGACAGCGCGAGCATCACGAGCAGGCGTCGCAACTGCTTCTCGACGGGCAGGGCGACGTGCATGCCGCCGTACAGCAGGCCGCCGGCGGCGCTGCCGATGGAGTTGATCGCGATCAGGATGCCAGCGAGCGGTGTATGGCCCGACTGGGTCGCGAATCCGGGATATGCGACCTCTAGCAGCCCCAGGGAGAATGCCGTAATCAGCGTCGTCGCATAGACGACGAGGAGCCTGCCCTCGGTCAACGGTCCCAGCAGGTGGCGTTCCGGGCTCCGGTCGTGCTGTAGGTAGCGCAGTGCGGGAGAGGCGGCGAACACCGGCACGGCCAGCGCAGCGAATGTGAACGCTGCGCCGAACGCGACCGCGGGCGAGCCGATCGCCAGCAGCAGCGCGATCAGCGCGGGCCCTGCGGTGAACACGAACTCGACCGTGACCGAATCGAGCGCGAACGCGATGTTGCGCTGGCGCGCATCGTCGAAGCGATGGCGCCACATCGTGCGCGTCAGCACCGCGATCGGCGGCGCGAAGGCGCCCGCGAGCGCGGCAACGGTCCAGATGCCCCGCGCCGACAGCCCCAGCGGTCCCGCGAGCCAGATGGCCAGCAGCGCCGCCGGATACACGATGCCGGTCACGAGCAGCACCGTTCGCGCGCCGTTGCGGTCGATGAAACGGCCGACGAAAGGCGCGGTGACCGCAGCGGCGGCGAGGCAGGCGCCCACGGTTGCGCCCGCGACGGCGAAGGAGCCCGTCAGCGCGCGCACGTGCAGGAGCATCGCGAGGTTGACGGTGCCGAGCGGCATCCGCGCGACCAGCGCCATCACGACCAGCCGCGTGACGTCGGGCTGGCGGAAGAATGCCGCGTAGCGTGCGGTGGCGGTGCTCAGCATGGCTGCATCGGAAAAGACGGGCGAACGAAGGGCATCGCCGCCGGCGCCGCGCGCAGGCGAAGCCGACGGCGGGTGCTACGGAGATTCCTCAGTACAGGACTTGCACGTTCTGGGGCGCGAGCCACTCGGACAGCCGCTCGATCAGCGCATCGTCGAGATTGACGCGCCAGCTCTCGGGCAAATCGACGTCGCCGGCGATGCGGTCGTTGGTGTAGCGGATCGTGACCGGCTTTTCGCCTTGGCGGAACGGCTGCAGGATCTCCTCCAGCCGATCGGCGGACGCATTGCCGTTGCAGGCGATGCGCAAACCCTTCGCCCAGCGCTTGCGCACGGCGGCGAGGTCGTACACGTTTTCGCCGATGATGCGCAGGCCCTGCGCCTCGCCATCGTCGCTGATGCGCTGCATCACCCGCACCTCCATGACGACGAGCTGATCCTCGCGCAGCAGCGAACGTACGCTGTCGAAGATTTCGTTGTAGACCATGATCTCGGCGCGGCCCTTGCCGTCGTCGAGGGTGACGAAAGCCATCTTGCCGCGCCGGCTCGCCTGCACGCGCAGCGCCGTCACGACCCCGGCCACCAGAACGCGGTCGTTCTTCGGCTGGAGGCTGGCGAGCGACGTGCGGACGATCGGCGCAAGCTCGGCGGCGTAGCCCGCGAACGGATGCCCGCTCAGGTAGAAACCCAGCGCCCCCTTCTCGTGGACCAGCCGCTCGGCGTCGGTCCACTCGCGCACCTCCGGCATCGCGGCGATGTGCTCCGCAGCGTCCTCCCCGAACAGCGAGACCTGCGCCGCCGTGGCCGCCGCGCGCTCGCCGGCGTCGAGCGCCATTCCCACGGAGGCGAACAGCGTTGCGCGGCTGCGGTCGACCGAGTCGAATGCGCCTGCCCGCACCAGGGCTTCGACGACGCGCCGGTTGACCAGCCGCTTGTCGACGCGGCGGCAGAAATCGAACAGATCGGTGAAGGGCCCGCCCGCCTCGCGCGCGGCGACGATCGCGTTGATGGCGGCCTCGCCGGTGCCCTTGATCGCACCCAGGCCGAAGCGGATGCTGCGCGCGTCGACCGGCTCGAAGCGGTACCGGGACGCGTTCACGTCGGGCGGCAGGATCGCGAGCTTCTGCGCCAGCGTGTCGTCGTAGAAGGCTTTCACCTTGTCGGTGTCGTCCATCACCAGCGACAGGTTCGCCGCCATGAACGCCGCCGGGTGATGCGCCTTGAAATACGCGGTCTGGTAGGCGACCAGCGCGTACGCAGCCGAGTGCGACTTGTTGAAACCGTAGTCGGCGAACTTGGCCATCAGGTCGAACAGCTGCTCGGCCTTGCCGTGCGACAGACCGGTCTTCTCCGCACCCGCGACGAAGATGCTGCGCTGCTGGTCCATCTCCTCCTTCTTCTTCTTGCCCATCGCGCGGCGAAGGAGGTCGGCATCGCCCAGGGTGTAGCCGCCGATCGTCTGCGCGATCTGCATCACCTGCTCCTGGTACACCATGACGCCGTAGGTGGGCTCGAGGATCGGTGCCAGCCGCGGGTCGAGGTACTCGACGCGCTCGCGGCCGCTCTTGCGCGCGTTGTAGTCGGGGATCAGCTGCATCGGCCCCGGGCGGTACAGCGCGACCAGCGCGATGATGTCCTCGAAGCGCGTGGGCTGCGCCTGCTTGACCAGATCGCGCATGCCGCGCGATTCGAACTGGAACACCGCGGTCGTGTCGGCCCTGCGGAAGACGTCGTACGAGGCCTTGTCGTCGAGCGGCAGCGTGTCGAGCGACACCGTCGACTGCGGATCGAGCTGGCGCACGTAGCGCAGCGTCCAGTCGAGGATGGTGAGCGTCGTCAGTCCCAGGAAGTCGAACTTGACCAGCCCCACCGCCTCGACATCGTCCTTGTCGAATTGCGACACCGGCGACTGCGCGCCCGGCTGCACGTACAGCGGGCAGAAGTCGGTGAGCTTGCCCGGCGCGATCAGCACCCCTCCCGCGTGCATGCCGACGTTGCGCGGCAGGCCTTCGAGCTCGCAGGCGAGCGACAGCAGCTGGCGCACTTCCTCCTCGTCGGCTTCCCGCTGGTCGATCAGGGGCTCGACTTCGCGCGCGTAGATGACGTTGGCCTCGGGTTCGCCTTCGCGTCGGCGCAGCGTGACCGTCTTGCCGGGCTGGAAGGGGATCAGCTTGGCGATGCCGTCAACGAACGAATAGGGCAGGTCGAGCACGCGGCCGACGTCGCGCACCGCGGCCTTGGCGGCGAGGGTGCCGAAGGTCGCGATCTGCGACACCGACTCGGCGCCGTACTTGTTCTTGACGTAGTCGATCACCCGGTCGCGGCCGTCCTGGCAGAAGTCGATGTCGAAATCGGGCATCGACACGCGCTGGGGATTGAGGAAGCGCTCGAACAGCAGCTGGTAGCGCAGCGGATCGAGATCGGTGATGCCCAGCGAATACGCGACCAGCGAGCCCGCGCCCGAGCCGCGCCCGGGTCCCACCGGCACCCCGTTGTGCTTCGCCCAGTTGATGAAATCGGCGACGATCAGGAAGTAGCCCGCGAAACCCATCTGCACGATCGTCTTCGTCTCGAAGTCGAGGCGCGTGGCGTACTCGGGCCTGCGCTGCTCGCGCTCGGCGGGGTCGGGGAAGAGCTGGGCGAGCCGCGTCTCGAGCCCGTGCGCAGCTTCGTTGCGCAGGTGGTCGTCGAGGGTCACGCCGTCGGGCGTGGGAAAGCGCGGCAGGTGGTTCTTGCCCAGCGGGATGGTCAGGTTGCAGCGCTGGGCGATGGCGACCGTGTTGGCGAGCGCCTGCGGCAGGTCGGCGAACTTCTCCGCCATCTCGGCCTGCGATACGAAATACTGCTGGGGCGTGAAGCGGCGCGGCCGGCGCGGGTCGGCGAGCGAATGGCCTTCGGCGATGCACACCCGCGCTTCGTGCGCGCGGAAGTCGTCCGGCCGCAGGAACTGGATCGGGTGTGTGGCAGCGATCGGCAGTGCGAGGCGATCGCCGAGCTCGGCGGTCGCGCGCACCAGCGCATCGTCGTCCGGATGGCCCGGGCGCTGCACTTCAAGCACGTAGCGCTGGGGAAACCAGGCCGCCCATTCGCGGGCGAGGCGGGTGGCTGCTGCGGTGTTGGCCTGCAGCAGCGCCTGGCCGACGTCGCCGTCGCGCGCACCGGAGAGCGCGATCAGGCCGTCGGTGCCCTCGGCGAACCAGGCGCGCTGCAACTCCGGACGGCCGCGATGCTGATGGTGCCGGTAGGCGCGCGACAGCCAGTCGCAGAGCTTGAGGTAGCCCTCGCGCGAGGCTGCGAGCAGCAGCGCGCGCGAAGGCTGGTCGCGTTCACCTTCGTTGGCGATCCAGACGTCGCAGCCGGCGATCGGCTTGATGCCGCGCGAGCGGGCAGCCTTGTAGAACTTGATCAGCCCGAACTGGTTCGCGAGATCGGTGAGGGCGAGCGCGGGCATCCTGTCCGCCTGCGCCGCGGCGATCGCGTCGTCGATGCGAACCGTCCCATCGACGACAGAGAACTCGCTGTGAAGTCGCAGGTGGATGAAGCTCGGAGAAGGCATGGAAACGGTGCGTGCGACTCGCAGTGGAACGGGCCGGGACGCGAATTCGCGCCGCGGCTGCCTGCTACAATTCTACCCCGACCATCGCGAAACAACGGAGCGTGCGTGAGCCCGAAGGGCCGCCCCGAGGGCGAACACCGGAGTGCGCAGCACGAAGGTCGGCCAATGAGCCCGCAGGTCGGCCGATGACCGTGAAGGTCAACCCATGACTCGGAGGTCAATCCCATGAGCGCGCTGCGGCACCCCGGCGTCCACATCGATGCGTTGCGCCGCGGCGCATCGGCATGGGCCTGCGCCATCGGCGTGGCGATGCTGCTCGCGGCCTGTGCGGGCGCGCCGACGATGCCCGGGCCGGCGCCGTCCGAGCCGACGGCGCCTCCGCTGCCGCGCAACGCCGAGCCGCCTCCGCCTCCGGTCAATCTCGAAGGTTTTCCGCTGTCCTATCGACAGGGATATGCCGACGGCTGCGCGAGCGCCGGCGGTGTCGTGCACAAGGACGGCCAGCGCTTTGCCGGCGATCCGAACTATCGCACCGGCTGGCAGGACGGCATCGCGCTCTGCCGCAAGAAGTAGGGCGCCGTCGTGACCGTCGCGATCCGCAGCAATCCGTGCATCGGCATGAAGTTGCCCCGCACAACAGGATGAAGCCCGCCACCTCGCAGTTCGTGGACCTACGCGGCGAGCGGCACCACGTCACCACCTGGGGACGGCCGGACGCACCGAAGCTGTTCCTGCTGCACGGATGGATGGATGTCGGCGCTTCGTTCCAGTTTCTCGTCGACGCGTTCTCCCGCGACTGGTATGCGATCGCGCCCGACCTGCGTGGCTTCGGACGCTCCGCATGGCAGCCGCAGGGATACTGGTTCCAGGATTACGTCGCCGACCTCGACGCGCTGCTCGCGCAGTTCGCGCCCGACGAGCAGGTGAACCTCCTCGGGCACAGCCTCGGCGGCAACGTCGTCATGCACTATGCCGGCGTGCGATCGCAGCGCGTGCGCCGGCTGGTGTCGCTCGACGGCTTCGGCATTCCGGCCGAATCGCCTGCGGACGCACCGCGCAAGTTCGCGGCGTGGCTCGACGCGCTCGCCGATCCGCCGGCGTTCAGTGCGTACGCGAGCATCGCCGCAGTGGCCGATCGGCTGCAGAAGAACAACCCGCGACTTCCGCGCGGCAAGGCCGAGTTCCTCGCCGCCCATTGGGCGACGACGCTGCCCGATGGCAGCGCCCGGCTCGTTTCCGATCCGCGCCACAAGCTGCCGTTTCCCACCGTCTACCGGATGGAAGAGATCTTCGCGGTCTGGCGCAACATCGCGGCGCCGGTGCTGTGGGTGGCCGCCACCGATTCGCACATTCCACGCTGGCTGGACCGTCATCCCGAGGGCGAGATCGGCACCGACGGGCTCGACGGCGTGCGGCGCAGGCTCGGCCACATTCCTGACGGCAGGTTGCAGACGGTCGCCGATGCAGGCCACATGCTCCACCACGACCAGCCCGCCGTCGTCGCGGCGCTGATCGAGTCGTTCCTCGCTGCTTGATTCCTGCCCGCTTCCGCGTCCATTCGCAGCGCGGCGCGTACGTCGCGCTGGCGCTGCTGACGCTCGTCTGGGGACTCAACTGGGTGGTGATGAAAGCGGCGCTCGTGCACGCGCACGCGCTGGTCTTCAACGCCGAACGAACGTGGCTCGCCGTCGCGGTGCTGTTCGCCGCGCTGGTCGCGCGCCGCGGGCGCCTGCTGCCGCACAGCTGGCGCGCCGTCGTCGTTACCGGCTTGTTCCAGACGACCGTCAACTTCGGCGCGACGATGCTGGCTGTCGCCACCGGCGGCGCGGGCAAGGCCTCGGTGCTGGTGTTCACGATGCCGTTCTGGACGCTGCTGATCGCGCGACCCGTCCTCCACGAGCGCATCCGCGGCCTGCAGATCCCGGCGATCGCCTTTGCGTTTGCCGGGCTCGTCCTGGTCGTCGCGCCCTGGGCCTGGCATGGCGACATCCAGTCCAAGCTGTGGGCCATCGCCTCCGGCTTCGGCTGGGCGGCCGGCACGGTGTCGCTCAAGCACTACCAGCGCGACCGCGGCTTCGACATGCTGGCGTTCATCACCTGGCAGATGGCGCTGGGTGCGCTCCCGCTTGCCGCGCTGCCCTGGTTCTACGACGTGACGGCGACGCAGTGGAGCGTGTCGCAGGTGGCGCTGTTCCTCTACGTCAGCGTGATCTCCAGCGCCGGAGGCTTCCTCATCTGGATGACCGTGCTGCGCTGGCTGCCGGCCGGCACGGCATCGCTCAACATGTTCGCGATCCCCGTCATCGCGCTCGTCGCGTCGATGGCGATCTTCGGCGAGCGTCTCGCGCCGAACGAGTGGCAGGGCATCGGCCTGATCGGCGTCGGCCTGGCGCTGATCACCGCCTATTCGCTGATCGGCGCGCGGCGCCGCGCCTCCCTGGCCGAGCCGACGGCGCCGGTGCCCCTGGATTGAATGCGCAACGCAACGCATTGATTCCAGGCATGTGTGTCGGTCACGGCCCCCGGCCAGTCCGGCCGCAGTCCGGTCTCCTTCCATTCATCGGAACCTTGATTGAACGCAAATCATTCCTATTTACATCTCCAGACGCCTTTGCTAAGCTGACGGGCAAATGAACCTGCCGAAGCCATCGATGCACACCCGATCCCTGCTTGCCCTGATGCTGGGCGCGATGCTCGCCTCCAGCGCCCTCGCCGAAGACCTCGCGACGTTCAAGATCGTCGCCCGCGACGGCAGCTTCGATCCGACGGTCGTCGAAGTCCCGGCAGGCAAGCGCTTCCGGCTCGAAGTGTCCAACGACGGCAAGTCGGCGATCGAGTTCGAGAGCCGCGACTTGAAGCAGGAGAAGGTGATTCCTCCCGGCAAGAAAGCGACGGTCACCATCAATGCGCTGAAGGCCGGCGAGTACCGGTTCTACGACGAGTTCCACGAAAAGACCGGGCAGGGCAAGGTGGTCGCGAAGTAAGGCGACGCCCGACCACCGACCCAACCCAGGAGCAGCATCGAAATGGGCAATGCACTCTTCATCGTGTGGCGCGAATCGGCCGAGGCGATGCTCGTCGTCGGCATCCTGTACGCGTGGCTGAAGCAGCGGCCCGACGCCGCGATCGGCATGCGCTTCCTGTGGGGCGGCGTCGCCGCCGGCGCCGGTCTGGCGCTGGGGCTCGCGCTGGTCATGCTGGGGATCGCCTCGTCGCTGTCGGGCAACGCGCTCGACTGGTTCCAGCTCGCGATCATCCTGATCGCGGCGGCGCTGATCGTGCAGATGGTGTTCTGGATGCGCCGGCACGGGCGGACGCTCAAGAAGGAACTCGAAGCCGACATGGCGGACAACGTGCGCAAGGCCAACTGGTGGGGGCTGCTCGTCGTCGTCGCCCTGGCGGTCGGCCGCGAAAGTGCGGAAGCGGTGGTGTTCCTCTACGGTCTGGGTGCGGAGAAGAACGGCATCGCCAACCTGCCGGTCGTCCTGGTGCTGGGCATCGGTGCGGCGTTCGCGACGTTCTGGCTGCTGCAGCAGGGCACGCGCTTCCTGTCGTGGCGCGTGTTCTTCCGCGTCAGCGAAACCCTGCTGCTGCTGCTCGCCGGTGCGCTGATCGTGTCGGGGGTCGAGAAGCTGATCGCCCTCGACGTGCTGCCCGACATCGTCGATCCGCTGTGGAACACGACGTGGCTGCTCGACGATTCCGGACGGCTCGGCGGGCTGATTGCATCGTTCACCGGCTATCGCTCGCGTCCGGCGCTGTTGCCGCTGGGGGCGCTCGGGATCTACTGGGCGCTCATCGTGACGTTCCTGCGCGCGCCTCGCCCGACGCAGACCTCTCCCGCCGCGGCTGCGCCGCGCCGGGCGGTACCGCACGCAGAGCGCAACTGATTCACCATTCGTTTTCGCACGGCGCCGCCGGTGTCATCGGCGGCGTCGTCGCATCTGCGCTGTAGAATCCGGTGCGGACCGGATCGCTCCGACCGTCGCGCACGCCACGGATTTCCATGACCGCCACCTCGCCACCCGACCTGTCCAAGCTCAGGATCGACCGCAGCCTCGCGCCGATCCAGCGCCGCAGGCGCCGCAAGTGGGTCTGGCTGGCCGTGCTCGCCGTCGTGATCGTCGGCGCAGCCGGCTGGTATCTGTTCAGGCCGCATGCGCTGGGCGTGCAGACGACGCCGGTGGTGACCGCGTATCCGTCGCAGCAGTTCGTCGTGCTGAACGCAACGGGCTACGTCGTCGCCCAGCGCAAGGCGGCAATTTCATCGAAGGCGACGGGCACGCTGGAATGGCTGGGCGTCGCCGAGGGCTCGCGCGTCAAGACGGGCGACGTGATCGCGCGCATCGACGACCGCGACGTCGTCGCGCAAGCGCAGAGCGCCCAGGCGAGCGCGGGTGCCGCACAGGCCAACGTTCAGCTGGGCGAGGTCGAGCTGCAGAACGCCCGGGTCGAGCTCGAGCGCAACGAGGAGCTGGTCGCCAAAGGATTCATCTCGCAGTCGGCGCTCGACACGGCAAAAGCCCGCTACGATCGCTCGCAGGCCGCGCTCGCCAGCGCCAAGGCGAACCTCAATGCGGCGCGCGCCAATGCACGCAACGCCGAGCTGTCGATCGACTACACGAAGATCCGTGCGCCGTTCGATGGCGTGATCCTGTCCAAGAGCGCGAATGTCGGCGACCTGTTGACGCCGTTCTCCAGCGCCACCGATTCCAAGGGCGCCGTCGTGACGATCGCCGACATGTCGACGCTCGAGGTCGAGGCCGACGTTTCCGAATCGAGCCTCGGCAAGGTCAGCGTCGGCCAGCCCGCGGAGATCCTGCTCGATGCGCTGCCCGACGCCCGCTTCCGCGGCAGGATCAGCCGCATCGTCCCGACCGTCGACCGCGCCAAGGCGACGGTGACGACCAAGGTCAAGTTCGACGCGATCGATCCGCGCATCCTGCCCGAGATGAGCGCCAAGGTGGGCTTCCTGTCGCAGGAGGTGACGCCCGAGCAGGAGCGGGCGCTGCTCGCCGTCAACCCCGACGCCATCGTCGAGCGCAACGGGACGAGCGTCGTGTTCGCCCTGCGCGATGGACGCGCGGTGGCGGTGCCCGTGACCACCGGGACCAGGATCGGCGATCTCACCGCAATCTCCGGGGGCATCAAGTCGGGCGACAAGGTCGTGCTGAAGCCGGTCGAGGCGCTGCAGAACGGAACGCAGGTCGCCCCGATAGCCAAATGAGCTCCAAATGAGGGCCAAGTGAGAGCCAAATGAGGGCCAGGTGAGCGCCGCTCCGCAACCGGCGCCTGCGGCGGAAGCGCAACGGCCGCTGGTCGCCATCCACGGGCTGTCCAAGTACTACGTCCGCGGCGACCAGGTGATCCCGGTGCTGGTCGACCTCGATCTCGACGTCTACGCGGGCGAGTACGTCGCGCTGATGGGGCCCTCGGGGTCGGGCAAGTCGACGCTGCTGAACCTGATCGCCGGCATCGACAAGCCCTCGGCGGGCGAGATCCGCGTCGCAGGCGTGGACATCGCCAGCCTGTCCGATTCCGATCTTGCCCACTGGCGCTCGATGCACGTGGGATTCATCTTCCAGTTCTACAACCTGATGCCGGTGCTGACGGCCTTCGGCAATGTCGAGCTGCCATTGCAGCTCACCGCGCTGTCGCGCGCCGAGCGCCGCGAGCGGGTCGAGACCGCACTCGAGCTCGTCGGGCTGACCGACCGCGCAACCCACCTGCCCAACGAGCTCTCGGGAGGACAGCAGCAGCGCGTCGCGATCGCGCGCGCCCTGATCACCGATCCGACGACCGCAGAACCTCGATCAGGAGCTCATCGCCCATCCGGGTGACCAACGCTTCGACGCGAGCCCCCAGCAGCTCGCGCAGCCGCCCGGCCGCTGCTGCCACCAGCAAGTCTGGCGGGTCGTGCAGCGCATCCGAATCGGGCCAGCGTTCGCCTCGGTCCAATGCCTGCTCGCAGCTCTCGAGCCGACGGAGGAAGCCGACCAGGGCCTGTTCGACGCGGCCGGCCATGAGCAGGCAATGGGCGCGTTGTTCGATCAAGAGCTCGCGCCGCCACCCATTCAAATGGGTGAAAGCGCGGACGTCC
>DATIQL010000067.1:0-3548 GCA_035470905.1 Casimicrobiaceae bacterium
TGCCGCGGCTTGCGTTCCGCGACCTCGAAGGCTATCTGCGGGGATTCATCGACCTCGTCTTCGAGCACGGTGGGCGCTACTACGTGCTCGACTGGAAATCGAATCACCTGGGCTACACCGCGTCCGACTACGGGCCGGCCGAGCTGCAGGCGACGATGGCCGAGCACAGCTACCACCTGCAATACCTGCTCTATTCGCTCGCCGTCGATCGCTACCTCGGGCGCCGCGTGCCGGGCTACCGCTACGACACCCACTTCGGCGGCGTGCTCTACCTCTTCGTGCGCGGAGTGCGGCCCGGCTGGGTCAATGCCGACGGCACGCCGGCAGCCGTGTTCCACCACCGGCCGACGGCCGCAACGCTTGCGCGCCTCGGCGCGCTGTTCGCCAGGGCGCCGGCGAAGGTGTTGCAATGAGCGGGATGGCGGCGTCCCGCGGTGCGAATCTGGCGGGGACGCCCGACCAGGCGCTCGCCGAGGGTTTCGCCCGCCACGTCGTGCACTGGGCCCGCGAGCGCGGTGCCCTCGACCACACGCTCGACGCGCTGCGGATGGCAGCGCGCGCGGCGAGCCTCGACACCGCATCGGGTCACGTGTGCACCTATCTCGCCGACATCGCCGCAGCCGATGCGAAGCTCGACGAGCGCGAATTGCGCAATGCGCTGCTCGCGTCCGGAATGGTCGGCACGCCGCAGGCACCCGCTGCGCACCCGCTGATCCTCGACGACGACGGCCGCGTCTACCTGCACCGCTACTTCGATTACGAGCGCCGGCTGGCGCGACGGCTGATGGCGCCCTCGCGCACCGCGCCGGGCGGCATCGGCGGGAACGTGAAGCCCCTGCTCGACCAGCTCTTCGCCGCCAACGCGAGGCGGCTGGGGAATCGACCCGACTGGCAGAAAATCGCGACGGCCCTGGCGCTCGAACGCCCCCTGACGATCATCAGCGGCGGCCCGGGCACCGGCAAGACGACGACCGTCGTCAACGTGCTCGCCTGCGCCCTCGCCGGAGATCCCGATTGCCGGATCCGCCTCGCCGCCCCGACCGGCAAGGCGGCAGCGCGGATGCTGGAGGCGATCCGCAGCGCCGCCGCCCACCTTCCCGCCGAGCTGCGCGAGCGCCTGCCTGCCGAGTCGTTCACGGTCCACCGCCTGCTGGGCGTGCTGCCCGGCGGCGGATTCCGGCACCGCATCGACAACCCGCTGCCGATCGATCTTCTCGTCGTCGACGAGGCGTCGATGCTCGACCTGGCGCTTGCGACAAAGCTGGTCGAAGCGGCGCCTCCCGCGGCGCGCATCATCCTGCTGGGCGACAAGGACCAGCTCGCCGCCGTCGAATCCGGCGCGGTCTTCTCGGAGCTCTCCGCCGATCCCACGTTGAGCGACGCGTGCGTTACGCGCCTGTCCGCAGTCACCGGCATCCCCGCTGCGCGCATCGCGTGCGCGGCGCCGATCAAGCCCACACCCCTGCACGACAGCGTCGTCTGGCTGACCGAAAACTTCCGCTTCGCGAAGGACTCGGGAATCGGCCGCCTCGCCGCGCTCGTCAATGCCGGCGAGGCGCCGGCGACAATCGACTTCCTGCGCTCGGACAGCGATCCGGCACTCGAGTGGATCGAGGATGCGCATCCGGTCCCGCTGCCGACAACGCTGCAGCGGATCATCGACGAAATGGCGGGTTACATCGAATCCGTGCGCGCCGACCTCGGCAACAAGGCGGCGCTGTTCGACGCACTGGGCCGTTTCCGCGTGCTCTGTGCCGAGCGCGAGGGCGCGCGCGGCGTGGTCGCAATCAACCAGTTCGTCGGGCAGCAATTCCGCAAGCTGCTCGACCATGCGCTCGACCCGGGCGGCCGCTCCGAGTGGTATCCGGGGCGCCCGGTGATGGTGCTGCGCAACGACTACGTGCTGAAGCTCTTCAATGGCGACATCGGCATCGTCCTGCCCGACGCGTCGGACACTCCGATGGTGTTCTTCCCGGATGGCGATGCCGGCTTTCGGGCCGTGGCGCCCCTGCGCCTGCCCGAGCACGAGACCGCATTCGCCACGACCGTGCATAAGGCGCAGGGCTCGGAGTTCGACAGGATGATGCTGATGCTGCCGGCCAGGCCGAATCGCGTCGCGACACGGGAGCTGCTCTACACGGCGATCACGCGGTCCCGGTCCGGGGTGACGATTGCCGGTGGGGTCGAGGTGGTGGAGAAGGCGATCGTTTCCCCTACGCGACGGTATTCGGGGCTGGTGGCGCGGTTGGCGGAGCAGGCGGGATTCGACCCGACGGCCAATGCCTGATCGAATTGGATCGCGCTCCATTCGACGACCGGGTCCGACGGGCTTCGCCCGTAAAGGGATCTCGCGTGCGGAGATGGGCGAGTTGCCGATCCGCCGCTACGAGGGTGCGGTGCACGTCGTCGCGGGGCACCCGGACCTCCGGCACGCGATGCAGGACATCCTGCAGGAAGGCGTTGTCGGATTCGACACCGAGACGCGGCCCGCCTTCAGGCCCGGCGAGCGCTACCTCCCCTCTCTCGTGCAGTTCGCCACGGCGAGCGCCGTGTATCTGCTGCAAGCCCAGCAGCAGGACCTTTTCGGCGCGATGCGGGAGGTCCTTTCGTCCGAGAAGATCATCAAGGTCGGCGTGTCGGTGACCGACGATATGCGCAACCTGAAAGATCTGTTCGAGTTCGACGAAAGATCGGTGGTGGATCTCGGGCAGGTTGCGAAGCGTCACGGCCTGAAGCAGACGGGCGTGCGCAATCTCGCCGGAATGTTTCTCGGTGCGCGCATTCCCAAGGGCGCGAAGACGACGAACTGGGCTGCGCGGCGCTTGACGCCGCAGCAGATCGCATACGCCGCGACCGATGCCTGGGCGTGCCGCGAGCTGTATCTCCGCTTCAAGGAACTGAAAATGGTCTGAACGGGCGCCCGCGGCCTCGCACGCCGCCCGGACTGCGGAGCCGCCCCTTACGGCCTACCGGGCGGTGAGGGGTCGTTCCAACCCTGCAAGGTCCGTCGCGCCATCATCGTCCGGCTCAGAATGCCGGCGAGTCTTTTGCACACTCTCGGCCGGCTGCCATCCCATGACGACGTACGGCCGCGATCGACCCGCAGCAGCCGGTCGCAGCTTCGAAGAGCGGACGTTCGCGCGTAGTGGGCTCGCGCATCCCAAGGCTGATTCGCTCGGCCATCCGGAGCACAGGGCAGCCGGACTATGCCCGACTGCGATCCGCAGTGCGACCGGAGCCTTCGAGCGCCGGCTTTATCGATTGCGGAGTTGGAGAAAGAGGCGGCGACGATTTCGCGACGAGCTTTGCAAAATTCGGGCAAAGTCGACGCGCGCGCCGCGCGAACTTGATCTCAGTGAAATGAGCAATGCTGGAAACAAAACGGCCCGAGCGGAAAGGAGGAAATCCGCGCGGGCCGAACGGCAAGTGCCAACTGCCAACTGCGATGCGCCCTGTAGGAAAGCGCGGCGCAGACCGCACGGCGCTACGGAGACTTCGGCGCCATGCACGCTAACCGTAGCACCGAAGAGGCTAATGTTGAAGGGATG
>DATIQL010000068.1:0-1787 GCA_035470905.1 Casimicrobiaceae bacterium
AGCACGAGCAGCAGGTCGGCATCCGCCGGCACGTGTCCGCTCTTGAGGTCGGTCCCGACGATGCGCTCGTTGGCGGCGAGCGCATCGTTGAGCCGCGTGTAGCGCAGGCTGCCGGGCGCGTAGCCCGGCGGCGCGAATAGCGCGACGGTCTTCAGGTACCCGGGGGCCATGCTCTGGATCGCCGCATCGATCGAGCGCTTGAGCGCGTCCTTGTCCAGCGTGTCGGGCAACGGCACCTGCACCGAGTTGCCGTCGCGGGTCAGCACCATGTAGAACCAGAACGGCTCGGTATCGGCGAGGCTCGCGATCTGCGGGCCGAAACCGTAGCGCTGCTTGAGCTCGGTGGCAAGCTTGCCGCCGCTGGCGTCGGGGTCCTCGAAGGCGACCTTCAGCTTGCCGCCGGCCTTCTGCTGCATCGCTCCGAGCAGCGACTGGAGATCGGCGTGAAGCTTGCGCAGCGCCGGGGGCAGCTTGGCGTCGGGCGACAGGTAGCCGTGGAACGTCACGGCCTCGCCGAGGTTCCCGAACGGATTTCCGCCGCTGCGGTACTGGTCGACGACCTTGCGGATGGCCTGGGTGATCGCGTATTCCGGATTCCTGAGCACGACGTCGATGTCGCGGTCGCCGCGCGATTTCGCTTCGATCAGGTCCTGGAAACCGAGGTGCTGGAACTGGTCGCCGTAGGCGACGACGACGTCGAAATACGCGTTGACGACCGCCGCCTGGTAGCGGTTCGCCGTGCGGAACGCCACCGGCTTGATGCCATACCTGGCGGCGGCCTCGTCGGCAGCGGCCCGGTCGCGCGTCGGGTCGATGAACTCGACGCGCGCCTTGCCGCCGGCGGCCACGGCGTATTCGCGCAGCAGGTCCTCGACCTGCGGGACCAGCGGCGCGAGCAGCGGATGGGTCCTGGCGGAGAAATAGCCGCGGATCAGCAGCGGCTCCTTGAGGCGAGAGAGCTGCTGCTTCGTCGCATCCGACAGCGTGTAGACGTGGTCGTGGGTGATGTCGGCACGCGCCCAGGTGATCGGGGCGAGCCACAGGTTGGCGGCGGCGAAGTTGACGGCTGCGAGGCCGAGCATCCAGCCCCACAGGCGATGCCGCGCGACGCTCGGGTTGCCCGCCCAGCGCAGGCGCTCGAGGGCGAACAGGTTGAGCGTCAGGAACACCCCGACGATCGAGACGTAGTAATAGAGGTCGCGCAGGTCGAGCACGCCACGGGTGATCGATTCGAAGCGCGTCCCGGTGCCGAGCAGCGCGAGCACGTGGCCCACGCGATAGCCGAACAGGTTGGTCAGCGTGTCCGAGCCGATCAGGTAGAACACGCCGCAGACGACCGTCGTCAGGATCAGCGCGACGATCGGATTGTCGGTGCGCGAGCTCATGTAGACGCCGATTGCGACGTAGGCGGCCGCGAGGAACAGCGTCGCGACATAGCCGCCGGCGACCGGGCCCCAGTCGAGCGGCCCGACGAACGACACGGTGACCGGCAATGGCAGCGTCAGCGCCAGCGCGACTGCCACCAGCGCGAGCGCGGCGGCGAACTTGCCCAGCACCAGGCGCAGCGGCCGCACGGGTGCGGTCAGCAGGCTCTCCAGCGTTCCCGCCCGCCGCTCCTCCGACCACGTGCGCATCGTCAGCGCCGCGACCAGGAAGATCAGCAGGATCGGCATCCACTGGAACATCGGGCGAACGTCCGCGATGTTGCGCGAGAAGAACGTGTCGACCCAGAAGAACACGAACAGCGTGACGGCGAGGAACGCGCCGAGGAACAGCCAGGCCGCGGG
>DATIQL010000069.1:0-57541 GCA_035470905.1 Casimicrobiaceae bacterium
GCTCGGTCGGAAAGGCGCGTCGCGTCGTCGACAAGCGCCAGCTCGGCTGAGCCTCACTCCCTCACCCGCCTCGCTTTCGCTCGGCTCCCTCTCCCGCTTGCGGGAGAGGGCCTGGGTGAGGGGGTGCTCCCTCTCCCGCAAGCAGGAGAGGGCCGGGGTGAGCGGATGCTCCCTCTCCCGCTTGCGGGAGAGGGCCGGGGTGAGGGTCAGTCCTTCAGCGCGACGTGGAATGCGCAGGCGGTCTTGGCGCGGACTTCCTCGACCGTCACGCCGGGATGCAGCTCGCGCAGGACCAGGCCTTCGCCGTCGGGAAGCACGTCGAACACGCACAGGTCGGTGACGATCATGTCGACGACGCCCTTGCCGGTGATCGGCAGCGTGCAGTGCTCGAGCACCTTCGACGAACCGTCCTTCGCCGTGTGCTCCATCAGCACGATCACGCGCTTGACCCCCGACACCAGGTCCATCGCGCCTCCGGGGCCCTTGACCATCTTGCCCGGAACCATCCAGTTCGCGAGGTCGCCGTTCTGCGCAACTTCGAGGCCGCCGAGGATCGACAGGTCGACGTGACCCCCGCGGATCATCGCGAATGAGTCGGCGCTGGAGAAGAAGCTGCTGCCGGGTATGGTCGTGATCGTCTGCTTCCCGGCGTTGATCAGATCCGCGTCGACGTCGCTTTCCCCGGGAAACGGACCGATGCCCAGGAGGCCGTTCTCCGACTGCAGCGTCACGTCGATGCCGGGCGGGATGAAGTTCGCGACCATCGTCGGTATGCCGATGCCGAGATTCACGTAGTAGCCGTCGCGCAGCTCCTGGGCGGCGCGACGCGCCATCAGCTCGCGTATCGGTGAATCCTTCTTCGATGCGCTGCCGGCGACGGTGTGGAACTCGATGCGCTTTTCGTAGCGCTCGCCCTGGATGATGCGATCGACGTAGATCCCGGGGGTGTGGACCTGGTCGGGGTCGAGCTCGCCGACTTCGACCAGCTGCTCGACCTCGGCGATGGTCACGTTGCCGCAGGTCGCGATCATCGGGTTGAAGTTGCGGGAGGTCTTGCGGTAGACGAGATTGCCCGCCTTGTCGCCTTTCCAGGCCTTGACGATCGAGATGTCGGCGCGGATGCCTTCCTCGAGCACGTACTCGTGGCCGCCGAACACCTTGATCTCGTGGCCCTCGGCGAGCAGGGTTCCGGAGGCCGTGCGCGTATAGAAGCCGGGAATTCCCGCACCGCCGGCGCGCAGCTTCTCCGCCAGCGTCCCCTGCGGCGTCAGGCGCAGCTCGAGCTCGCCCGCGAGCACCTGGCGCTCGAATTCCTTGTTCTCGCCGACGTAGGAGGCGATGACCTTCCTGACCTGGTGGTTCTGCAGCAGCAGGCCCATGCCGAAATCATCGACACCGGCGTTGTTGCCGACGATGGTGAGGCCCTTGATGCCGCTGTCGACCACGGCCTGGATCAGGTTCTCGGGTATGCCGCAGAGCCCGAAACCGCCGGCCGCGATCGTGATGTCGTCGCGGAGAAGCCCTTTAAGCGCTTCCGCCGCGTTGGCGTGGACCTTGTTCATGCTTGTCTCCGGGTTGCCGCAGTATCGTGCAGGCGTTGCGCAGCACGGGCGCACATTCTAGCCCGGGGGCGGATTTACCGGTACGCTTGCACTCGCCAATCCCATGACTTCGCACGTGAAGGTGGATCGCCATGCCCGAACACATACTCCTCGAGGCGCACGAGCGCGTGGCGCTGGTGCGGATCAATCGTCCGCAAAGGATGAATGCGCTGAACAACGAGGTGGCGCGCGAGATCTGCGATGCGCTGCTCGCCTGGGACGGCGATCCGTCGATCGGTTGCATGATCGTCACCGGCAGCGACAAGGCCTTTGCCGCCGGCGCCGACATCGGCGCGATGGCCGAGTGGAGCTATGCCAAGGTCTACGGCGACGATTACATCACCCGCGACTGGGAGGCGATTCGCCGCGTGCGCAAGCCCGTGATCGCGGCCGTCGCGGGCTACGCGCTGGGCGGCGGATGCGAGCTCGCGATGGCCTGCGACCTGATCATCGCTGCCGACAGCGCCAAGTTCGGGCAGCCGGAGATCACGATCGGGACGATGCCGGGTTTCGGCGGAACGCAGCGCCTGCCGCGGGCCGTCGGCAAGTCTAAGGCGATGGAATGGTGCCTGACCGGCAGGATGTTCGACGCCGACGAAGCCGAGCGGGCGGGGCTGGTCGCACGCGTCGTCCCGGCGGCCGATCTCGAGCGCGAGGCGCTCGCATTGGCGACCAGGATCGCCTCGTTCTCGCTGCCGGTCGTGCAGAAGATCAAGGAGGCGATCAACCGCGCCTACGAATCGTCGCTGACCGATGGCCTGGCGTTCGAGCGCCGCGAGTTCCACTCGACCTTCGCCCTCGATGACCAGAAGGAGGGAATGCGCGCCTTCATCGAGAAGCGCAAGCCGTCGTTCACGAATCGCTGACGGCTTCAGGTGAGCGTGCTGACGCGCCTCGTCTGCGCGCTTGGCATCGGGCAGATCGTTTCCTGGGGGACGCTGTTCTACTCGATTGCCGTCCTCGGCCCGCCGATGGCGGCGACGCTGGGGGTCCCGGAAACCGGCCTCTACGGGAGCTTCACCGCGGGGTTGCTGGTTTCGGGTCTGCTGTCGCCCTGGGCGGGGCGGCGGATCGACGCCCATGGCGGTCGCGGCGTGCTCGGTCTGGGGTCGGTGCTGGGGGCAGCCGCATGCGCGATGCTCGCGGTGGCGACCGGCGGCGCGATGATGCTGGCCGGATGGCTGATCGCCGGCGCTGCCATGGCGATGTGCCTATATGATGCGGCGTTCGCGACCCTGCATCGCTGCGCGGGGAGCCGCTATCGCACGGCGGTGACGTCACTGACGCTGTTCGGCGGCTTTGCCAGCACGGTGTTCTGGCCGCTTTCCCAATACCTGCTCGAGACCCGGGGGTGGCGCGGTGCCTTTGCCGTGCATGCGGCGCTCAACCTGGGCATCGGGCTCCCGCTGCACGCCGCTTTGGTCCCCTCGGGCGCGCATCGAGCGCAGCGGCCGGAGGCCGCGACCCCGACCGCGGCGCGCGCCGCCGGCAATCGGACATTCGCATGGCTCGCTGCGGCGCTCTCGCTCGCGGCGTTCCTCGCATCGGCAGTCTCCGCGCATCTCGTCGCCCTGCTGGGCAGCGTCGGGATCGCAGCGCGAGACGCGGTGCTGGTCGGCGCGCTGATCGGTCCGATGCAGGTTGCAGGACGCGTGATGGAGTTCGCGTTCTCGCGGCGGATGCGGCCACTCGCCGTCGGCACGCTCGCGTTCCTGCTGATGGCGCTGGCGCTCGTCGTGCTGCCCATGGTGCACGGAGCGTGGACCTTCGCGCTGGCCTTCGCGTTGCTGTACGGATGGAGCAACGGGGTCATGACGATCGTCCGCGGCACCGTTCCCGCCGAGCTCTTCGGCCAGCGCGGGTACGGAGCGCTGCTCGGCCGCCTGGCGCGGCCGCAGTTCATGCTGAAGGCGATCGCGCCGGTGGCCGTCACGCTGCTGTTCGCGGCGGACGGCACCCGCCGCATCGCGCCGTATGCGCTGGCGGCCGCGGGGGTCGCGGCTCTTGGTGCCTACCGGATCGCGATACGCAACCGGGGCGGACCCTCACGCGACTAGGGCGACCGCCAGCGCGCACGCGGCTGCGATCGCGATGACGGCGACCAGCGCGGTCACCGCCAGCCAGATCGCGACCGGGAGGTCTGACGGGTTGCGTGGCGGTGGCAGGGTATCGGGATCGCGAAGCTCGCGCGGAAAAGGGCGCGGCGGGACCGGCACGATCTGCATGTCGGCGGGGTTGCTCGGCACGACGCCCCGATATTCGTCGGGGGCCACGACCGGTGCGGCGCCGAAGCTGCGCGACGACGGAAATTGCGGGACGCGCAGCAGCACCAGGGCCTCGAGATCCTGCGCGAGGAGGGTGGCGAGTCGTCCGTCGCCAGGCGTCGCGCCTCGTGCCCCGAGGCGCAGCAGCCCGGCGCCGGCTTCCTCGAAGGCGGCGGCGGGGAACAGGCGCGTCGCGTCCTGGGTCAGGTATTCGAAGGCCATCCGCGCCTTGCCGAGCGAACGTTCGCGCAGCAGCGTGTAGGGAATCGCGAGCCATGCCCGGAGCGCCTGTGCGGGCCGGCGCGCCCCGAGGTTCCAGCCCAGCGCGCGAAGCACGTCGACGCTGATCCCCGCGCAGTTCATCGTCGAGTGTCGATATTCGAGCTGGTGGCGCCAGAACTGCTGGTAGACGCGGTTGAACGCGCCCTGGACCAGCCTCGGGACGGCCTCGTCGCGCAGCGCGGCGATCAGGATGAAGGATGGCCGGTACCACGATTGCCCGCGATTCAGGTCGCCGAAGTAGTTGTCGAGCGGAACCGGCGCGGCGAGGATGCCTTTTTCGCTCTCGATGTCGAGGGCATAGAAATTGTCGACCAGCAGGTCGTCGATGGCGCCGCCGGCGCCCATGCGGCCCGTGCCGATCGCGAAATGGCCGGCCCAGGCCTCGTCGTCGTCTCCCTGGGCGCCATTGACGATGACCGCGAGTACGGGTTTATCCTTCCACTCTCGCGTCCCGCCGTCGCGCTCCCAGATGACACGTGCCGCAAACGGCAATTGCGCCCCGCCGGATGGATCTGCGCGCATGGCGCTGCGCAGCGCCAGGGCCGGCGGCAGGTCCGGCGCCAGCGGCGCGAAAGGGGTGTCGTCGCCGACCCGGAAGTCGGCCGGCCAGAACGTCCGTCCGACAACGGTTGCGCCGGACTGCGATGCGCGCAGGCGCAGCGGACGCGCGGAAAGGAACGCCGCCGACGACGCGTCGAACCACGAGCGGTTGAGCGCGAGACGCGGCGCGAGCGCGAACGGGTGTGTCGTCCCGGACAGCGTGACCGTGCGCGCGTCGGGCGACAGCTGCGCGGTGTCGGTGCGCAGCGGCGCGCCGAGCAGGATGAGCGCAGCGCGATCGCCGGGCGCGTCGAGCCGGACGTCGCGGCTCCATCCGACGACGTCGTCGAGCGTCCGCGTCCGGCGGGTGTAGCCTGCAGCGGGAATGCCCTGCCGCGGAACGGCAATGCATTCATCGCGGAAGTAGAACAGTGCCGAAGGCGTGATCCGGGTCGGCGCAGTTGCCCCGGTCACGATATCGAAATCGTCGGCGGCGTAGGGGCCGAGCAGGCCATCGGCCACAGCGGGTACGAGGCCGTTCGCGCCGCCGTTGGTCGTCATCGATGAGCGTCAGAAGGGGATGCCATGCTGCTTCGATCCGGACCTTCACGATCCCGCGCGACGATGCGCGGCGTGCCGCGCATCGCAGCGGCCGGCGTCGACTGGGTCATGCGCGGCGTCCAGGACGCTGCAGCCGAGCGCAGGGCGCTGGTCGCGGGATTGCTTGCGGTGCCTGCATCGATCGAACCCAGGTATTTCTACGATAGGGTCGGCTGCGCATTGTTCGGCGCCATTTGCGAACTTCCGGAGTATTACCCAACCCGGACCGAGGCCGCCATCTTCGAACGTCATCGCGCAAGGATTGCCGCCGCCGCGGGTACGGGAAAACAGCTCGTCGACCTGGGGGCGGGCGACTGCCGCAAGGCGGCGGCGTGGATGCCGTGGCTGCGGCCGCAGCGCTATCTCGCCGTGGACATCGCGGAGTCCACGCTCGCCTCGGCGCTCGCACAACTCGCGCTCGAGCAGCCGTCGCTCGACATCACCGGGGTCGTGATGGATTTCGCGCGCGGGCTCGACCTGCAGCGCGAGCTCGCGGGCGGCCCGGCGACGTTCTTCTACCCTGGGTCCTCGATCGGAAACTTCGCTCCCGATGAGGCCGAGCGCTTCCTGCGCTCGATACGGCGGCATTGTCGGGCCTGCGAAGGTAGCGGCCTGCTGATCGGTGTCGACACCCGGAAAGACCCGCGCCGCCTGGAGGCGGCCTATGCGGATGGCGCGGGCGTGACGGCGGCATTCAATCGCAATGTCCTCAATCATGTGAACCGCGTGCTGGGCACGCGCTTCGTCCCGGATGCGTTCGACCATGTCGCGATCTACGACGAGAACCTCGGGCGTGTCGAGATGCATCTGCAGGCGCGCAGCACGCAGACGGTCGAGATCGAGGGCATCGCGCGCAGATTCGAGGGCGGCTCGCGCATCCACACCGAGAACTCGTACAAATACGCACCGCAGGAATTCGCGGCGATGCTCGACCGCGCGGGTTTCGACCGCGTGCACTGCTGGCAGGACGATGCCGGGGACTTCGCCGTCTACTACGCTTGGTGAGCGGCGTCGCGCGCCAGGCGAACGCCGCTGAACTGCCAGCGCGCGTCGGGTGCGAAGAAGTTGCGGTAGGTGACGCGCGAATGGCCCGAGGGCGTGGCAGCCGATCCGCCGCGCAGCACGTACTGGTTGCACATGAACTTGCCGTTGTACTCGCCGACCGCGCCTTCGGCCGGGCGGAAGCGCGGGTAGGGGGCGTAGCTCGACGACGTCCATTCCCAGACGCCGCCGCCGTCGAGTGCGGCCATGTCGTCGCCTTCGTCCGCCGCCGGCGCGGCGGTCACGCCCCGTGCAGCGGCTGTGCCGATGCGGGGCTTGCACCGCATTGCGGCCTCCCATTCGAACTCGGTCGGCAGCCGCGCCTGCGCCCAGCGCGCATACGCGTCGGCCTCGAAGTAGCTCAGATGCTCGACCGGCGCATCCGCGTCGAGCTCGGTCATGCCGCGCAGCGTGAAAGCCCACCAGCGTCCGTTGCGCCGCTCCCAGTACAGCGGTGCGGACCACTGCCCGGCGCGCGCCGTGTCCCATCCGAGCGCCAGCCAGCACTCGGCACGCCGATAGCCGCCGTCGTCGACGAATGCCGCATATTCGCCGTTGGTGACCGGGCGCGATGCGATCTCGAAGTCTTCGAGCAGGACGCGGTGCGCCGGCATCTCGTTGTCGAACGCGAAGCCCGGTCCGTCATGGCCGATCTGCGCGATTCCGGCCGCCACCGGCAGCCACTGCCACTTGCCGGCGCCGTGGACCCGCGCTCGCGGGGCGTCCGCCGCATAGGCGGGCCGCTGGGGATTGCGCGACAGCAGGTGGAGGAGGTCGGTGAGGATCAGCTCCTGATGCTGCTGCTCGTGATTGAGCCCGAGCTCGATCAGGGCCGACAGCGCGCGATCCATGCCGGCAAGCCCGATGCACCGGGCCATCGCCCGGTCGACGTGCCCGCGGTAGGCGAGGATCGTCGCCAGGTCCGGGCGCGAGAGCATTCCGCGCTCGGGCCGCGGATGACGCTCACCGACGGCTTCGTAATACGAGTTGAACAGCGCGCGGAACGACGGGTCGAAGACGCGGTAGTCCGGCAACCCGGGCTCGAGCACGAAGGTCTCGAAGAACCAGGTCGTGTGCGCGAGGTGCCACTTGGCCGGACTCGCGTCGGGCATCGACTGCAGCGCGCAGTCTTCGGCCGAAAGGGGGGCGACGAGGTTCCGGGTGTGCGCGCGGACGTCGGCGTAGCGCCGGGCGAGGCCGCCCCGCGCCATGGCCGCGCGCAGGGCGGATCCGCTCATCGGACGCTGACCCCGGGTGGGCCCGCGGCGAATTCGCCGATGACCGTCGCTGCGGAGAAGCCGTCGTCGCGAAACGCCGCGAGCACGGCGTCGGTCGCCTCCGGCGCGCAGGCGACCAGCAGTCCGCCCGAGGTCTGCGGATCGGTCAGGATCGCGCGCTCGGCATCGCCGGCGGATCCGGCGAGCGAGACCTGCGATCCGTACCCCGTCCAGTTGCGCGCCGATGCGCCGGTGACGCAACCACTGCGCGCGAGCTCGACCACCCCGGGGTGCAGCGGAATACGCGCCAGGTCGAGCACCGCGGCGAGCTTCGATCCACGGCAGACTTCGAGCAGGTGACCCAGCAGTCCGAAGCCGGTCACATCGGTCAGCGCGTGCACGCCGTCCATCGCACCCAGCGGGATGCCGGGGGTGTTGAGCCGGGTCGTGCTCGCGAGCATCGTCCGGTATTGGTCCGGGGAGAGGCTGCCGCGCTTGAGCGCAGCGCTGTAGATTCCGACGCCCAGCGGCTTGCCGAGAACGATGCGGTCGCCGGGCCGGGCGCCGCAATTGCGCTTGAGCTGCCGCGGGTCGACGACACCGATGGCGACGAGGCCGTAGATCGGCTCGGCGCAATCGATCGTGTGGCCGCCGGCGACCGGGATGCCGGCGCGCGCACACACCGAGGCGCCGCCAGCCAGGATGGCGCGGATGACCTCGACGGGCAGCTTGTCGACGGGCATGCCGACGACGGCCAGCGCGAACAGCGGCGTCGCGCCCATCGCATAGACGTCCGAGATTGCGTTGGTCGCGGCGATGGCGCCGAAGTCGAAGGGGTCGTCGACGATCGGCATGAAGAAATCCGTCGTTGCGACCACCGCCTGGCGCTCGTTCAGGCGCCAGGCCGCAGCGTCGTCCGCCGTCTCGATGCCGACGAGGAGATCCTTGGAGACGATGGAGCCTGGAACGCCGGCGAGGATGTCCTGCAGGATGCCCGGGGCGATCTTGCAGCCGCAGCCGCCGCCGTGCGAGTACTGCGTCAGCCTGATCGGGGAGGGCTCGGGTGCATTCATCGGGGGGATGCCGACGAACCGTGCGCGTGCGGCAGCAATGAGGGGTTCCGGCAAGCATTCTAGCGCAGCCGGCGTCCACGCTGCGCTGCGCCGCTGCAACAGGGCTCGCGTCCGTCGGCGGCCTCGCCCGCAGGCGCTTTTCTTGCATGGTTCGGCGGCGTAGCATGGCAACGGCGCATGCAACCGGGTGGCGGGAATGCGGCGGAAGCAGCCCGCAACCCTCGGTGGCAGGCATCACCCACAGGAGCCGGATTGGATCCGACGGACATCGCGCGTCCCGACTACTTCCACAAGGTCGTCGATTGCCAATGGGCATGTCCCGCCCATACCCCGGTCCCCGAATACATCCGGCTGATCGCGGCGGGACGCTATGGCGATGCCTACGTCGTCAACTGGCGGTCGAACGTGTTCCCCGGAATTCTCGGGCGCACCTGCGACCGGCCCTGCGAGCCTGCCTGCCGGCGGGGTCGCGTCGAGGCCGGATCACCCGAGCATCGCCGGAATTCCAGCAAACCCGAGCCGGTTGCGATCTGTCGGCTGAAGCGTGTCGCGGCCGACTACAAGGAAGATGTCCGGCCGCGCCTGCTTCCCCGCGCGACCTTTCGCAACGGCAAGCGCGTCGCCCTGATCGGCGCCGGGCCGGCCTCCCTCACCGCCGCGCGCGATCTTGCGCCGCTGGGATACGAATGCCTGGTGTTCGACGCCGACCCCCAGGCCGGCGGCATGATGCGCACCCAGATTCCCAAGTTCCGGCTGCCCGATCGGGTGATCGACGAGGAAGTGGGCTACGTGCTCGACCAGGGGATCGAGTTCCGGGGCGGCGCGCGCATCGATTCGCTCGCGAGGCTCCTCGCAGGCGACGTTGCCGGGCGCTTCGACGCGGTGTTCGTCGGCAGCGGTGCCCCGCGCGGTCGCGATCTGGAGGTTCCGGGCAGACGCGAGGCGGCTGCCAACATCCACATCGGCATCGACTGGCTGTCGTCGGTGTCGTTCGGGCACACGACGACGATCGGCAGGCGGGTCGTCGTGCTGGGGGGCGGCAACACGGCAATGGACTGCTGCCGCAGCTCGCGCCGCCTCGGGGGCGAGGACGTGCAGGTCGTCGTGCGCTCGGGTTTCGACGAGATGAAGGCTTCGCCGTGGGAGAAGGAAGATGCGATGCACGAGGGCATTCCGATCCACAACTACCTCGTGCCCGTCGAATTCACCCATGACGGCGGACGGCTGACCGGCGTCAGCTTCCACAAAGTCGCGCCCGGAGTCGACGCGCGCGGTCGGCGGCAACTCGTGCCCACCGGCGAACCCCCGGTGCATTTCCCCTGCGACGACGTGCTGGTCGCGATCGGGCAGGAGAACGCCTTTCCGTGGATCGAGCGCCACCTCGGGCTCGCCTTCGACGACCACGGCATGCCGGTCGTCGACCGGACGACCATGGCGTCGACGCTGCCCGGCGTGTTCTTCGGCGGCGATGCCGCGTTCGGTCCCAAGAACATCATCTGGGCGGTCGCGCATGGTCACGACGCCGCGATCTCCATCGATCTCCATTGCCGCGCTGAATCGCTTTCGAACCGGCCGCCGCCGCACCTCAACCTGCTGTCGCAGAAGATGGGCATCCACGAGTGGAGCTACGACAACGCGATCCACGCCGATCGCCGCTACCGCGTGCCCCTGAAGGACACCGTCATCGCGCTCCAGGACATCCGCACCGAGGTCGAGCTGGGCTTCGATCCCCGGGTCGCCTTTGCGGAAGCCCAGCGCTGCCTCAATTGCGACGTGCAGACCGTGTTCGCCGACCGGCTTTGCATCGAATGCGACGCCTGCGTCGACATCTGCCCGATGGACTGCATCACCTTCACTGCGAACGGGGACGAGGTCGAGCTGCGTGCGCGGCTTTCCGCGCCCGCGGCCGATGTCGCGCAGGACCTCTACGTTTCCGCACCGGTGAAGACCGGACGCGTGATGGTCAAGGACGAGGACGTCTGCCTGCACTGCGGGCTGTGTGCGGAGCGCTGTCCGACCGGTGCCTGGGACATGCAGAAGTTCCTGCTCGAGGTCGCGCATGCGGACGATCGCGCCAGGCCGCTGCAGGTCTCGACCTTGCGCGCCGACGTCGGCGCCATGGCCGCGGATTGAACGGCATGGCCACGACCCCGAAGCCGCTCGCCAGGGTCAACGACTTCGTCGTCAAGTTCGCCAACGTCAACGGCTCGGGTTCGGCGTCGGCGAACGGGCTGTTCGCCCGGTCGATCCTGCGCATGGGCGTACCGGTCGCGGCGCGCAACATCTTTCCGTCGAACATCCAGGGGCTGCCCACCTGGTACGAGGTCCGCATCGTCGAGGCGGGATGGCGAGGCCGGCGCGGCGGCGTCGATTTCATGGTCGCGATGAATCCGCAGACCTGGGACAAGGACGTCGCCGAGATCGAGTCCGGCGGCTATCTGTTCTACGACTCGACGAGGCCCATGCCGCCGTCGAAGTTCCGCGAGGACGTGACGGTGCTGGGCATGCCGCTCACCGCGATCTGCAATGCGCAATACAGCGACGTGCGGCAGCGGCAGCTCTTCAAGAACGTCATCTACCTGGGTGCGCTGTCGGCGCTGTTCGGCATCGATCCGGCGGAGATCGAGCGCCTGCTGGCCGAGCAGTACCGGGGCAAGGAAGCGTTGCTGGATTCCAACCGCAAGGCGCTCGCACTGGGCCGGGAGCACGCGCTGGAGGCCTTCGAGTGCCCGCTCGGGCTGCGCGTCGAGCGTCGCGATCGCGTCGGCAGCCGGATCTTCATCGACGGCAATTCGGCGGCGGCGCTGGGGGCCGTCTACGGCGGCGCGACGGTCGCGGCATGGTATCCGATCACGCCTTCGTCGTCGCTTGCGGAGAGCTTCGCGGGCTGGTGCCGGAAGCTCCGCACCGATCCCGCGACCGGACGCAGGCGCCATGCAATCGTCCAGGCCGAGGACGAGCTCTCGTCGATCGGCATGGTGATCGGCGCCGCGTGGAACGGTGCGCGGGCGTTCACGGCGACCTCGGGCCCCGGCATCTCGCTGATGCAGGAATTCCTCGGGCTCGCCTATTTCGCCGAGATCCCGGCCGTGCTGTTCGACGTCCAGCGCGGCAGTCCGTCGACCGGCATGCCCACGCGCACGCAGCAGGCGGATCTGTTCGCCTGCGCCTACGCTTCGCACGGCGACACGCGCCACGTGCTCCTCTTTCCCGAGGATCCGCGCGAATGTTTCGAGCTCGGTGCGCTCGCCTTCGATCTCGCCGACCGGTTGCAGACGCCGGTGTTCGTCATGCTCGACCTCGACATCGGCATGCAGGACTGGCTGTGCGAGCCGCTGACCTGGGACGATCGCCGCCGAATGGACCGCGGCAAGGTGATGACCGCGGACGATCTCGACGCCGGCCGCGATTTCGGCCGCTACCTCGACGTCGACGGCGACGGCATCCCCTGGCGCACCTATCCGGGAACGCATCCGTCGAAAGGCAGCTACTTCACGCGCGGCACCACCAAGGACCGCTATGCGCGGTACACCGAGGAGGGCCCCGCCTACGTCGACAACATGCAGCGCCTGCTGCGCAAGTTCGAGACCGCCCGCGCGCTGCTGCCCGGGCCCGAGATCGCCGACGCTGCGCAGCCGACACCCGCAGGCGTGATCTGGTTCGGTTCGACCGGGGCTGCGATGTCCGAATCGCTCGCCGAGCTCGAGCGGCAGGGCATTCACCTCGACCGCATGCGCATACGCGCGTTCCCGTTCCACGATTCGATCGCTGAATTCATCGCAGCCCACGAGCACGTGTTCGTCGTCGAGCAGAACCGCGACGCCCAGCTCAAGATGCTGCTCGTCAACGAATGCGGAATCGATCCGGCCCGGCTGACCTCGGTGCTCCATTACGACGGGACGCCGATCACCGAGCGTTTCATCACGCGCGAAATCGCCGAACGCGCGCGGGCGTTCCTGCCGGGAATCGGATACCAGAGGACAGGGATCAGAAAGGTCTCCTGACGATGACTTATCTCGCCAAGCCGAAGCTCCACCATCCCGGACTGCCGAGGAACGCGCTGGGATACACGCGGCGCGACTACGAAGGCGCGATCTCGACGCTTTGCGCGGGCTGCGGCCATGACTCGATCTCCGCCGCGATCATCCAGGCGTTCTTCGAGCTCGACATCGCGCCGCACCGTGTGGCCAAGCTGTCGGGCATCGGCTGCTCGTCGAAGACGCCGACGTATTTCCTCGGCAGCGCGCACGGCTTCAACAGCGTGCACGTGCGCATGCCGTCGGTGCTGACGGGCGCCGCGCTCGCCAATCGCGACCTGATCTATCTCGGCGTCTCGGGCGACGGCGATTCGGCATCGATCGGGCTCGGCCAGTTCGCGCACGTGCTGCGCCGTGGCGTCGACATGGTGTACATCGTCGAGAACAACGGCGTCTACGGCCTGACCAAGGGCCAGTTCTCGGCCACTGCCGACAAGGGGAGCCGAAGCAAGCGCGGCGCGGTGAACAACGACGAGCCGATCGACCTCGTGCTGCTCGCGCTGGCGCTCGGGGCCACGTTCGTCGCGCGCGGCTTTTCCGGGGACAAGGCCCAGCTCGTCCCGTTGATCAAGGCGGCGGTCGCGCATCGCGGTGCGGCTTTCATCGATGTCATCAGTCCCTGCGTCGCGTTCAACAACCATCCTGGGTCGACCAAGAGCTACGACTACGTGCGCGAGCACAACGAGGCCGTCAACCGGCTCGATTTCATGCCGGAGCGCGAACCGATAGGCGTCGAGTATCCCGAAGGCGGCGCGCGCGACGTGGTGCTGCACGACGGCGGCCTGTTGCGGCTGCGCAAGCTCGATGCCGACTACGATCCTTCCGACAAGGTCCGGGCGATGTCCTTCCTCGAGGCGCACCGCGCGAAAGGCGAGGTCGTCACCGGTCTCCTCTACCTGCATTCCGACAGCGACGACATGCACGCGGCGCTGCAGACCGTGGACGCGCCCCTCAACTCGCTTTCCGACGCCGAGCTCGTTCCCGGCAACGCGGCGCTGGCAGCGATCAACGCGTCGCTGCGCTAGTTCGATCCCCTCACCCCGCCCCTCTCCCGCAAGCGGGAGAGGGAGCAGCACCCCCACGCCATCCCTCTCCCGCAAGCGGGCGAGGGAGCAGCACCCCCACCCCATCCCTCTCCCCCTGCGGGGGAGAGGGTGCCGAGCGGGAGCGAGGCGGGTGAGGGCGGGTCCGTGCTGGCATAGAATCGGGCGATGCGTCGGGCAGCCCTGATCATTCTCGGTGTCGCCGCCGGAATCACTGCGTTGATCCTGGTGGCGGTTGCGATCGCGGTCGCGACCGTCGATCCGCGCACGCTGGTCGGGCCCGTGCAGGCGCGGATCAAGGCGGCGACCGGACGCGAGCTCGCTATTGCCGGTCCGGTCGATCTCAAGCTGTCCCTCGAGCCCAGGCTGGTCGTCCGCGACGTCAGCTTCGGCAACGCACCTTGGGGCAAAGCCAGGGAGATGCTGCGCGCAACGAAGATCGAGGCGCGGGTCGCCTTGCTGCCGCTGATCCGTCGGCGCTTCGAGGTGGTCGAGCTGACACTCGACCACCCGGTGATCGCGCTGGAGACCGACGCGCACGGGCGCGGCAACTGGGAGTTGGGCACCGCAGCCACCACGACTGCGGCGAAGCCTGCCGCCGCGTCGTCCGACGCGGCGAGTGCCATGGCCGCGATCGGCGTCGCGAACCTCGTCATCGACAACGGTGCGATCTCCTGGCGCGACGGGGCTTCGGGCAGGACGACCGACGTTGGCGTCGACCGGCTGACGGTGCACGCTCGCGATTTCACCGCGCCGATGGCGATCGACTTCCGCGGCAAGGTCGATGGAACGCCGGTTGCGCTCTCGGGTGAGCTCGGTCCGGTGCAATCCCTGCTCGCGCGGGGCACGCCGTATCCGGTGGCGGTCAAGGGGAAGGTGGACGGCACCGGCGTCAGCCTGTCGACCAAGATCGCCAGATCGGGAACGACGACGACCTTCGACGATCTGGACCTGGCCTATGGTTCGATCGCGGCGCGCGGCAGCCTGCGCTCGGTCGCCATCGCGGGACGGACGCGTTACGTGGTGGCACTCGACATTCCGTCGCTGTCGCTGCCCGCTGGCAGGCCGCCCGAGGCCGGATCGGCGATCCCGCCGAGGCCGGGCGACGACCGGGCGAAGTGGATGATCCCCGATGCGCCGCTGCCGCTCGCGCCGCTGGCAGCGCTCGATGCCGAGGGCGGGTTGGCGATCGGTGAAGTGAAGCTCCGCGGCGGCCAGCGGATCGGCAAGATCGATGCCCGGTTCGTGTCGCAGGGGGGCAAGCTCCATCTGAAGCTTTCATCCGATGCGGTGCTCGGCGGCTCGGTGACCGGCGATGTCGAGTTCAACGCCCGCGGAGCCGTCGCGCCATCGCTGCGCCTGCAGCTTTCCGCAACGAACGTCGACCTCGGCGCGCTCGCTGCCTTGACCGGGAACGCGCGCGACATCCGGGGCGGCAAGGTTCGTGCGAGCGTCGACATCGCCGCCAGCGGCGTGACGCCGCATCGCTGGGCGAGCAGCATGAGCGGCAGCATGCTCGCGGTGTCGGGACCGGCAAGCCTGGCGGGTGCCGCAGGGGGGGCGGAATCGACGCTTTCGCGGATCACGGTCCTGCTGGACCCCTTGCGCGGCGCGCGCAATGCGACCGAGTTGCGCTGCGCCGTCATCCGGCTGCCGGTTTCCGACGGCGTCGCGCGCGTCGATCACTCGATCGCAGTCGAGACCGGCGAGATCGGCGTCCTCGCGAGCGGAACGATCGACTTCAGGAACGAGACGATCGACCTTGCGCTGCAGCCGCAGGTGCGCCGCGGCGTTTCGATCGACGTGTCGCAGATCGCGAGCCTGGTGCGGGTGCGCGGATCCTTCGCGCATCCTGGCGTGGGGGTCGACGCCGTCCAATCGGCGCAGACGATTGCCCGCATCGGCGCGCTTGCGGAAAAGGGCGGCGGGCTCGCGGCACTCGGCCGGGCGTTGGTCGCGCCGCCCGCGACCGGGGGCGAGCCCTGCGCGATCGCGATGGGCGCGACGGGTGGATCGGCCGCGCGCGAGCAGGCGCCCCAAGCGCCCCAAGCTCGCCCTTCCGGATCACCGAGTGGCAGCGCAGGGATCCCCGGCGATCTGGGCAAGGCCATCGACAGGCTGTTCGGGCGCTAGGCCCGGGATGGTCCCGGCCCGGCGCGTCCGCAGTTCGCGGCGTTACAGCAACGACGGCTGCAGCGGTTCGCGCAGCTCCGGATCGTCGTTGGCTGCGACGTTGACGCGCGTCGATACCGGATAGACGAGCAGGGGCTCTCCCGACCATGGCTGCAGCAGATCCGCGACCGCGGCGTTCGCGGCATCCAGCCAGCGCCCATGCTCGGCGTCGGCGATGATCACCGGCATCCGCTCGTGGACCGGGCGCAGGGCGTCGTTGGCGCGCGTCGTGACGATCGTGCAGCTGTCGACGACCTCGTCATCCGGCGCTCGCCAGCGCTCGAACAGGCCCGCCATGCCGAACGGCCGCCCGTCGGGCATGCCGATATGCACCGGCTGCTTGCCGCCGGGCAATGACTGCCATTCGTAGAATCCGCTCGCGGGAATCAGGCAGCGGTGCCTTGCATAGGCAATGCGGAACGCCGGCTTGTCGGCGACCGTTTCGGCGCGGGCATTGAACATCCGCAGTCCAATCGACGGGTCCTTCGCCCACCGGGGGATGAGCCCCCAGCGCACTTGAACGAGCTCGCGGCGACCCGCCGAATCGAGACGGACGATCGGCACCCGCTGGGTCGGCGCGATGTTGTAGCGCGGCCGCAGGTCGGGAGGATGCGCGAGCCCGAACGCCAGCGCGATCGCCGTCGGATGGCTCGAGAGCTCATAGCGCCCGCACACGGGAGTTCAGGTCCGCGTTGGGTTGCGTGCGGGGGCCGCTGGAAGCGTCATGAGCAGGCGTCGCGCAGTCCCCGCGACCTGCATGGTGTCCCAGTACGCATACGCACCGACGGCGGCGGCGCCCGCCAGGGGAATCCAGCGTCCGGCAGCATTGCCGACGATGCGCTGCGACACGCTGACGCCGACCTCGCCCAGGGTGCTCTTCAGCACGCTGCCCGAAAGCTGGCGGACCACGAGTCGCTGGCCGCTGCGCACCGCGACATCGCGCAGGACGTGGCTCGCCGCGTGGCGGAACAGGCAGTAGAGCATGTGCGTGCGCGTCAATTCCGCACCGAGGCCGTAGACGCCGAACATGTCCGACACCATCTGGCGCTGGGTCTGCCAGATCAGATAGAGATCGGGCAGCAGCGTCGCGAACGCGAGGGGTCCCGGCGGAAGGGCGAGGGACCCGGAGAGCACGGCCGCGCGCCGCGCGATCGAGGCCGTGTCCTCGTGCGGGCGCTCGGCCGGATGCGTCGACGGGACCGGGACGTCGGCGATCACGCCTTCGAGGGCATCGACGATCGATCGGTGCCGGGCCGACCCGGAATCGCGTCCTGCAGGAGTGGAGGGATCCGTCATCGTCGATCGCCTGCCGTCGAGGCTTGCAGTCTACATCGTGGCGCAGGCGAGCGCAGAGGAGCGCCCAAGACCCGAGTCTCGGTCGCAGCGAGCCCGGCCGTGGCCGAAAGCCTACAATCGCGGAATTCCTGCGAGGACGAATTGCGTATGGACATCGCCCGCGCGTTTTGCGCACTGCCGGCATGCCGATTCCTGCGGGTCGCGGGCGGGTGCGCCGCGCCCGCCCGGCACCCTCGCGCCTGATGCGCATCGGCATACCACGCGAGACCAAGGACGGCGAACGGCGCGTCGGCATGGTTCCCGACGCCGTGCGTGTGCTGGTGCGCGACGGCCACGACGTCGTCGTCGAATGCGGCGCAGGCGTCGCGAGCGGGTTTTCCGATGCTGCGTATGCAGCCTGCGGCGCAGCGGTGATCGAAAGCGTGGACGCGGTCTGGAGCTGCGAACTGATCGTCAAGGTCAAGGAGTTGCAGCGCCAGGAATATGGGCGGCTGCGGCCGCGGACGACGATCTTCGGTTTCGCCCAGCTGAATCGCGATCCGGCGCTCGTCGCGGCACTGCTCGCGTCGGGCGTGCGCGTCATCGCCTGCGAATCGGTTCGCGATGCCGATGGCGGGCTGCCGTTGCTGGCCCCGATGTCGCGAATCGCGGGGCGCCTCGCGCCGTTGGTCGGCGCGCAGGCGCTGCAGTTCGGCTGCGACGGCGGCGGGACGCTGATCACCGGGGTCGACGGGGTTCCCGCTGCGCGCGTGGTCGTCGTGGGCGCCGGCAACGTCGGCTGCGAGGCGGCGCGTATCGCCGCGCGCCTCGGGTGCCGTGTCGATGTCTGGTCCCGCGGCCCGTCACGGCTTGCACGGCTGGCCGAGGCGCTGGCGCAGGAGGGGACATCCGCAGGCACGTGGCGCATCGGTGAATCCGGCGCCGGACTGGCCGCCGCGGTCGCCGCGGCGGATCTCGTGATCGGCGGGGTGCTCGAGCCAGGCAGGCTGTCGCCCAAGCTGATTTCCCGCGAGATGCTGCGCTCGATGCGGCGCGGCTCTGCGCTCGTCGACGTCGGGATCGATCAGGGGGGCATCGCCGAGACCTCGCGCATGACGACGCTTTCCGCCCCGATGTACGTCGAGGAGGGGGTCGTCCATTACGCGGTGCCGAACATGCCGGCGCTGGTGCCCCGCACCGCGACGTCCGCGCTTTGCGCGGCCACGCTGGATTACGTCCGCGGCTTGGCAGGACGGGGAATCGCTGCGGCCCTCGACGAGTTCCCGGGGCTGGCGGAGGGTGTCATGGTGTGGGATGGCGCGATCGTGGATGCCGGTCTCGCCGCGCAGGCGAACCTGCCCGCCGCGCCAGCACCCTGGCGCCGGATCCGCCTGCAGCCCGCGGCGGTCAGGTAGAACGGGAACGACGCTACGGCATCCATGCGCGTATTCGGGTTCGCAGGCTGGTCGGGCAGCGGCAAGACGACACTGATCGAGGCCCTGGTGCCGATCCTGGTCGGACGGGGACTGGTCGTGTCGCTGATCAAACACGCCCACCACGGCTTCGACGTCGACCAGCCCGGGAAGGACTCCTGGCGGCATCGGCAGGCCGGCTGCGCCGAAGTGCTGGTCAGCTCGGCTGCACGCTGGGCGCTGATGCACGAGTTGCGTGGCGCACCCGAGCCGACGTTCGCCGAGGGCCTCGCCCGGCTGTCGCCCTGCGATATCGTGTTGCTTGAAGGCTACAAGACCGTCCCGGTTCCCAAGCTGGAAATCTGGCGCCCCTCGATCGGGAAGCCGCCGCTTCACCCGGACGACGCCAATGTCGTCGCGGTCGCGACCGACGACCGTTCGGCGGCACCCGTCGGCCTGCCGGTGTTCGATCTCGACGACATCGCGGGCATTGCGGCGTTCGTCGTCGATCGCGCCGCCGCCTGGCCGGCGTCCGATTGACGAAGCCCTGTCGCGGGAGTACGTTGAACCTCTGCGGCCGGCGTCTGCCCAATGCGGCGATGACCGGTGTCGCACGGGTGTCGGGGCGCTGCGGCATTCGAAGAGGTTTTGGCGGTTATGTCGAGGAATCAGATACTTGCCGTGACCATTCTCGCGGCTGTCGCCGCCGGGCCGGTGTTCGCCCAGGACGCAGGCGGCGGCGCCGGGCACGTCGCGGGCTTCTACGGCGGCGTGGCCCTGCGCGAGGCGGGTGTGGACGCCGGTGGGGTCAATTTCGGCCATCTCACGTCGGTGTGGGGACGCTTCGCCCCGCCGGTGACCGACGATTCCGGGATGCGGCGCTCGCTGCTCTTCGGTGGCTACCGCTTCGCCAACGACCTCGCCCTCGAAGGATCGTTCTCGATGGCCGACCGCCACCGGATGTGGGAGCTCGATGCCGGCGGTCCGGGCGGCGTCGGGCTGTCGCTGGTGCCCACGGCCGGCGACCGGACATGGAATGCGGACGTCTACACGTCGTGGTCGCTCGTCAGGAGCATCTCGCTCTACGGTCGCCTGGGCTACGCGCAGAGCGAAGGATTGCCCGGCTACGCGATTGCAGCGCTGTCGCCCGGCGATGCACGGTCGCTGCGGGATGGCGTCAACTACGGGGTCGGTGTCCGCTACGACATTACCGGCGCCCTGGGCCTGCGACTCGAATACGCGCGCTTCCCGCGCTTCGCCGGCGAGACCGTGACCGGGCCGCTGCCCGATTCCGATCAGGTCCAGTTCGGCATGCAGTTCCGCTTCTAGTCCGGGTCGCCACGCGGCTCCGCTGGTCCCGCGGCACGTTCCGCGGCGCGCGTCACTGCGGTTGTACAATCGAGACTTTGGCGCCGCACTGCCACCACGCGGTTGGCTCGGCTCCATCCGATACGTTTCCCATGGCGAACGTTCCCGCATCCATCGTCGCGACGACCGTGCGACTCGTCTATCTGGCGCGGCTGCGCGAAGCTTTCGGCTCGACCGGCGAGACGCTGACGCTGGCGGCTGACGAGGGTCCGACCGTCGCCAGCGTGCTCGTCGCGCTGCGTACCCGCGGCGGGCCCTGGGCAACCGAGCTTGCCGACGGACGGGCGGTGCGCTTCGCCGTCAACCATCGCGTGGCTCACCCGGGCACTCCCGTGCACGACGGCGACGAAGTGGCGGTATTCCCGCCCGTCACCGGAGGCTGAAATGACCGCGGCGATGAACGTTCGCGTGCAGACGGCGGATTTCGACATCGCGCAGGAGATCGCCAAGCTGCGCAGCGGCGATACCGGTGTCGGCGCGATCGCGACCTTCATCGGAACCGTGCGTGACATGAACGACTCGGCGAGCATCGAGGGGATGACGCTCGAGCACTACCCCGGCATGACCGAGGCCGCGCTCGCCGAGATCGTGGCCGAGGCCCGCGCGCGTTTCGATATCCGGGACGCCCTGGTCATCCATCGCGTCGGGCCGCTCGCGCCCGGCGACCAGATCGTGCTCGTCGCCGTCACCAGCGCGCACCGCGGCATGGCATTCGACGCGTGTCGCTACGTGATCGACCTGCTCAAGACCCGGGCGCCGTTCTGGAAGAAGTAGCGCACGCCCTCGGGCGATCGCTGGGTCGAGGCGCGCGACAGCGACGCGGAGGCTGCGCGGCGCTGGTAGCTTTCGACGGCCCGTCACGCCCGCAGCCCGCGCTCCGGGAACCACCTTGTCCGAAACTGCACTGATCGCCATCGACTGGGGAACCTCCAGCGCACGCGCCTATCGCTTCGATGGCGCCGGGCGGCTGCTGGGTTCGCGCCGGGCGCCGCTCGGCGTCCGGCAGATCAAGGACGGCCGCTTCGATCTCGCGCTCGAGGAGCTACTGGGTGACTGGCGCTCCGACGTCGCGCCGATGATCGCCTGCGGGATGATCGGCAGCCGCCAGGGATGGCTGGAAGCACCCTACGTCGATTGCCCGGCGTCGCTCGCCGCGCTTGCAGATCGTGTCGTGCAGACCCGCGTCGAGCGGCTGACGATCGTTCCCGGGATCGCGACCTTCGATGCCGCCGGGGTGCCCGACGTGATGCGCGGCGAGGAGACCCAGCTGCTGGGCGCTGTCGATCCTGGCGAGCACGGCGTGCTCGCGGTGCTCCCGGGTACCCACAGCAAGTGGGCGCGCGTCGATCACGGTCGCGTCGTCGATTTCACGACATTCATGACCGGCGAGCTGTACTCGGTGCTGCTCGAGCACAGCATTCTCGGCCGCCTCGCTGCAGGCGACCCCGAGGCGCTGGCGCAGGACGCGTTTTCGCGCGGCGCCGCGCGCGGGCTCCAGGCGGGCGAGCTTGCGCACGACATCTTCGGCGCGCGCACGCTGGTGCTCGCGGGAATGCTGTCGCCCGACGATGTCGCCGACTGGCTTTCCGGATTGCTGATCGGACGCGAGATCCGCGCTGCGCGCGAGTGGGCGACCCACGCCGGCGCCGACCCGGGTGCCGTGCGCATCATCGGCGACGGTGCGCTGGCGGCGCGCTACGAGCTCGCGCTCGCCGATGCGGGCATCGTCGCCGAAACCGCCGATCCCGATGCCGCCGCGCACGGGCTGTGGCGCATCGCAGTGCATGCGGGGCTGGTCACCGCGGCGCTCCAACCGTCCTGAACGATTCAGTCGATGAAGCTTGACGATTACCTGTCGCCGCTTCCGCTGGTCGCGGTCCTGCGCGGCATCACCCCCGATGAAATCCCGGCAGTGGCGCAGGCGCTGTATGCGGAGGGATTCCGGATCCTCGAGGTCCCGCTCAACTCGCCGCAGCCCTTCGAATCGATCAGACGGCTTGCGCAGGGCCATGGTGATCGCTGCCTCGTCGGGGCGGGCACCGTGCTCGATGTCGCCGACGTGGCGCGCGTCCGGGACGCAGGCGGCAGCCTCATCGTGATGCCGCACGCGGACACCGCGATCGTCCGCGAAGCGAAGCGGCAGCAGATGGTCTGCCTGCCTGGCGTGGCGACCCCCACCGAGGCATTCGCTTCGCTCGCCGCGGGTGCCGACGGGCTCAAGATGTTCCCTGCGGAAGCGATGGTCCCGGCGGCGTTGCGGGCCTGGCGTGCGGTGCTGCCGGCCGGGACCCTGGTATTCGCAGTCGGCGGCATCCGGCCCGACAACATGGGGCCGTGGTGGGCCGAAGGCGCAGCGGGATTCGGCACCGGTTCGAATCTCTACAAACCGGCTGCGGATCCCGCGGCCGTGCGCGCCGGGGCGGCGGCCTATGCGGCGGCGTTTCGCGCGTTGCCCGCGCGCAGTTCCTGAGGCGTGGCGCGTGCGACGCGGCGGTCGATGGCCGACGGACCGGGCGTGAAGGACGGGCTCGACATCGTCGCCATCGGCGAGGCCATGGTCGAGTTCAACCAGGCCCGCAGCGACGACCCGCGCACCTGGCTGCAGGGCTTTGGCGGCGACACGTCGAACACCGTGATCGCCGCCGCGAGGCTCGGCGCCCGCAGCGGCTATGTCTCGCGCGTCGGCAGTGACGCGTTCGGACGCCGCCTGCTCGAACTGTGGAAAGACGAGGGCGTCGACACGACCGGCGTGGCCGTCGACGGCGAGGCCCCCACCGGGATCTACTTCGTGTCGCACGATGCGCGTGGCCACGAGTTCTCGTACCTGCGCAGCGGGTCGGCGGCATCGCGTCTCGCCCCGTCGTCGCTGCCGCTGCCGGTGATCGCGTCCGCGCGAGTGCTGCACCTGTCGGCGATCAGCCAGGCGATCTCCGCCTCGGCCTGCGACGCCTGCTTTGCCGCGATCGACGCCGCGCGCAGCGCCGGCCTGCGCATCGCGTATGACACCAATCTGCGCCTCAAGCTGTGGCCGCTTGCCCGTGCCCGGGCGATCATTTTCGCCTCGATGCGCGTCGCCGACTGGGCGCTGCCCAGCCTCGACGACGCCCGGATCCTGTTCGACACCGACGATCCCTCGCGGATCGTCGACGAATGCCATGCTCTCGGGGCGCCGACCGTCATCGTCAAGCTCGGGCCGGACGGCTGCCTGGTGTCCGATGGGGTGCGTCGCGAGCACCTGCGGGGAAAGCGCGTCGATGCCATCGACGCAACCGGCGCCGGGGATTGCTTCGACGGGGCGTTCCTCACGCGCATCGTTGCCGGCGACGACCCCTTCGTCGCTGCGCGCTACGCGAATGTCGCCGCGGCGCTGACGACCCTGGGCTATGGCGCCGTCGCGCCGCTGCCGAAGGCAGCGGACGTCGCACGCCTGCTCGAAGCAGGCCGCTGAAACTGGCGGGTCATGGCGCAGGGCGGCGTGACCGCCCGGGGCCCTAGCGCGCGGGCGAACGCGCCGAGCCGAACACGATGTCCCACAACGCGGTCGTCACGCCGAAATTGCACGCGCGCCGCGAATGATGATGCAGCGCGTGGCGCTGCTTCGCCCGGTGGAGATAGGTGCCGGGACGCGCGCGCCGGTGATGGGCGGCATGATGGACGCCGACGTACCAGAGGTAGCCCAGCATCACGCCCGCCGTGGCGCCGCTCGCGACATCCACCTGCAGCTCGCGCAGCAAAGGAACGAAGACGAGACCGCCGATCAGCGAAACGCTGAGCCAGCTGGGCGTACCGATCAACGCGGCCGGGCTCGCGTGATGCTTCGCGTGCATGCTCCGGAACGGAGGTGCGTGATGGAGGACGTAGCGGTGCAGCGCGTACTCGAGCAGCGTCCAGCAGCAAAGCCCGGCGCCGAACGCAAGCACCCAGTCCTCGCGCTGAAGGGGGAGCGCGCGGCGCAGCGTTCCCCATGACAGGGCCGCCAGCAGCATGGGATAGACGACGAAATCCGCGAAATATCCGATCCTGCTCAAGCGCATCGCCATTTCTCCATCGATCGTGGACGCCGATACTTCCGCACCGGCCGGACCCGCATCGCCCCGGCGCACGCGCCCGGGCCCCGAGCGCGGGCTGCCGGCCCTGTGATTGACCGCATCGGTCGCCGGGAGTGCCATGGCTGCGCGGGTCGAGGGCCTGCGCGCCCGGCGAATCTTGTTTCCGCTGCGGGGGGCCGCTAGAATCCGGTCACGGAGATGGCATTCCTCCCGTGCCCGCGTTGCCGCCCGCATGCCGCGGCGCGCCGCCAAACCGCCGCAAGGCCGATGATGCCTACCCGCAGTCCCGGTGTTTGGGGCAGGGTAGGCGCACCCACTGCGTTACCGCCCTGGACGTGTGATGGCGCCATGACCATGGCAGGAGGATGTGCATGCTCGCGTGGGGATCGTTCACGGCCGTCGGCGTCGGCGCGGCCATCGGTGCCTGGCTGCGCTGGGGATTGGGGATCGCGCTCAACCCCGTCTTTCCCACGCTGCCGCTCGGGACGCTGACGGCCAATCTGGCGGGAGGATTGCTGATGGGCCTGGCGATGGAGCTCGTCACCCGCCACGCAATCATGTCGCCCGAGCTGAGGCTCTTCGTCACCACCGGCTTCCTCGGCGGACTGACGACCTTCTCGACGTTCTCGGCCGAAATGACGACGCTGCTCGTGCGCCGCGAATGGATGTGGGCCGGCCTGGGCATCGTCGCCCACGTTGCGGGATCCCTGCTGATGACCATCATCGGGATCGTGCTGGTGCGCGGGCTGTTCGCATGGGGGACTTCGTCATGAATGGCACGCTGCTTCGCTTCTACGTCCACGAGAACCGCAAGCACCGCCACGTCCTGCTCTACGAATGGCTGCTGCAGCAGGCAAAGGGCCTCGGGATCCACGGTGGCTCGGCGTTTCGCGCGATCGCCGGTTTCGGACGCCATGGGGTGATGCGCGAAGAGCATTTCTTCGAGCTTGCGGGTGATCTCACCGTCCAGGTCGACTTCGCGGTCAGCGAAGAGGACGCCCAGCGACTGCTCGATCGGATCCGGGCCGAGGGCATCGGCATCCTCTACATGCGGGCGCCGGTCGAGTTCGGCGTGATCGACGGCGCCGCCTGACGGCGCGTCACCGGCGCCAGGGCGGCCGGCCAGGCGGTCGTTCCGGCGCTGCCACGCGCGCCTGGAGCCGCCGCTTCATCGTTCACGGGGCCCCGGACTTGCGCCGCGGCGGTTGCTCGCCACCGGGACCTGCGGCAAGCTACACGCCCGGTGCCGGCGATTGACCGGGATCAACGCGCGATCCCGCCGGTGCGCGTCCAATGGTCGAGAGATGGGGAGGCGCTGCGCCGGTGCCGGCGCGCCTTCGCCTTGCGTTCAACGGGAGAGCATTCATGTTCAAGCAGGTACTCGTGGCAATCGACGGCAGCTCCACGGCGACCCGCGGCCTCAAGGCCGCGATCGGGCTCGCGTCCGACCAGCGCGCCGCACTCACCGTGCTGCACGTGATCGACAACGTCGCCAGCGTTGCTTACGTGGGCGACATGGGTTACATCCCCGCCGACTACGTCGACACCCTGCTCGCGGACCTGCGCGCCAATGGACGCAAGCTGCTCGCGAAAGCCGAGGCGCTGGCGCGCGACAACGGGGTCACCGCCAAGACGGTGCTGGTCGAATCCAAGGGGCAAGCGATTTCGGATGTGATCGTCCGCGAGGCGCGCAAGGCTCGCGCCGAGGTCATCGTGCTGGGAACCCACGGCCGGCGTGGCCTGCGCCGCGTGCTGATGGGCAGCGATGCCGAGGCGGTGTTGCGCGAATCCCGGGTTCCGGTGCTGCTGGTGCGCTCGCCCGAGCGCGCAGCGGCAACCCGGACCAAGGCTGCAGCCCCGCGGACGCGGACGTCCGTGGCCGCCCGGGAACGGGCGACTGCGGCGCTGGCGGCGGTGACGGACCCGGCCGCCGACTAGCGCGTTCCCCCGCGCCGACGGGCTTGCCCGGCCACGCTCGCCTTCGCGTGGCGCGAAGCCTCCGGCCGAGCCGACCGATGGGCGCCCCGGATCCACTGCCGTCTGCCGCCCCGTCAGGGGGCCGGGGACGGCCGGCGCCGCTCGAGACGGCGAGGCGGCTCACCACCTGGTGGCCAGGCGTATGGCAGCTGTGGTGGGGTCGCATGGCGGGGATCGACGCGGTCCGCGAGGCGGCGCGCAGTCGCCTGCATCAGCTCGTCCGGCACGCCCGCGCGCACTCGCCGTTGTATGGCGAAGCGTATCGCGCATTGCCGCAGGACTTCCGGATCGACCAGCTGCCGGTGATGCACCGGCACGCGCTGATGGAGCGCTTCGACGACTGGGTGACCGACCGCGCGATTCGCCGTGACGACGTCGAGCGCTTCCTGGCGGATCGCGCGCATGTCGGCGAGCGGTTTCTCGGTCGCTATGTCGTATGGAAGAGCTCGGGAACGACGGGCGAGCCCGGCGTCTACATCCAGGACAGCCTCGCCCTCGACGTCTACGACGCGCTGATCGCCGTGCAGATGAGCGCGGGCAGCGTTGCCACGCATTGCTTCGCCGGGATGTTCAAGGGCGGACGCGCGGCGCTCATTGCGGCGACCGGTGATCACTTCGCGAGCATCGCATCGTGGGAGCGCGTCGTCCGCACGGCGCCGGGCCTGGCGGCGCGCGGCTTTTCGATCATGGAGCCGCTGGATCACCTGGTCAACCGGCTGAACGATTTCGGGCCGTCCTATCTCGCGAGCTACCCGACGATGCTGATGGTGCTGGCAGACGAGCGGGGCGCCGGCCGCCTGCACATCGATCCCAGCGTCGTCTGGTCGGGCGGCGAATACCTGGCACCCGCAGCGCATGCAGAGCTCGAGCGCGCGTTCGGGTGCCCGGTCATCAACGAATACGGCGCATCCGAATGCATGAGCATCGCCTTCGGCTGCGCCGAAGGATGGCTGCACGTCAATGCGGACTGGGTGGTCGTCGAGCCGGTCGAGGCCGATCAGTCGCCGACGCCGCCGGGCAAGACCTCGCATACGGTGCTGATCACCAACCTCGCCAACCACGTCCAACCCGTGATCCGCTACGACCTCGGCGACGCCGTCACCGCGAGTCCGGAGCGCTGCCGCTGCGGGAATCCGATGCCGGCAATCCGCGTCGAGGGTCGCCGCGAGGACATGCTGTCGTTCCGGGCCCGCGATGGCACGGCGGTCCGGCTCATTCCGCTGGCGCTGACGACAGTCGTCGAGGAGGCGGCCGACGTCCATCGCTTCCAGATCGCTCAGTCGGGACCCGACACGCTCGCGCTGCGCATCGACATCGACGAGCCGCAGCGTCGCGCCCGGGCATTCGAGGCGGCGGCGTCGGGATTGCAGCGCTACCTCGGCACCCAGGGCCTTCCGGACGTCGCCGTCGAGCTCGATGCGCGCCTGCCGATTCCGGACGCGACCAGCGGCAAGCTGCGCCAGGTCGTTCGCGAATTCGCGGGTTCCGACCGCTCGCCTGCAGGCGCGGTGGCCTCCGCACGGCCGCGAAAATCTTCCCGCCGGCGCCGCCAGTCGCAGCCTCCGCGGGACCCGCGCTGACCGGCCCGCGGAACTCGGGCGCCTCCTCACCCGGGGTCGGTCCACCCCCTCGGGACTGACGTCGTCCACTTGGGATTCAGAGCGCGAGGGTCACCCGAACCAGGCCCCGGTCCGGCGTTCCGGCACGAAAGCCCAGCGCCGCGGCGAGATCCAGCATCGCTGAATTGCCGGCGATCACGTCGCCCCAGAGCTCGCGCGTTCCCCGGCTGCGGCAGTAGCGGATCATCTTGTCGAGCAGGGCGTAGCCCAGCCCGTGCCCCTTGAGGTCGGAGCGGACCAGGATCGCGAACTCGGCGCTGTCGTTGTCCGGATCGGTGACCGAGCGGACGATTCCGAATATCGACTCGCGCGCGCGCGCCGGCGTCGCGATGAATGCCATCTGGCGGTTGTAGTCGATCTGCGTCAGGCTCGCCAGGTTCGGATGCTCGAAGGCGCGCACCGGATGGATGAAGCGGGTGCGTATCGCGTCCGGATCGGTTCGCGCAAGGAATGCCGCATGGTCCGTCTGGTCCTCGGGGCGGGTCGGGCGCAGCAGCACTGGCCGCCCGGCGAGCTCGATGTGCTCCTCGAGGTCGCTGGGGTAAGGGAGGATCGCCAGCCTTGCGGCACCCGGCACCGTGCAGGGCGCAATGCGGATGCGTGCATCGAGTGCGACGACGCCGTTGGCGTCGGCGAGCAGCGGGTTGATGTCGAGCTCGACGATCTCGGGGATGTCGGCGACGAGCTGCGCGATCTTGACCAGCGTCAGGTCGATGGCGTCGCGGTCGGCTGCCGGGCGGTCGCGGTATCCGGCCAGGAGCTTCGAGACGCGCGTGCGACCGACGAGTTCGCGCGCGAGCTTCATGTTCAGCGGCGGCAGGGCGACCGCGCGATCGGCGATCACCTCGACGGCCGTGCCGCCCTGTCCGAACAGGATCACCGGGCCGAACGCCGGATCGCTCGTGGCGCCGACGATCAGCTCGTGCGCGCCGCTGCGACGCACCATCGGCTGCAGCGTGAAGCCGGTGATTGCCGCGTCGGGGCGCAGCTTGTGCACGCGCGCGAGCATCGCGCGTCCGGCGGATTCGACCTCCTCGGTCGTCTCGAGATCCAATGCCACGCCGCCGACATCCGATTTGTGGCTGATGTCCGGCGACAGGATCTTGAGCGCCGCGGGAAGACCGACGGCCTTCGCTGCATCGCCAAGCCCTGCGATCGATTCGACCACCCGCGTCTGGACGACGGGAATGCGGTAGGCTGCCAGCACGCGCTTGGCCTCGGGTTCGCTCAGAAGCGCGTTGCCTCTGGCGAGCGCAGTCTCGACGACGCTGCGCACGGCGGCGACATCCGGCTCGAACTGTCCGGGTATGGAAGGCGGGGTCTCGGCCGACAGACGCCGGATGCGGAAGAACTTGGCGACATCGAGAAAGGCGCGCACGGCGGCTTCCGGTGTCACGTAGTCGGGAATCCCGGCAGCGGTGAACTCGGCGCGCGCGGCGTCGAGCCCGTTGCCCCCCAGCCAGCAGGCCAGCACCATCTTGTTCGAAGCCGCGATGAGCGGCGCGCAGGCCGTCGCGATCGCATGGCTCGGCACGACGGCCGTCGGTGCGTGGATGAACAGCAGGGCGTCGGCGGCGGGCTCGGCGAGCAGCGCGTCGAACGCGGCGACATATCGCTCGACCGGCGCATCGCCGATGATGTCGACCGGGTTCGCACGCGACCAGGTCGAAGGGAGCTGTGCGTCGAGACGCTCGATCGTCTGCGCCGACAGCGACGCGAGCCTGCCGCCCCCCGCGATCAGCGCATCGGTGGCCATCACTCCGGGGCCGCCGCCGTTGGTGACGATGACGACCCGTTCGCCTGCATAGCGTCCCGCATGGGCCAGCGTCTCGGCTGCGCCGAAGAGGTCGAGGGTGGTGTCGACGCGCAGCACCCCGGCGCGCGCGAGCGCCGCGTCGTAGACGTCGTCGGCGCCGGCGAGGGCTCCCGTATGCGACGCCGCGGCTTTGGCCCCTTCGGCGGCGCGTCCCGCCTTGACCGCGATCACCGGCATGTTGCGCGATGCCGCGCGCGCTGCGCTCATGAATTTGCGGGCCTCGCGGATCGACTCGATGTAGAGGAGGATCGCCGAGGTCGCGGGATCCGACGACAGGTAGTCGAGGATATCGCCGAAATCGACGTCGGCGGCCTCGCCCAGCGAAATGAAATGGGAAAAGCCGATGCCCGTCGATTGCGCCCAGTCGAGCAGCGCGGTCGTCAGCGCACCCGATTGGGAGACGAAAGCGAGGCTGCCGGGGCGCGCATCGACGTGGGCGAAGCTCGCGTTCAGCGCGAGTGGCGGGACGAGCAGGCCGAGGCAGTTGGGACCGAGGATCCTGAGGAGGTGCGGACGCGCGGCATCGAGCATTGCCTGCTCGAGCGTCCTGCCGCTCGCGTCGCGGCGCGCCGCAAGGCCCGCGGTGAGCACGACCGCTGCCTTGGTGCCGCGCTCACCCAGCGCGGAGATGATTCCGGGCACCGTGTCGGGCGGCGTGGCGACCAGCGCAAGGTCGGGTGCCTCGTCGAGATCGGCGACCGAAGCGTAGGCCCGCCTGCCGGCGATGCTCGGGTGGGCCGGATTGACCGCATATATCGGCCCGGCGAAGCCCGATGCCAGCAGGTTGCGCATGACGACGGCGCCGATGCTCCCCGGCCGGTCGGAGGCGCCGATCAGGGCCACCGACCGCGGGCGGAACAGTTTTTCGAGGTTGCGGACGCTCATGTTCGAATGCAGACTGTCGACGACTCGACGGAGGACAGCGCCGCGGCCCCGGCGTTCGCCGGGACCTGCACCGGAACCGCGGAGAGCGTGCGCTGCACGCGAGTCTCACTCAAATTCGATCGGAGCACCACATGTCTCACGCAATACGAATCCACGCCACCGGCGGTCCCGAGGTCCTGTCCTTCGACGAGATCGCGGTCGGCGCGCCGGGCGCCGGAGAGGCGCGCGTGCGCCACACCGCGGTCGGCGTCAACTACCTCGACACCTATCATCGCAGCGGGTTGTACCCGGTCACGCTGCCGTCGGGCCTCGGCACCGAAGCCGCCGGTGTCGTCGAGGCGGTCGGCGCCGGCGTCGACTGGATCGCTCCCGGCGATCGCGTCGCCTATTGCACCGGTCCGCTGGGCGCCTACAGCACCGAGCGCGTCATGCCGGCGGACAAGCTCGTCAAGCTGCCTGCGGCCGTGGACGACCGCAGCGCCGCAGCGCTGATGCTGAAGGGCCTCACCGTGCAATACCTGTTCCGGCAGACGTTCCCCCTCAAGGGCGGCGAGACGATCCTCTTCCACGCCGCTGCGGGTGGCGTGGGACTGATCGCCTGCCAGTGGGCGCGCGCACTCGGGGTCACGATGATCGGAACCGTCGGCTCGGATGCGAAGGCCGCGCTGGCGCGCGAGCATGGATGCACGCACACGATCGTCTACACGCGCGAGAACTTCGTCGATCGCGTCAAGGAGATCACCGGCGGCAAGGGCGTTCCGGTGGTCTACGACGGGGTCGGCAAGGACACCTTCCCGGCATCGCTCGATTGCCTGTCGCGACGCGGCATGTTCGCGAGCTTTGGCAATGCGTCGGGCCCGATCGCCCCGTTCAACATCCTTCTGCTCTCGCAGAAGGGTTCGCTCTACGCGACACGGCCGACGCTTGCCCATCACGCGGTGGATCGCGCGTCGCTCTCGGCGATGGCCGGCGAGCTGTTCGCGATGGTCGAAGCGGGCAAGGTCGGCGCCGGCATCGGACAGACCTTCGCGCTGAAGGACGCGGCCGACGCGCATCGCGCGCTGCAGGGGCGCCAGACGACCGGGGCGACGCTGCTGCTGCCCTGACGCGGCCGGACATCAGCGCCGCGCCGGGGGCCGCGTGGCGTCGTTGACCAGCGCGCGCGCGGCGTCGATCACTTCCGACGCGCACACCCCCAGCGGCCCGACACCCTGGGCGACCAGGGCGTCGGCGGCGGCGCCGTGCAGGCAGACGCCGATGCGCATCGCGGTCGCGGGGTCGACGCCCTGTGCGAGCAGTGCGCCAAGGATGCCGGCCAGTACGTCGCCCGAGCCCGCCGTCGCCAGCGCGGGGTTCCCCGTCGCATTGATGTCGTAGGTGCCGTCGGGACGGGCGACGATGCTGCCATTGCCTTTCAGCACGACGTGGGCGCGCAGCGTCGTGGCGAGGCTGATCGCGGAACCGACGCGATCGGCCTGGATCGCTGCGGTGTCGCTGCGCAGCAGCCTCCCGGCTTCGGCCGGATGGGGCGTCAGGAGCGTCGGCGCCCCGCGCAGCGCGAGCGCGCGCTGCAGAGCGTCGTCGGTCGCGACGATGTTCAACGCATCGGCATCGAGCACCAGCGGCTGCTCGCGGGCGATCGCATCGGCGGTCAGCGCATGTGCGCGATCATTGCGCGCGAGCCCCGGACCGACCACCCAGACATCGGCGCCCTGGTCGAGGGCCTCCGCGCTGCGCAGCATCAGCTCGGGCGCGACGGGGTCGACCCGCGGCGGGTCGTCGGCGGCGAAACCGATCACGACGCGGCCTGCGCCCGACCGCAGCGCCGCGCGGCCGGCGAGCAGTGGCGCGCCGACCATGCCCGGGGCACCGCCGACGATGCATACGGTGCCGAAGCTGCCCTTGTGCGTTGCGCGCCTGCGGCGCGCAAGAACGGCAGGCAGGTCGAGCGCAAGCCCCGGCCACTCCAGGCGCAAGTGCGCCGAGGGGTCGATGTCCGCACCGATTCCGAGCGCATGGACGGTGATGTCGCCGCAATGGTCGGGACCGGCGCCAGTGAGCAGGCCCGGCTTCAGCGCGATGAACGTCGCGGTGGCGGTCGCGACGATCGTCGGCGCACGGGCAACGCCGGTTGCGGCGTCGAGTCCGCTCGGTATGTCCAGCGCGAGGATCGGCGCGCCGCTGGCGTTCGCCCATTCGATCCACTGCGCATAGGGCGCGGCGATCGGGCGCGCGAGGCCGATGCCGAAGAGGCCGTCGACGATGAGCGCGGGCTCTGCCGCCGGAGGTGCCGCGAGGAATTCCTGGCCGGCGGCACGCAACGCTGCATATGCCGCAGCGGCATCGGGTGGAAGTCGCGAGGGATCGGTGGCCGCGACGACGTCGACGCCGACCTGGCGCTCGCGCAGCCGGCGCGCGACGACCAGTGCGTCACCGCCATTGTTGCCCGGACCGGCAAGAACGACGACGCGCCCGCGATCCGATCCGAGCATCGCGGCGGCGATGTCGGCCGCCGCGGCGCCCGCCCGCTCCATCAACGGCTGGTGGGCGTGACGCCCTTCGATGGTGCGCAGCGCGGGAATCGGCAGGATCGGCGAGAGGCGCATCGGGTCGGGGATCGCAGCCGGGGGCGTCGCCCGGCGGCCGTCCGCCAATGGTACGCCGGCGCTGCCGCGGGTACGCCGGGCCGGCCTTGGACTTTCCCGCCGGGCGCCCGTAAAATCGCGCGGTCACAGGCCCGCCCGGCACCGGGGGGCCGAACCAATCATGTCATCCCGGGAGTCAACCACATGAAAAAGCTCAAGCTTCCGCTGCTGCTCGCCGCGCTGGCGTTCGTCGCGGCACCCGCCCTCGCGCAGGACACGGGCACGCTGAAGAAGATCAAGGACACGGGCACGATCACCATCGGCTACCGTGAAGCGTCGATCCCGTTCTCGTATCTGGACGAGAACCAGAAGCCCGTCGGCTATGCGATGGACATCTGCTACAAGGTCGTCGACGCGGTGAAGGCAAAGCTGAACATGCCGAACCTCAAGGTGGCGCTCAACCCGGTGACGCCGTCGACGCGGATCCCGCTGATGGCGAACGGGACCATCGACCTCGAATGCGGCTCGACCACCAACAACGCCGAACGCAAGCAGCAGGTCGATTTCGGCATGACCTATTTCGTGATCAAGTACCGCTTTGTCGCGAAGAAGTCCTCGAACATGGACACGATCGCTTCGATGAAGGGCCAGACCATCGTATCGACGGCGGGGACCACCGACATCAAGGCGCTGAACGAGCTCAACACCAAGGACAAGATGGAAATGAACATCCTGTCGGCGAACGACCATGCGGCCGCGTTCATGATGGTCGAGACCGGTCGCGCCAAGGCGTTCCTGATGGACGACATCCTGCTCTACGGACTGGTCGCGAACTCGAAGAATCCCGCCGAGTTCCACATCTCGTCGGCGAGCCTCGGGGTCGAGCCGTACAGCCTGATGCTGCGCAAGGACGATCCGGAGTTCAAGAAGGTCGTCGACGACGCGATGGTCAAGCTCTACAAGAGCGGCGAGATCGAGAAGATCTACGACAAGTGGTTCCTGAGCAAGATCCCGCCCAAGGGAATCAACCTCGACTTTCCGATCAGCGATTCGCTGAAGCGGGTGTTCGCGAATCCGACGGATTCGCCCGACCCGAACGTCTACAAGTAGTATCGGTGAATCGCTGACGCCGACCGACGGGGGGCTTGGGCCCCCCGTCGCGCATCGGCAGCCTTGCAGGCCATCCACGACCGTGAGCGCGCTGGCGTGAACTACCACTGGAACTGGAAGATCTTCTGGCAGCTGACGCCGGAGGGCACCGGCACCTACCTGCACACGCTGCTGGTCGGGCTGGCGTGGACCCTCGCGACCGCGCTGGCGGCATGGGTCCTCGCGCTGGTCATCGGGTCCATCCTCGGCGTCATCCGCACGACGCCGCGCAAGTGGGCGGTGCGGATCGGCAACGGCTATGTCGAGCTGTTCCGCAACATCCCGCTGCTGGTCCAGATGTTCCTGTGGTACTTCGTGTTCCCCGAGTTCCTTCCGCGCGCGATGGGCGACGCCATCAAGCAGATGCCGCCGCCCTGGGCGTCGTTCGTGCCGGCGGTGCTGTGCCTCGGCACCTTCACCGCCGCGCGGGTCGCAGAGCAGGTGCGCGCAGGGATCCAGGCATTGCCGCGCGGCCAGCAGATGGCGGGCACCGCGCTCGGCCTGACGCTGCCGCAGACCTATCGCTTCGTCCTCCTGCCGGTGGCGTTCCGGATCATCCTGCCCCCGCTGACGTCGGAGTTCCTGAACATCATCAAGAACTCGTCGGTGGCGCTCACCATCGGCGTCGTCGAGCTGACCGCAGCCGCGCGGGCGATGCAGGAGTTCAGCTTCCAGGTGTTCGAGGCGTTCACCGCGGCGACGATCATCTACATCGTCGTGAATGTCTTCGTCGTGTTCGCGATGCGCTGGCTGGAAAGGCGCGTCGCGGTCCCCGGATTCATAGGCCCTGCGGTGCAGGGCGGCGGGCACTGAGCGAATCGGGGACAGCGGAGCCGAGGACGCATGTTCGGACCCTTCGATTTCGGCGTCATCCTGCGCAACCTGCCCTACCTGATGAAGGTGGGGATGACGTTCACGCTGACGCTGACCGTGCTGGCCATCGTCCTCGGCATCTTCTTCGGCACCGTGCTTGCGATGATGCGGCTGTCCAGCATCAAGGTCCTCTCGCTTGTCGCCACCGCCTACATCAACCTGATGCGGTCGGTGCCGCTGGTGCTGGTGATCTTCTGGTTCTATTTCCTGGTTCCCTACATCGGCGCGTGGATCATCGGCTCCAGCCAGCCGGTCCAGGTCGGCGCGTTCCTGTCCTCGGTGATCACGTTCTCGATGTTCGAGGCGGCGTACTACGCCGAGATCATGCGCGCAGGCATCCAGTCGATACCGCGCGGCCAGGTCTGGGCCGGCTATGCGCTCGGGCTCAACTACTGGCAGACGATGGCGAAGATCGTCCTGCCGCAGGCCTTCCGCAACATGCTGCCGATCCTGCTCACCCAGACGATCATCATGTTCCAGGACACCTCGCTCGTCTACGTGCTGTCGATCACGGATTTCCTCGGTGCGGCGTCGAAGGTCGCCGAGCGCGACGGCCGCTTCGTCGAGATGTACGTGTTCGCGGCGCTCGTCTACTTCGTCGTCTGCGTTGCAGGCTCGTACCTCGTCAAGCGCCTGCAGCGCAGGATCGCGATCGTCCGCTGATCGGCAACGGTTTCGCAGGCGGACCTCCTTCAACCAGATCAGGACCCGGGACCCGCGCGCAATGGCGATGATCGAGATCCGCAACGTTTCCAAGTGGTATGGCAGCTTCCAGGTGCTGACCGACTGCACGACCGGCGTCGACAAGGGCGAGGTGATCGTCGTCTGCGGGCCATCGGGCTCGGGGAAGTCGACGCTCATCAAGGCCGTGAACGCCCTCGAGCCGGTCCAGCAGGGCGAGATCTGGGTCGACGGCATCAAGGTCAACGATCCGAAGACCGATCTGCCGAAGCTGCGGGCGCGCGTCGGGATGGTGTTCCAGCACTTCGAGCTGTTTCCGCACCTCACCGTGCGCCAGAACCTCTCGCTCGCGCAGGTCAAGGTGCTCGGACGGTCCAGGGACGAGGCCGATGCGCGCGGACTCAAGTACCTCGAGCGCGTCGGGCTGTCCGCGCACAAGGACAAGTTCCCGGGCCAGCTCTCGGGCGGCCAGCAGCAGCGGGTCGCGATCGCCCGGGCGCTGTCGATGGACCCGATCTGCATGCTGTTCGACGAGCCGACGTCGGCGCTGGACCCGGAGATGATCAACGAGGTGCTCGAGGTCATGGTGCAGCTCGCGAAGGAAGGGATGACGATGATGGTCGTCACCCACGAGATGGGATTCGCGAACCGGGTCGCGAACCGCGTCATCTTCATGGACGCGGGACGCATCGTCGAGGACGCGGCGAAGGCCGACTTCTTCGGCAAGCCGCGCTCGGAGCGCGCACAGCAGTTCCTCGCCAAGATCCTGCATCACTGACGGATCGGCCGAGGGCGCCGCGGGCGGGCGGCTATAATTGCCGTTTCGCCCGCTGCAATTGCCCATGCCCGAAATCCTCGCGCTGCGCGGACGTGCAGCACTGTCTCCGTTCCGCATCGCCAAGCTTCGGGCCGCCCTCGACGCCGGGCATCCGGGCCACCGGATCGCGGCGCTGTCCGCGCACTACTGGCATTTCGCCGAGATCCTCCGTCCCTTGGGTGACGACGAGCGTTCCACGCTCGATCGCCTGCTGACCTACGGGCCGGCCGATCATGGCGGCGGCGTGGGCGAGGGCCGGCTGTTCGTCGTTCCCAGGCCGGGGACGATCTCGCCATGGTCGTCCAAGGCGACCGACATCGCCAGGAACTGCGGCCTCGACGGCGTCCTGCGCATCGAGCGCGGCATTGCGTTCGACGTGGGCACCGCCGGCGGCGCCCCGCTCGCCGCGGCCGACCGCGCCGCGCTGCTGCCGCTCGTGCACGACCGGATGACCGAAGCGGTTCTGGACAGTCTGGAGGATGCCAGGGGCCTGTTTTCCCACGTTGCGCCGCGTCCGATGGCGACGGTGGCGCTTCTTGCGCGCGGTCGCGCCGCACTCGAGGACGCGAATGGCGAGCTCGGGCTCGCGCTGACCAGCGACGAGATCGACTATCTGGTCGAGGCGTTCCTCCGCCTCGGCCGGGACCCCACCGACGTCGAGTTGATGATGTTCGCGCAGGCGAACTCCGAGCACTGCCGGCACAAGATCTTCAATGCCGCCTGGCGTGTCGATGGCGTCGATCAGCCGCAGAGCCTGTTCGCGATGATCCGTGCCACGCATGCCGCGCATCCGCAGGGCACGCTGGTCGCGTACGAGGACAACGCGTCGGTCATCGAGGGCGCGATCGTCGAGCGCTTCCATCCGGCTGCGGATGGCCGTTACTCCGCGCACCGCGGTCCCGCGCAGATCCTGATGAAGGTCGAGACCCACAATCACCCGACGGCGATCGCACCGTTCCCGGGCGCCGCGACCGGTGCGGGTGGCGAGATCCGCGACGAGGGCGCGACCGGGCGGGGCGCGAGACCCAAGGCGGGGCTGGTCGGGTACACGGTGTCGGATCTGCGGATTCCGGAGCTGCCGCAGCCCTGGGAGCTGCCGCTCACCCTTTCCCCCTCTCCCGGGGGAGGAGGGGAGTCCGCGTCTGCGACGGCCCTCACCCCTTCTCCCTCTCCCTGGGGGAGAGGGGAAATGAAGCGCGGCGCTGGCGCGCCGGGAACGTGGATCGGCAAGCCGGATCGCATCGCATCCGCGCTCGCCATCATGACCGAGGGTCCGATCGGCGCGGCGTCCTACAACAACGAGTTCGGGCGACCCAATCTCGCCGGCTATTTCAGGACGTTCGAGCTCGAAGTCGACGGCCAATGGCGCGGATACCACAAGCCGATCATGATCGCGGGCGGGGTGGGCAACATCGCCGATGCCCACGTGCGGAAGCACGCACTGGCCGAGGGAATGCTGCTGATCCAGCTCGGCGGCCCCGGCATGCTGATCGGCATGGGCGGCGGCGCCGCATCGTCGATGGCGACCGGCGCCAACATCGCCGACCTCGATTTCGACTCGGTGCAGCGCGGCAACGCCGAAATGGAGCGCCGCGCGCAGGAGGTGATCGACCGCTGCTGGCAGCTGGGCGATGCTAATCCGATCGCGTCGATCCACGACGTGGGCGCCGGCGGACTTTCCAACGCGCTCCCCGAGCTCGCGCATGGCGGCGGCGTCGGCGGCAGCTGCGACATTCGCGCCGTGCCCTCGGAGGAGCCGGGCATGTCCCCGCGCGAGATCTGGTGCAACGAGGCACAGGAGCGCTACGTGCTCGCGATTGCCCCCGGAGACCTCGCGCGCTTCGATGCGATCTGCAGGCGCGAGCGCTGCCCGTATGCCGTGGTCGGCCGTGCGAACGGCGAGGGGCGCCTCGTCGTCGACGATCCGCATTTCGGGAATGCGCCGGTGGATGTTCCGCTGGACGTGATCCTCGGCAAGCCGCCGAAAATGCAGCGCGACGTCGCGCGCGCCGCGCCCCGGTTGCCCCCGCTCAGGCTCGATGGCGTCGGTGTCCGTGAAGCCGCCTATCGCGTGCTGCAGCTCCCCGCGGTCGCCGACAAGACGTTTCTGGTCACCATCGGCGATCGGACCGTCGGCGGACTCTGCGCGCGCGATCCGATGGTCGGCCCATGGCAGGTGCCGGTCGCCGACGTCGCGGTGACCCTTGCCGATTTCGCCGGCCATGCCGGCGAGGCGATGGCGATCGGCGAGCGGACGCCGGTGGCGCTGATCGATGCGCCTGCATCCGGGCGGATGGCGGTGGCCGAGGCGATCACCAACCTGGCGGCAGCGCGCATCCGCGACCTGGGCGAGGTCAAGCTCTCAGCCAACTGGATGGCCGCAGCGGGGCAGCCCGGCGAGGACGCCGCGCTCTTCGACACCGTGCGCGCAGTCGCGCTCGAGCTCTGCGTTCCTCTCGGCCTTTCGATTCCGGTCGGCAAGGATTCGCTGTCGATGCGCACGACCTGGCGCGATGGATCGGTCGACAAGGCGGTGACCGCGCCGGTGTCGCTGATCGTGTCGGCGTTCGCGCCGGTCGCCGACGCGCGCGCATGCCTGACGCCGCTGCTCAAGCTCGATGGCGGAGAGACGCTGCTCGTGCACCTCGATCTCGCCGGGGGCAGGCGGCGGCTGGGCGCCTCGGCGCTGGCGCAGGTGCACGGACAGCTGGGCGACGAGTGCCCCGATCTCGACGTGCCGTCGCGCCTTCCGGCGTTCTTCGGTCTGGTCCAGGCGCTGCACGGCGAGGGCCTGCTGCACGCCTATCACGACATCAGCGACGGCGGCCTGTTCGTCTCGCTTGCGGAGATGGCCTTTGCATCGCGCTGCGGTCTCGACATCGGGCTCGAGGGCGACGGGACCGATGCGCTGGCGTCGCTGTTCGCGGAGGAGCTGGGTGCGGTGGTGCAGGTCGCGGCCGCCGATGCCCCGGCCGTGCTTGCGCGCGCCGGGAGCGCCGGCATCGCGGCGCGCATGATCGGCAAGCCGGTCGCGGGCAGTCGGATCGCGATCCGCCACGGCGCCGCCACGGTCCTCGACGAGTCGCGCATCGACCTGCACCGCGCATGGTCGGCGACGACGCACGCGATGCAGCGCCTGCGCGACAATCCGCTGGCCGCCGATCAGGAGTTCGCCCGGATCTCCGATCGCGACGATCCGGGACTCGCGCCCCGCGTGAGCTTCGACGTCGACGAGGATCCCGCCGCGCCTTTCATCGGGCGCGGCGCCCGCCCGCGCGTTGCGATCCTGCGCGAGCAGGGGGTCAACGGTCAGGTCGAGATGGCGGCGGCCTTCACGCACGCGGGATTCGACGCCTTCGACGTTCACATGAGCGACCTCGCCGAAGGCCGCAGGACGCTGTCGGAGTTTCGCGGCGTCGTCGCCTGCGGCGGATTCTCGTTCGGGGACGTCCTCGGTGCAGGCGAGGGCTGGGCGAAGTCGATCCTGTTCGACACGCGGCTGCGCGACGCCTTCGCCGGCTATTTTGCGCGCAGCGACACGTTCGCCCTGGGGGTGTGCAACGGCTGCCAGATGATGAGCAACCTGCACGAGATCATCCCCGGCAGCGCGCATTGGCCGCATTTCGTGCGCAATGCCTCCGAGCAGTTCGAGGCGAGGCTGGTGCTGCTCGAGGTGCTCCCGACGCCGTCGCTGTTCTTTCGGGGGATGGAAGGCAGCCTGCTGCCGGTGGCGCTTGCGCACGGCGAGGGCCTTGCGGAATTCCGCGATGCGGCGCAGCTGGCGGCGGCAAGGCCGCACGTCGCACTCCGGTTCGTCGACCATCGCGGGCGCGCGACCGAGACCTATCCGTACAATCCCAACGGGTCGCCGGAAGGCGTCAGCGGCCTCACGACGGCGGACGGGCGCTTCACCATCCTGATGCCGCATCCCGAGCGCGTCTTCCGCAGCGTGCAGATGTCGTGGCATCCACGCGGTTGGGGCGAGCTGTCGCCCTGGTACCGGATGTTCGCCAACGCGAGGCGCTGGGTCGGCTGATGCGCGGATGCCGGTTTCGAGCCGCGTTGCAGCGGGCTGCGGGCGCATCCAACGTGGAGATCCGATGGACCTGAGCGTGTACTCGATCAACGGCGTGACGCCGGTCGTCGATCCGACGGCGTTCGTGCACCCGAGCGCGGTGCTGATCGGTGACGTGATCGTCGCCGCGAACTGCTATGTCGGTCCCGGCGCGTCATTGCGGGGCGATTTCGGCAGGATCGAGCTGCGCGCCGGCGCGAACCTGCAGGACGTCTGCGTCATGCACGGTTTTCCGGGCACCGACACGATCGTCGAGGAAGATGGCCACATCGGCCATGGCGCGATCCTGCATGGGTGCATCGTCCGGCGCAACGCGCTGGTCGGGATGAACGCGGTGGTCAACGACGACGCGGAGATCGGCGAGTCCGCGATCGTCGCGGCAATGGCCTTCGTCAAGGCCAGGATGGTCGTGCCTCCGCGCATGCTCGCCGCCGGGATCCCCGCCCGGATCATGCGCGAGCTGACGGAGCAGGAGATGGCGTGGAAGGTCGAAGGCACGCGCAGCTACCAGGAGCTCGCGCGTCGCAGCCTGGATACGATGCAGCGCGTGCGCCCCCTCGCCGCAGTCGAGGCCGACCGCAAGCGCCTCGACCTGCCCGAGCTGCTGCCGCTGTCGACGCTGAAGCAGCAGCGCTGACCCGGGTCAGAAGCCTGCGGCCTGCCCGTCGCGCCGCGGGTCGGACGCCGCCACGTAGCCGACGTCCGATTTCATGATCACCTGGCCGGCTCCGAAGTCCATGTAGGAATCCGGAATGGATTCCATCTCGTGGCCCAGTGCGATCAATCCCTGACGAAGCTCGGCTGACGCCGCGCCCTCGAGGTCGATCGAGCGGCCGGCGTTGACCTTCCAGCGCGGCGCGTCGAGCGCGGCCTGGGGATTCATCCGGTAGTCGATCATCCGCACCAGCGTCTGGACGTGCCCGGGAGGCTGTATCGGCCCCCCCATGACGCCGAATGCCATCAGCGGCCTGCCATTGCGGGTCGCGAATCCGGGAATGATCGTGTGATACGGGCGCTTGCCGCCGGCGATCAGGTTGGGATGACCGGCTTGCAGCGAAAACCCCGCACCGCGGTTCTGCAGGCTGATGCCCGTGCCGGGCACCACGACCCCCGATCCGAAGCCCATGTAGTTCGACTGGATCAGCGACACCATCATGCCGCCCGCATCCGCCGCGCAGAGGTACACGGTGCCGCTCTTCGGCGGCTCGCCCGGCCCGTAGGTCTGGGCGCGTTTCGGATCGATGAGGCGCGCACGTTCGCGCAGGTACTCGCGGTCGAGCATCGCGGCCGGGGTGACGGTCATCGACGACGGGTCGGCGATGTAGCGATAGGCATCGGCGAACGCGAGCTTCATCGCCTCGATCTGCAGGTGCTGGCTGGCGATCGAATCGGGAGCCATTGCGGCGATGTCGAAGGATTCGAGCATGCCCAGTGCCATCAGTGCCGAGATGCCCTGGCCGTTGGGCGGAATCTCGTGGATCGTCGTGCCGCGGTAGTCGACGGAGACCGGTGTCACCCAGTCGGCGGCATGCGCTTCGAAATCGGCGCGGGTGTGCGCGCCGCCACTGGCCTGCGAATGCGCCGCCATCGCATCGGCGAGTTCGCCGCGGTAGAAAGCTTCGCCGGCCGTCCCGGCGATCTTCGCGAGGGTCCGCGCCATCGCAGGTGAAGCCCAGCGCTCGCCCGGTCGCGGCGCGCGCCCGTCGACCAGGAAATGTTCCTGCCAGCCCAGGCCCTGCGGCATCAGCGGCGCCGCAAGCTGCCATTTGTCCGCCACGACCGGCGATACCGCATAGCCGTCGCGCGCGTAGCGGATCGCCGGCTCGAACAGATCGCCGAAAGGCAGCTTGCCGTAGCGCTTCGACAGCGCGACCCAGCCCGACACTGCACCGGGAATGGTGACGGTCTCCCAGCCGCGCTGCGGCATCGCCGCCTGGCCCGCGAAACGCGCGGGTGACCACGCCGCGGGCGCACGCCCGGACGCGTTGATGCCTACCAGGCGCTCGCCGTCCCACAGGATCGCGAACAGGTCCGAACCGATGCCGTTGCTGCAGGGCTCGACGACGGTCAGGGCGATCGCCGTCGCGAGCGCTGCGTCGACCGCATTGCCGCCGCGCGCGAGCATGGCAATCCCCGCCTGGGTCTCCAGCGGCTGCGACGTGGCGACGGCATTGGGGGCGAAGATCGGTTGGCGGTGCGAGGGGTAGGGGAGGGTCCAGTCCATGTCGGCAATCGGAGTGAGAATGCGGTTACGGAATCGGGGTTGTCCCGCTCATGGTGTCGACCGTGCGCGTCGTCGAACGTTGGGCAGGGCGATCACGACGACCAGCAGCACGGCAGCGGCAAGCAGGACCGCCGACAGCGGCCGTGTCAGCAACACCGAGGCGTCGCCGCGCGAGAGCAGCAGCGTGCGGCGCAGGTTCTCCTCCATCATCGGGCCGAGGACGAATCCCAGCAGCAGCGGTGCGGGCTCGCAGGCCAGCTTGACGAAGACGATGCCGATCAGCCCGAAGAATGCGGTCTGCGAAACGTCGAAGCTGGTGTTGCTGATCGAATATACGCCGATCCCGCAGAACAGCAGGATCGCGGGATAGAGCATCCGGTAGGGGACCGTCAGCAGCCGGATCCAGATGCCGATCAGCGGAAGGTTCAGCACGATCAGCATCAGGTTGCCGACCCACATCGATGCGATCAGGCCCCAGAAGAGCTCCGGATTCGAGGTCATGACCTGCGGACCCGGCTGGATGTTGTGAATGGTCATGGCGCCGACCATCATCGCCATCACCGCGTTCTCCGGGATGCCCAGCGTCAGCAGCGGGATGAACCCGACCTGAGCGCCCGCGTTGTTGGCGGACTCCGGGGCGGCGACGCCCTGGATCGCGCCCTTGCCGAACTGCGACGGGTCGCGGGCGAGCTTCTTCTCCAGCGAATACGCGGCAAACGACGCCAGCATCGCGCCGCCCCCGGGCAGGATGCCGAGGACCGAACCGATCGCCGTGCCGCGGGCGACGGCAGGCGCAGCGTCGCGAACCTGCTTGCGCGACAGCCCGAAACCCCTGATCTTGCGCGACAGCACCTCGCGCTTTTCACCGAGCTCGAGGTTGCTGATGATCTCCGCGAAGCCGAACAACCCCATCGCGATGCTGACCAGTCCGAGGCCGTCGGTCAGCTCGGCGATCCCGAAATCGAACCGCGAGACGCCTGAATTGACATCGGTGCCGACCATGCCGAGCAGCAGTCCGAGGACCACCATCGCGATGGCCTTGATCAGCGATCCCTGCGCCAGCACGACCGATCCGATCAGGCCCAGCACCATCAGCGAAAAATACTCGGCAGGGCCGAACTTCAGCGCGAGCGTCGACAGAGGCGGCGAGAATGCCGCGACCAGCACGGTGGAAACGCAGCCGGCGATGAACGATCCGAGAGCGGCGACGGTGAGCGCGGCGCCGGCCTCGCCACGGCGGGCCATCTGGTAGCCGTCGAGACAGGTGACCGCGGAGGCGACCTCGCCTGGCATGTTGATCAGGATCGAGGTCGTCGAACCGCCGTATTGTGCGCCGTAATAGATCCCGGCCAGCATGATCAGCGCCGAAACGGGTTCGAGCGCATACGTCGTGGGCAGCAGCATCGCGATGGTCGCGACCGGCCCGATCCCCGGCAGCACGCCGATCAGCGTGCCGAGCAGCGCACCGACCAGCGCGTAGATCAGGTTGACGGGCGTCAGCGCGACGCCGAAGCCCAGCGCGAGGTGCGAAATGACATCCATGGCCGTGCGCTCAGGCGAAGCGCGGCCAGATGGGCAGCGTCAGCTTGAGGCCGACGATGAACACCGCAGTGGCAAGCGTCGCGAGGACGGCGCCGGCGACCAGCGCTTCCTTCCAGCGGAACTCGGGGCTGGCGGCGCTGGCGACGAGGATCAGCAGCATCGTCGACAGCGCGAGCCCGACCGACTGCACGATCAGCCCGAACACGACGACGCTGCCCAGCACCAGCACCGTCGGCCACCAGCGAAACCTCGGTACCGGCGGCCCGTCGGTGGCGAGCGCGCGCAGGGCGAGGATTCCGCCCAGCACGACGATCAGGATCCCGAGCATGCGCGGGAAATAACCGGGGCCCATGCGTGCGGCCGATCCCAGCGTGTACTTCGATCCGAGCACCAGTGCCCCGATCCCGACGGCGACGAACAGCACGCCGGACCAGAAATCCTTGGGATTCCGGATCCTGACCATGCGGCGCTCCCTCTGAAAATCGGGGCAGACCGCGTGCGGTCTGCCCTCGTTATCGGCCCTGCGTCAGGAAATCAGATGCCGTTCTTGGCGCGCAGGTCCTTAACGTGCTTTTCGATCCATTGACCCTGGGCGCGCTGCTCGAGCTGGGGCTTGGCTTCCTCGAAGGTCGGCACCTTGGCGGCGCGAACGTCCTCGACCTCGAGCACGTGCCAGCCGAACTGGGTGTGCACGGGTTCGGCGCTGAACTTGCCTTTGGGCGTGGACTTGATCGCGTCGCCGAAAGGCTTGACGAAATTGGTCGGGAGGCTCCAGCCGAGCTCGCCGCCCTTGTCCTTGGAGCCGGGATCCTTCGACCGCGCCTTGGCGAGGTCCTCGAACTTGGCGCCCTTCTGCAGCTCGGAGATGATCTCCTTCGCCTCGTCTTCCTTTTCGACCAGGATGTGGCGAACCTTGTACTCCTTGTCGCCCATCTGCGACTTGGCGTCGTCGTATTCCTTCCTGAGATCGGCCTCCGGCACCGGGTTCTTCTTGATCCAGTCGCCGATGTAGACATTCGCCAGGATGTTCTCCGCGTTCAGGTCGAGCTGGGTCTTGACCTCGGGAGTCTTGTCCAGACCCTTCTTCTTCGCCTCGCCGGCGAGCATCGACAGCGTGTTCAGGTTCTCCTTGACCGCGCTGCGCAGCTCGGGCGTGTCCTGGGCTCCCTTGGACAGCTGCTGCTTGAGCACGAGGTCGTACTGCGCCTGCGTGTAGAGCACCTTGTCGCTGGCCGCGGCCTTGGCGGGCGCCTTCGCAGCCGCGGCGGGCTTGGCCGGCGCGGCAGCCTGGGCGAACACGCCGGTCGAACACAGCGCGGCGGCGGCCGCAATGGCAATCGTCAATCGTTTCATCGTGGTTGTCCTTTCGTCAGGAATGGGTCTCGCCCGGAGCGAAGGCGCGGATCGCCAGCGCGTGCACCGGGTGAGGAATCAGGTCGCCGACGCGCTCGAGCACTGCGCGATGGCGGGCGATGCGGGAAAGTCCCCGGAAGCGTTCCGACACGATGGTGACGGAAAAGTGTCCCGCGCCCGACGCCGCGCCGGCGTGCCCGGCATGCTGTGCGCTGTCGTCGCGGATGTCGAGTTCGATCGGGGCGAGCGGCGCGAGCCGCTCCTCGATCATGGTTGCGAGGTTCACCGTGTGGGCTCGATGACGTGGCGGGCGAGGAACAGCCCCTGCGCGATCGCGAAGGCCACGAACAGGCCGATGCCACCCCAGACCTTGAAATTCACCCAGGTGGCCGTGGGGAAGTGGAATGCGATGTACCAGTTGGCAAACGCCATCGCGCCGAAGAACAGGATCCAGGCCCAAGTCAGGCGGGTCCAGATCGCCGGCGGCAGCTGCAGCTCCTTCATCACCGATGCAAGGAGGTCGCGGCGCCACACGAGCTTGCCTGCGGCGAGCGCGGCGGCGAATGCGAGGTAGAGCACGGTGGGCTTCCAATTGATGAACGTTTCGTCGTGCAGCAGCAGCGTCGACCCGCCGAAGACGACGATGATCGCCAGCGACAGCCAGTGCACCGGCGCGATCACCCCGCGCCGATAGAGCCAGGCGATCTGCAGCACCGACGCGACGATCGCGACCGCGGTGGCGACCCAGATTCCCTGCCACTTGAAGGCGAGGAAGAAAAGGAGGAGCGGAAAGTAGTCCGCGAGCAAGCGCATAAACACTCGATTATACCTTCAATCGGGCCACCCGCTGCCGCGGCGCCAGCAGGCGCGCCAGCCGTTCCCAGTCGAAGGCCGGGCCGGGGTCTGTCTTGCGCCCTGGCGCGATGTCGCTGTGTCCGACGACGTCCTCGATCGGGTAGCGCCGCCGCAGCGCACGGACCAGCCGGGCAAGCATCGCGTACTGCGCTGCCGCATAGGGCAAGGTGTCGGTGCCCTCGAGCTCGATTCCGACCGAATAGTCGTTGCAGCGGACGCGGTCCTGCCAGGACGACTTGCCGGCATGCCAGGCGCGCCTGGAGCAGGGGACGAACTGCAGCAGCGCGCCGTCGCGGCGGACGAGGAAATGCGCGGATACGCGCAGCTGCGCGATGGTCGCGTAATACGGATGCGTGGCAGCATCGATCCGGTTGGTGAACAGCCGCAGGATCGCATCGCCGCCGAACTCGCCTGGAGGCAACGATATGCCGTGCACGACGATCAGCGCGACCGCGCAGCCCTCGGGACGCTCGTCGCAATTGGGTGATGGAACCTGCGTCGCGAGGTTGGCGAGCCCGCGCCCGTCGATCGCGAGGCGAGGGCGCACCGGCTTTTCGCGCCTTCGCGGAGCACGGGGAGAGCGCGCCACTGGACAACCGCTCACGATCCTCAGACCGTGCGGCCCCCGTCGACCGGCAACTCGATGCCGGTGATGAAGCGCGCGGCGTCGCTCGCGAGCCAGAGCGCCGCTGCGGCGACGTCGGCGGGTTGCGACATCCGGCCCAGCGGGATCGTCGCGATGTACCGCGCGCGGTTCTCCGGCGTGTCGGGTACGCCCATGAACAGCTCGAGCATGCCGGTTGCGCCCATGACCGGGCAGATGGCATTGACCCGGATGTTGTCGGGACCGAGCTCGACCGCCATCGATTTCGACAGCAGGTTCACGGCAGCCTTGGAGCCGTTGTACCAGGTGAGGCCGGGTCGCGGCCGGATTCCAGCGGTCGAGCCGATGTTGATGATGGCGCCGCCCTTGCGCTTGCGCATCAGCGGCACGACTGCATGCGCCATGTGGAAGATCGATTTGACGTTGACCGCATAGACGCGGTCGAACGTCGCCTCGTCGACGTCGAGCATCGGCTGGTTGCGGTGCGTCGTTCCGGCGTTGTTGACGACGATGTCGGGCGCACCGAACGCATCGACGCAGGCGCCGACCGCGGCGCGCACCTGCGCGCCGTCGGCGACATCGCAGCGGGCGAACCTGGCGCGCTCTCCCAGGTCGGCCGCGACCCTGCGCCCGCCGGCGGGATCGATGTCGGCCAGCAGGACGCGCGCGCCTTCGTCGGCGAAAAGGCGCGCGATGCCTTCCCCGAATCCACCGCCTGCGCCGGTGACGATGGCGATCTTGCCGTCGAGTTGCTTCATGGCGTTCCCCGATTGCCGAGCGGCTGGGATTCTAGCCGCTTTCGGGGGGCGATCGGTGCATGCCGGGCCGTCGGTTCGGCTCGCGCGACCCGTCGGGTAGTCGAGCGCGGACAGCCGGCTCGTGGCGCCGACTACACATGCGAGTCTATCGAGACACGAGTGAATTTCCGCGACCGGAGAGCGGCCTCGCGGCACTTCCTGTCCGGCGCGGGGTCGCTGCGCCACCACGGTTCGATTTGTCCTGAACAAGCTGGTCGCGGGCAGACGCGAGCGAGGGGCGTCGGGGATCGCGGAACGCTCCTTTCCGGGTTCGCCGCGGGAGGTGCGGCTACTTGATCCCCAGCCGCTCCATCCGGTAGCGCATGGCCCGAAACGTGATGCCGAGCAGCTTCGCGGCCGCGGTGCGGTTGTAGCGCGTCTTTTCCAGCGCCTCGTTGATGGCGGCGCGCTCGACGCGATCGAGGTAATCCTGCAGCGGCCATTTCTCGCCGGCGGGCACCGGTGAGTCCGTCTCCTCGGCGACCGGCGTCAGGTGCAGGTCCTCGGCAGTGATCCGCTGCGGCTCTGCAGCGAGCGACAGGCCGCGCTCGAGGATGTTTTCCAGCTCGCGCACGTTGCCGGGAAACGGGTAGCGCTCCAGCGCGGCGACCGCCTCGGGCTCGAGGGCGGCGGCGTTGCCGCGTGCCAGCCTCGTCAGGATCGCGTTGGCGATCAGCGGAATGTCCTCACGCATTTCGCGCAGGCTGGGCATCGACAGCTCGATGACGTGCAGGCGGTAGTAGAGGTCCTGCCGGAAATCGCCGCCGTCGACCAGTGTCGACAGGTTCTTGTGGGTCGCGCTGATGATCCGCGTATCGACGGGCTCCTCGTTGGTCGAGCCGACCTTGCGGACCTTCTTCTCCTGGATCGCGCGCAGCAGCTTGACCTGCATGGCCAGCGGCAGGTCGGCGACCTCGTCGAGGAACAGCGTGCCCCCGTTCGCCGCCTGGAAGAACCCGTCACGATCGGCCTCGGCGCCGGTGAACGCGCCTTTCTTGTAGCCGAAGAACTCGCTCTCCATCAGGTTCTCGGGAATCGCGCCGCAGTTCACCGCGATGAACGGCTGCTCGGCGCGCGGGCCTTTCAGATGGATCATCCGCGCGGCAAGCTCCTTGCCGCTTCCCGACTCGCCGTTGATGAACACGGGCGCCTGGCTGCGCGCAAGGCGGTCGATCATGCCGCGCACCTGCTGCATCGCCGGTGACTCGCCCAGCAGCTGATAGCTGTTCGCAGGCTGCGGCTTTTCGGGGACCTTCAGCGCCTGCTTGACCAGCGCGCGCAACTGCTCGAGGGCGACCGGCTTGGCGAGATAGTCGAAGGCGCCTGCCTTCAGCGCAGCGACCGCGTTCTCGGCGCTGCCGAATGCGGTGATCACCGCCACCGGGACGTCGAGCGCCCTTTGCGTGATGTGCTCGACCACACGCAGGCCCTCGCCATCGGGAAGGTTCCAGTCGGTCAGGCAGAGGTCGAATGGCCCGCTGTCGAGCAGGCGCTGCGCCTCGCCGACCGATTCCGCGCGGATGGTATCGAGGCCCATGCGGGACAGCGTGAGTTCGAGCAGTTCGAGGAGATCCGGCTCGTCGTAGACGACCAGCACTCTGGGTTGACCGCGGGTTCTGCGAGACATGGTGGGGGATGGTCGAGTCTGGATGGTCGAGGGGTTGTGGCTTTCGCCGCCATTCTAGTGCTATGCGGACGATCCGGACATCGGTGCGCGCCTGAATGTCATCCTGAAGCTCGCGCCGGGCGCCTTGGGCAACAGCTCGAGCGCCGCGCCGTTGGCGTCGGCGAGCTCGCGCGCGATGTACAGACCGAGTCCGGTTCCGCCGGGGCGAGTGGTGAAGAACGGCTCGAATATGTGGGCGCGGTATTCCACCGGCACCCCCGGACCATCGTCGCCGAGCTCGCAGATCACCGCGTCGCCCATGTAGCCGGGGCGGGCCGTGATCGTGATGCTCGCCTCGCGCTTCTGGCAATGCTGCCAGGCATTGCGCACCAGGTTCCATGCGATCTGGGAGAGGTGCCCCCGGTCGAACACGACCAGCAGCTCGTCGGGGATGTCGATAACGATTCCGCGCGCGGGGATTCCCTCGGCCTGCACGATCTCCTCGGTGATGGACCGGATGAAATCACCAAGCTGGATGGGCTCGGGCTGCTGGCGGTCGCGACGGTTCAGCTGCAGGACCTCGCCGACGATCCGGTCGATGCGCTTGGCGTTGTTGCGGATCATCGACAGCAGGCGCGCGCCTTCCGGCGCCACTGCGCCATCCTCCTCGAGCAATTGCGCCGCCTGGTTGATCGCCGACAGCGGATTGCGCACCTCGTGGGCGATCGACGCCGTCAGCCGTCCCATGGCGGCGAGCTTCATCTGCTGCGCCTCGTTCTGCGCGCGCCCGAGGTCTTCGAGGTAGATCAGCGTGCCCCCGTTCAACCCGGACCCGATGCGCACCAGGCGCACGCGCAACAGGCGCTGCGTCGCTTCGACCTTGAATGGGGGCAGCGCCTCGGAAGGATCCTCGTTCCATCGCCGCCAGTAGTCGTGAAGCGTGGTGGAGAACTCGGCCAGGCGCATGCCGCCGCGCATGCGGCCGAATCCGCCCAGGAGCCGCGTGACCTGCGCATTGTGGCCGCGGACGACGCCGTTCAGGTCGACGACCAGCACGCCGTCCTGCATGTCCTGGATGATCAGGCGGTTGACGTGCTCGAGGTTCGCGACGTCGATTCCGCGCTGTGCGGCAAGCTCCTCCGAGGCCTTGGTGTAGCGGCCGATCACGACGGCAATGCCGACCATCGCGAAATAGCCGATCGCGATCAATGCCGTCTGGAAAAGCTGCGGCCCCCCGATGTTGCCGTTGAGCGCACGCCAGGCTTCCAGCCCGAGGAGCACGATCGCGGCGAGCGCGGCATGGAAGAACGCGATCCGGGTCCGCAGCAGCCAGCCGCTCGCCGCAAGCTGCGGAAACAGCAGGATCGGAAGCGGCGCCCCGGAGCTTCCGCCCGCGACCATCGCCAGCCCCAGAAAGAAGATGTCACCCCCGAGCAGGGTCAGCAGGGTCTGAGGGAGAGGCAGCGGCAGTCGCTCCTGCTGGATCCAGCCGAACGCCGCCAGGCCGAACACGAAATAGAGCGACGCCGCGATGACGAAGGAGTTGGGCGTCGTGACGTTGAGGACGCGCAGGTCGAGCAGCAGCGCGAGTCCGAGCAGCAATGCACCGCAGACGGCCCGGAACAGGCCGATGATCCACAGGATCCGCCGTGACGATCCGGTGATCGACGGGGGCAGCGGCGGAGGATCGAATTCGGGCAGGGTGGACACCCGCGCCACGTCGGGGCTCATGATGCCGCGCGGGGTCGGCGCGCGCATTGCGCGTCGCCGCAGACGGGCCCGCGGGGGCCATCGAGCGCGTCGGCACTGGGCAGGAACACGCCGCAGTCGACGCAGCGGACCATCGCCGCCGGTTTTCCGCCGTTCCGCCCGCCGCTGCGCGGTGAACCCGCGCTGCGCCCCGCGCCGTGCTTGGCGACATTGATGAGGCGCAGCACGAGCATCCCCGCGAACACGACGACCAGCCAGAAGACGAGCTTGCCCATGGATCAGCGTTCACCCCGGTACGCCGCAGGGCGGCATCGGCGGGAAGTTGTTCGGGGCGTCTTCACGGCAGGACCTTTCCGGGATTGAGCAGGCCACGCGGGTCGAGCGCGGCCTTGACGCAGCGCATCAGGTCGATGTCCAGCGCCGGCTTGTAATGCGCGAGCTCGTCGCGCTTGAGCTGACCGATGCCGTGCTCGGCACTGATGCTGCCGCCGGCCGCAACGACACGATCGTGGACGATTCGATTCACGTCCGGCGTATTGTCCATGAATGCCTGCGCCGACGCACCCCTGGGGGCGGCGACGTTGTAATGGAGATTGCCATCGCCCAGGTGCCCGAACACGACCAGGCGCGAATCGGCAAACGCCGCGGCCAGCGCCGGGCCCGTTGCTTCGATGAATGCCGGTATCGCCGATACGGGCAGCGATATGTCGTGCTTGATGTTCGGTCCCTCGCGCCGTTGCGACTCGCTGATGTTCTCGCGCAGTGCCCACAGCCGCGCTGCCTGATCCCCGGATTGCGCGACCGTCGCGTCGGCGACGACGCCGTCCTCGGCGGCCTGTCCCAGCGCCGCCTCGACTACCGTGGCGAGCGGCGCGGATGCGGTGCTGTCGTCGGCCTGCACGAGCACGTACCACCGATGTCCAGGAAGCGGGTCGGGAAGCTCCGGATGGTGGGCGCGCGAGACTCCGAGGGCCGCTCCGCTCATCAGCTCGAAGCCGACCAGGCGATCGCCCAGCGCCTGCTTCATCCGGCGCAGCAGGGCGACCGCCTGCGCGACGTCGCGCATCGCCGCGAGCGCGGTCACGCGGGTCCTCGGCGAGGGAAACAGCTTCAGCACCGCGGCGGTGACGATTCCCAGCGTGCCTTCGCTGCCGATGAACAGCTGCTTGAGGTCATAGCCGGTGTTGTCCTTGCGCAGACCGCGCAGGCCGTTCCACACCCGTCCGTCCGCGAGGACCGCCTCGATGCCGAGCACCAGCTCGCGCATGTTGCCGTAGCGCAGGACCGCGGTGCCGCCGGCGTTGGTGGCGATGTTGCCGCCGATCGTGCAGCTCCCTTCGGATGCCAGCGACAGCGGAAAGAGGAGATCTGCGTCGGCCGCGGCGCGTTGCACTTCGGCGAGGGTTGCACCGGCTTCGACGGTGATCGTCGCATTGTCGCGGTCGAGCGCCCGGATCTTGCGCATGCGGGCGAGCGACACGACGACCGCCGTGCCCGAGGCATCCGGCGTCGCCGCGCCGCACATCCCCGTGTTGCCACCCTGCGCAACCAGCGGAACGTTGGCGTCGGCGCAGGCACGCACGACAGCCGCGACCTCCAGGGTGTTCGCCGGTCGGACCACCGCGCGCGCGGCTCCGCGGAAGCGTCCGCGTTGATCGACGAGGAAGGGCTCGGTGTCCGCCGTCGCCGTCAGCACCTGCGCGTCTCCCACCGCCTCGGCGAGCCGGGCGAGGAGGGTTGCGGCCGAGGTCGTCATGGCGCACGATATTAGCGCACCGCAATGCGCGTGCCCTGCAGGTGCTTTCGCGTGCGCTGTGGAGGAACGATGAGCGACGATTCCACGAAGGACACGGGTCCTTCGAAGCCTTTTTCGGCCGAGGACGCGATGGCGTTCATGCAGCGGATGTGGAATCCGTTCGCGATGTCGATGCCTGCTGCCGGTGCGGCGCCTGCGGGATCGCATGGCGCGTCGGGGCAGGGTGCGGCGGCCGCCGCGCCGCCGGGCGTGATGCCCGGGATGATGGGCGGGTTCATGCCGGGAGTGATGCCTTTCCCCAATCCCGCTGCAATGTTCGCTGCGCTCGATCCGGTCGAGGTCGATCGCAAGATCGGCGAGCTCAGAGTCATCGAGGGCTGGCTGGCCATGACCCTCAATCTGATGCAGATGAGCATCAAGACCCTGGAGCTCCAGCGGGCGTCGCTGGAAGCCCTGCAGCCTACGCACGCCCCGGATCCGGCAAAGCACAAGGGCGAGTCGAAGTCCCGCAAGGCCTGAGGGTCGCGCCCGAGGGTTGCGATCGCGGGGCTGTCTCGTCGATCGTCGAGATCGCGGGAATGCGCCCGCCCGCGACCCGTGGAATTTCCGCGTCAGGTCCGGGATACGTCAACACGAACCAAGCCACGCGGCGCGCAGCGCGAGTGCGCCTGCGGAGGCCTCGGCGCGCAGCGTCAGATGACAGGTGTCGGCCGGCGCCGCGTCGAGCTCGACGTCGACATCGATCAGCTCGTCGCGCCGAAATGCATGGACCCTGACCCGCTCGCCCGGGGCGCGCGACGCGAACAGCGCATCGAGGGAGTCGTGCGACGCCTTCAGCCCGTCCAGCGCCACCAGCGTGTCCTGCGGCGCCAGGCCGGCGCGCTCGGCAGGTCCGCCGCTGAACACGTGGCGCAGCTTCATGTCGGGGTCGACCTTGGCGCCCAGCCAGCACGCCGGGAGCGTTCCTGCGACGGGCTTGCCGCCGCGATCCTTCGCCCCCGCCGACGGTCGCAGGTGCACGTCGACCCCAAACGGGTCGAGCAGGGCGGCGAGCGGAGGATCTTCCGTGCCGTCGACGTACCGATCGAAGAATTCGCGCAGGCTCGCGCCCGCGAGCTCTTCCGCCAGCGCCTGGATGCCACCCTCCGGAACGCCGACGCCGGTGCGGCCGTGGCGCTCCCACAGCGCGCGCATCACTTCGTCGAGAGATGAGTGACCGCCTGCGCGTAGCGTCAGGTCCAGGGCGAGCGCAATCAGCGCACCCTTGGCGTAGTAGCTGACGACGGCGTTCGGCGAGTTGTCGTCCTGCCGGTAGAACTTGATCCACGCGTCGTAGCTCGAATCTCCCGCGCTCTGCACGTGGCGGCCCGGCGTGCGCAGCACATTGGTGATCGTGCGCGCGACGAGTTCGAGGTAGCGCTGCGCATCGATGACGCCGCTTCTCAGCAGCGCGAGGTCGTCGTAGTAGGACGTGATGCCCTCGAATGCCCAGAGCTGCCGGGTGTAGTTCTCGCGCGCCAGATCGTAGGGTGTGAACGCGGCTGGCTTGATCCGCTTGACGTTCCAGGCGTGGAAGTATTCGTGGCTCGCGAGCCCCAGGAAGGTCAGGTAATCGTCGCCGACGTCGCTGCGCCCGCGTCTGGGCAATTCGTTGCGCGAGCACAGCAGGCTGGTGCTCGACCGATGCTCGAGTCCGCCGTAACCGCTGCCCAGGACGGTAACGAGGAACAGGTAGCGGTCGAATGGCGCGCGGCTCCCGGGCCCGCCGCCGAAGAGGTCGATCTGCCACTGGCAGACGCGTCCGAGGTCGCGCGTCATCCGCCCGAGATCGGCGTCCTGGCGCCCGGTGAGCGCCAGCTGATGCGAAACCCCGCCGGCCGCGAATGTCGCAAGTGCGAATTCACCGAGCTCGACCGGGTGATCGATCAAATCGTCGTAGTCCGCCGCCCGATAGCGGCCGAAGCCCAGGGGCGGGGCGCCGTCCGGCGTGAGCGTGGTCGCCACCCGCCAGTGGGCGAATTCCGGGCCCTCCGGAGGATCGATGTCGATCGTGCAGGGCGCCCCTTCGCGGTCTTCCGGGCACAGAAACACGCAGGCGCCGTTGAAGTAGCCGCGCGTTGCGTCGAGGTAGGCGGTGCGCACCGACACGTCGAAGGCGTAGACGCGCGCGACGACCGTCACCGGGGCGTCGACGGCAGCCGTGCGCCAGACGTCCTTCGCTTCCTTGACGATCGCGATCGGGCGGCCCGCGGCTTCCGCACGAACGTCGACCAGCTGTCGCGCGAACTCGCGAATCAGGTAGCTGCCGGGAGTCCAGGTCGGGAGCCGGAAGCGCTGGCCCGAAGGGGCGGGTGCCTCGACGGTGCAGCGTACTTCGAAAAGGTGCGCGTTCGGATCGAGGGGGCGGATCTGGTAGTGCGTGGCGGTCATCGGCGGAAGCGGCATGGTGGCGCCCCCGGCACGAATCGAACGTGCGACCCCATTCTTAGGAGGAATGTGCTCTATCCACTGAGCTACGGGGGCGATGCACCGCGATTCTATCCTCCCCGGGCGCAACGGCGGTCGACGGCTGCTACAGCCGCGGGTAGCATCGGCGCCCGAATGAAACCGATCGTCATCCGGAATCGCGGCCGGCGCGCGACAGCGTCGGTGATGCGGCGTGGCCGGGCTCCCGGGGATGCGTGGTGATTCCCTGGCTCGACGCGTCGACGCCGTTCCCCCCAATCGGGGCTGCGCTGGACCGGCCCGACGGACTGCTCGCTGCAGGCGCCGACCTGTCACCGTCGAGGCTCGTCGATGCATATCGCCACGGAATCTTTCCCTGGTACAGCGAAGGCCAGCCGATCCTCTGGTGGAGCCCCAACCCGCGGATGGTGCTCTACGTCGACGAGTTCCGGATCTCGCGCTCGCTCGCCAAGCGGGTCAGACGCCGGGATTTCGACGTCCGCGTCGACACCGCGTTCGACAGGATCATCGAGGCCTGTGCGGACATTCCGCGCGGACAGGGTGGCGGGACGTGGATCACCGGGGCGATGATCGATGCCTATCGGCGTCTGCACCGGCTCGGATACGCCCACTCGGTGGAAGCGTGGCGCGGCGATGAGCTCGCCGGCGGCCTCTACGGGCTTGCCCTTGGGCGCATGTTCTTCGGTGAGTCGATGTTCGCGCGGCAAACGGATGCTTCCAAAGTCGCATTGGCAGCGCTGGTCGCCCTGCTGCGGCAACGCGATGTGCCGCTGGTCGACTGCCAGCAGGAGACCCGGCACCTCGCATCGCTGGGTGCGCGGCCGATTCCCCGGGAACGCTTTGCGCGACACTTGGACGAATTGATACACTGCACCGCGGCGCCGGAAGGCTGGCAATCCGGGCCCATCTCGGACATCGGGTGAGCAGACTCAACGACCTCCCATTGGCGACGCTGCAGTTCTATGCGACGGCGCCCTATCCCTGCAGCTACCTTCCCGATCGCGCCGCGCGCTCGCAGGTCGCGACCCCAAGCCACTTGATCGACGCGCGGGTGTACAGCGAGCTGGTGCGTTTCGGATTCCGCCGCAGCGGTGCATTCACCTATCGCCCGTATTGCGATCACTGCCGCGCCTGCGTGCCGGTGCGGGTTCCAGTGGCGCATTTCAGGCCCAGCCGCAGTCAGCGGCGGGCTTGGAGAGATAGCGTAAAGATGGCGGTAGATAGGCGTGAGTTAGCCTATGATCCCGTTCATTACGAGCTTTATCTCAAGTACCAGCGGGTCCGCCACCGCGGTGGCGGGATGGATCAGGACAGCCGGGAGCAGTATCAGCATTTCCTGCTGCACAGCAATGTCGCGACTGACCTCTACGAGTTTCGGGACGACGGCGGTCTGCGAATCGTCAGCCTGGTCGACCGCCTCGAAGACGGCCTGTCGTCGGTCTACACCTTCTTCGATCCGGAGCCGGCGAGCGCGAGTTTCGGAACCCTGAGCATCCTGTGGCAAATCGAGCACTGCCGCGCGCTGGGGCTCCAGTACCTTTATCTTGGGTATTGGATCGAGCAAAGCCACAAGATGGCGTACAAGGCCAGTTTCAGGCCGATCGAGGGGTTTATCGGCGGCCGCTGGCTTCCGATGTAGTCGACCAGGATAGTCGGGCGAAGGGCCGCTCGACCGCAGCCCGATCCCGGCTGGACCGTCTCTTCCTTGGCGCAGCTTCGCAAGCATTCCCCATGCTTGCATGCGGATGAGCGTGTAGTGGATGTCCGCGTTCGCGCGGACATATTGTGCACGACAAAGCGGCCGATTCGGCGCCGCTCCGTGGACCCTGGGGTCTTCCCAAAGCCATCGCAGTTCGTCCCCGAAGGATTTGTGTGCTTTCCTTTTTCGCAACGCTCGCGGCAATTCGGCTACCGTTTGACCGTCGTACTTGCATGTACCCCCGGATTCTGATGTAGATTACACACATGCCGCGTGGCGGCATTTTCTGACCAAGATCGTCCAATTCTGAATTGGTTGTCTTTTCGGGGGTTTTCATGAACGCTGTGACCGAGCTTCCCGCTCTCGCCAATACCAACAATCTCCGCCAGATCGAGGTCGATTACGATCAGGAAACCTCGACGATGTATTGGTGGATGAAGCCGGCGCCTCGTCCGTGCTTCAACGGCGCGTTTTTGGA
>DATIQL010000070.1:0-10175 GCA_035470905.1 Casimicrobiaceae bacterium
TCCGGAGATCGAATGTCCCTCTTCATCGCATCCCTGCTTTTCGCCCTAGCCGCGATTTCGTCCCCCGCCCAGACCGCGTCGGCGCAGGCGATCAAGCTCGGCGAGCTCAACAGCTACAAGCAATTTCCGGCCTTTCTCGATCCCTACAGGAAAGGCATGCAGCTCGCCGTCGACGAGATCAATGCTTCGGGCGGCGTCCTCGGTCGCAGGATCGAAGTCGTGTCGCGCGACGACAACGGCGTCCCGGGCGATGCGGTCCGCGTCGCCGAGGAGCTGATCGCGCGCGAGCACGTCTCGCTGCTGATGGGAACCTTCCCCTCCAACGTCGGGCTCGCGGTCTCCGACTTCGCGCGCCAGCGCAAGGTGCTGTTCCTCGCGGCCGAACCGCTGACCGACAAGATCGTCTGGCAGGACGGCAACGCCTACACGTACCGCCTGCGGGCGTCGACGTACATGCAGACGGCGATGCTCGTCCACGACGCGGTGAAGACCGGCAAGAAGCGCTGGGCGATCGTCTATCCGAACTACGAATACGGCCAGGCGGCGACCGAGACATTCAAGCGGCAGATGATCGAGCGCGCAGGCTCGGGCCTCGAGTTCATCGAGCAGCCGGTGCCGCTGGGCAAGATCGAGCCGGGCGCAGTCGTCCAGGCCCTGCTCGATGCCCATCCCGACGCGATCTTCTCGTCGCTGTTCGGCCCCGATCTCGCCCGCTTCGTCCGCGAGGGGCAATTGCGCGGCCTGTTCAAGGACCGGCCGGTGTTCAACCTTCTCGGAGGCGAGCCCGAGTACCTCGATCCGCTGAAGGACGAGGCCCCGGTCGGCTGGTACGTCACCGGCTATCCGTGGTACGCGATCAAGACGCCCGAGCACGCGCGTTTCCTCGACGCGTACCGGGCGAAATTCCACGACTATCCGCGCCTGGGCTCGGTCGTCGGCTACAGCACGGTGCAGGCGGCGGTGGCGGCGATCAGGCGCGCCGGCTCCACCGACACGCCGAAGCTGCTGACGGCGATGCAGAACCTCAAGGTCGCCACGCCGTTCGGCGAGATCCGCTTCCGCGCCCTCGACCATCAGTCGACGATGGGGGCGTTCGTCGGACGCATCGGGTTGCGCGACGGCAAGGGCGAGATGGTCGACTTCCATTACGCCGACGGCAACGATTACCTGCCCCCCGACGACGTCGTGCGGAAGCTCCGCCCGGCCGATCGCTAGGCGGGCAGGCGCCGGCCGCCGCGCGTGTCGCTCGCGTCGCTTGCGGTCCAGCTCCTCAACGGGCTCGCGTCGGCGTCCTCGCTGTTCCTGATCGCGGCGGGCCTGACGCTGATCTTCGGCGTCACGCGCGTCGTCAACTTCGCGCACGGGTCGTTGTACATGCTGGGCGCGTACGTGGCCTGGTCGGCCGGTCACGCGCTGGCGCCGCTGCTGCCCGGAACGGCATCGGGATTCTGGCTGGCGGCCATTGCCGCGGCGCTCGCGGTCGCGCTCGCCGGTGCGCTGATCGAGCTGCTGCTGCTGAAACGCCTCTATGCGGCGCCCGAGCTTCTGCAGCTCACCGCGACCTTCGGTGTCGTCCTGATCGTCCGTGACCTCGCGCTCGCCCTGTGGGGGCCCGAGGACCGGCTGGGACCGCGCGTCCCGGGGCTGGACGGCTCCTTGTCGATCCTGGGCCGCGCCGTCCCGCAATACGACCTGCTGCTGATCGGCGTGGGTCCCGCCGTGCTGGTTGCGCTCACCTGGCTCCTGCGCCGGACCCGCTTTGGCATCGTCGTGCGCGCCGCCGCGGAGAATCGCGAGCTGACGGCCGCGCTGGGCATCGACCAGGCGAAGCTGTTCACCGCGGTGTTTGCGCTGGGATCGTTCCTCGCCGGCCTCGCCGGTGCGCTGACGCTGCCGCGTGTCGGGGCCAACCTCGGCATGGACCTCGCGGTCATCGCCGACGCATTCGTCGTCACCGTGCTGGGCGGACTGGGATCCATCCCCGGCGCCTTCGCCGCCGCGCTGCTGATCGGCATCGTCAAGGCGCTGTGCATCGCTGCGGGAACCGTCGACATCGCGGGGACGACGATCGCGATGCCCAAGCTGACGCTGGTGATCGAGTTCATCGTGATGGCGCTGGTGCTGATGATTCGCCCGACCGGGCTGTTCGGTGCGCCGGCCGCCATACATACGACACCGCCCGCTCCCGCCGAGCGTGCCCTCGTCGCCCGGCCCGCCCTGCGCCAGGCCATCGTCGCGATCCTGCTGACGGTCGCCGGATTGCTGCTGCCGCTGACCGGCGACACCTACGCATTGGTCCTCGCAACCGACATTCTCGTCGCCGCCCTGTTCGCGGGCAGCCTGCAGCTCCTGACCGGCCGCGGGGGCATGACGTCGTTCGGGCACGCGGCCTGGTTCGGCATCGGCGCCTACGCCACCGCGATCGCCGCCACCCGTGGCTACCCATTCGCCGCGGATCTCCTCGCAGCGCCGATCGCGGCTGCGCTCGCGGCTGTCGCGTTCGGTGTGGTTTGCGTGCGCCTTTCCGGCATCTATTTCGCGATGCTGACCCTCGCATTCGCCCAGATCGCCTGGTCGATCGCGCTGGACTGGGACAGCGTCACCGGCGGATCGAACGGCATCACCGGCGTCTGGCCGCCGGCGCGCCTCGCCGACCCGGCGCACTATTACCTGCTGGTGCTCGCGATCGTGGCGCCGGCACTCGCCGCACTGGTCGCCATCGCGTTCACGCCATTCGGATATGCGCTGCGTGCCGGGCGCGACTCGCCGCTGCGTGCGGCCGCGCTCGGCATCCACGTCAGCCTCCGGCGGATCAAGGGGCTCTGGCTATCCGGCGCATTCGCGGGCCTGGCCGGCGGCCTCTACGCCTACTCGAAAGGTGGCATCGGTCCCGACGCCCTGGCCATCCCGCGGTCGGTCGACGCACTGGTGATGATGCTGATCGGAGGCCAGGCCGCCTGGTTCGGTCCGCTCGCCGGCTCCGCCGCATTGACATTGCTCCAGGACACGCTCTCGCGCTCGACCGAATACTGGCGCGCCTGCGTCGGCGCCGCGATCCTCGTGCTGGTGCTGCTCGTCCCGGGTGGCGTCGGCGGCATCCTCGCGGCCTGGTCGCGCACGTCGCGCAGCGCCTCGTGAGCGCCCCGATGCTCTCCGTCGGCGGACTGCGCAAGGCCTTCGGGGGCGTCGCCGCGCTGCGCGACTTGAGTTTCAGCGTCGATCGCGGGGAAGTTCTCGCGCTGATCGGCCCCAACGGCGCAGGCAAGACGACGTGCTTCAACGTGATCCATGGACAGCTCGCGCCGGACGCAGGCGATGTCCTGTTCGAGGGCCGATCGATCGCCGGGATGCCGACGCATGCGATTGCGCGCCGCGGCGTCGGCCGCACTTTCCAGGTCGCCGCGACGTTCGCATCGATGACGGTGCGCGAAAGCGTCATCCTCGCGCTCATCGCCCGCGATCACGGCGACGCGCGCGTCGCCACCGGCCTGCTCCCCAAGGCATCGCGCGAAGCCGACGCCCTGCTCGACCGCGTGCGGATCGCCGATCTTGCCGACACGCATTGCGCGGCGCTGGCCTACGGCGATGCCAAGCGCGTCGAGCTCGCGCTCGCGCTCGCCGGCAACCCCCGGTTGCTGCTGATGGACGAGCCCACCGCCGGAATGCCACCGCGATCCCGGCGCGAGATGATGCAGCTCGCCACCGGGCTCGTACGGGAGGGACAGGCAGCGATGCTGTTCACCGAGCACGACATGGACGTCGTCTTCGAGTTCGCCGACCGGATCATCGTGCTGAACCGCGGAACGGTGGTCGCTGCGGGATCGCCGGCGTCCATTCGCGCCAACCCCGTCGTGAAGGCAATCTACCTGGGATCGTAGGACGCGGCGCGGCGCCCACCGGCATTGCCGCGGATCAAGGCAAGGCTTCGGACAGGCGGGTCACGGATAGCGAACCTGCGACACCTTGCGCAGCTCGTCCGGCGTTGCGGCCGGATATCCGAAGAACTCCAGGTAGGCCGGGATCATCTCGAACAGCATGTCGGTGCCCACCTGCACCGGGCACCCCTTTTCCATCGCCGCGCGCAGGAGGGGCGTGTATTCCTCCTTCATCACGACCTCCCCGACGAAGGTCCCGACTGCGATCCGCGAGACGTCGATCGGCAGCGGATCCCCTGCGTTCATTCCCAGGGGCGTCGCATTGACGACCACATCGCAGCCGGCGGGATCCTTCGTCCCCGTCTCGACCGCCAGTTGCGGATAGTGCAGGCGCAGCCTCGATGCCAGCGCGTCGGCGACCGGCGGATTCGCATCGAACAGGCGGATCGACGCGATGCCCGCTGCAGCGAGCGATGCCGCGATTGCCGATCCCACCCCGCCCGCCCCGACGACCAGCACCTTCGCGTTCGCGAGCCGCGCGCCCTTGCGCTGCGCGCCCCGAACGAAGCCGGCGCCGTCGAACATGTCGCCCAGCAGGGTGCCGTCGGGGCGCTTGAGGATCGCATTGCACGATCCGGCGATCTTCACCGTCGGCGTCACTTCATCGACCAGGGCGACGGTCGTCACCTTGTGCGGCATCGTGACCAGCGCGCCCCGGATGTTGGTCATGCGAAACAGGCTGCGCAGGAAACCGGCGTAGTCCTCGCCCTTCACTCCCATCGGCATCACGACGGCGTCGATTCCCGCCTGTTCGAAGTACGGGTTGTAGATCATCGGCGCCTTGAACGCTTCGGTCGGATAGCCGATATGCGCGATCAACGTGGTCTTTCCGGTAATCATCTTGACGCTCCGAAGGGGATGGGCCGAGTATACGCAACGGCCCCCCCGAGCCTTGCACGCGCCCGGAACAGAGACGGTCGCTCCGCAAGGCCCGAATCCCAAGCTGTCGAACGATGACCATGCCTTCCCGCTTCGATCACGAGCCGCTGACGCCAACGGCGTTCCTGCAGCGCGCAGCCCGCGTGTTCCCCGACCGCATCGGGGTCGTCGACGGCGAGCGACGGTTCACGTGGAGCGAATTCCTCGACCGCTGCCTGAAGCTCGCCGGCGCCCTGCGCGCGGCCGGCATTGCGCCCGGCGATCGCGTCGCGGTGCTCGCGCCCAACTCCCATGTCCTGCTCGCCGCGCATTACGCAGTCCCCTTCGCCGGCGCGGTGCTGGTCGCACTGAATACGCGAATCACGCCCGCCGACATCGCCTGGATCCTCGACCACGCCGGCGCGACGCTGCTGATCTGTGACGACCTCCTCACCGGCGCTGCCCAGGAGGCGCTCGCGCAGACCGCGAGCAAGCCGCGGTTCTGGCACGCAGGCGGCAATGCCGACCGGATCGAAAGCCTGATCGCGCAAGGCGCGCCGCTGCTGCACCCGGTGGACGACGAGCGCTCGCTGCTCGCGATCGATTACACCAGCGGCACGACCGGGCGGCCCAAGGGCGTCATGTACCACCATCGCGGCGCGTATCTGCAGGCGCTGGCAATGGCCATGCACCTGCGCCTCGACAGCGATTCGGTCTACCTCTGGACGCTGCCGATGTTCCACTGCAACGGCTGGTGCTTCCCCTGGGCGGTGACGGCGATGGGCAGCCGCCACCTGTGCCTGCCCAAGGTCGATGCGGCGGCGATCTGGCGTCATTTGCGCGATTCGGGAGTGACCCATTTCTGCGCTGCGCCCACGCTCCTGACGATGGCGGTCTGGGACCCCGATGCGCGCAGGCTCGACCGCGGCGTGCGCATCGCGACCGGCGGCGCGCCACCGACGCCGGCGCTGCTGCAGCGCCTGGCCGCGCTGGGATTGGACATCACCCACCTCTACGGATTGACCGAGACCTACGTCCCGTCGGTGATCTGCGAATGGCGCAGCGAGTGGAATGCGCTTGCCCCGCTCGAGCAGGCGCGGCTCAAGGCCAGGCAGGGCGTGTGCAACGTCATCGGCGAACCGCTGCGCGTCGTTGACGCCGCGGGCGACGACGTGCCGGCCGATGGGCAGACGATGGGCGAGATCGCGATCCGCGGCAACAACGTGATGCTCGGCTACTACCGCGACGACGACGCGACGCGCAAGGCCTGCCCGGACGGCTGGTTCCGGACCGGCGATCTGGGGGTCATGCATGCGGACGGGTATGTCGAGCTGCGCGACCGCGCCAAGGACATCATCGTTTCGGGCGGCGAGAACATCGCCTCCGTCGAGGTCGAGCAGGCGATCACCAGCCATCCCGCGGTGCTGGAGGTCGCCGTCGTCGCCGGGCGCGACGAGAAATGGGGGGAGATTCCCGTCGCTTTCGTCACCCTGAAATCCGGTGCGGACGCGACCGAGCGCGAGCTGATCGGCCATGTCCGCGACCGCCTCGCGCATTTCAAGGCCCCGCGACGGGTCATCTTCGGGCCGCTGCCCAAGACCTCCACCGGCAAGATCCAGAAGAAGGTGCTGCGCGACCAGCTTCGCTGACCATGGAATTCGACATCCCGTCCGAGCTCGTCGACCTGCAGTTGCGCATCCGCGGCTTCATCGTCGACGAGGTCATTCCGCTGGAATCCGATTCCCGCCGCACCGCGCATGGTCCGAGCGAGGAGCTGCGTCTCGACCTGGTTGGACGGGCGCGTCGCGCAGGCCTGCTCTCGCCGCACGTGGCGCGCGAATACGGTGGCCTCGCGCTGTCCCATGTCGGCCGCGCGATCGCCTTCGAGGAAGCCGGGTATTCGCTGCTGGGGCCGATCGCGCTCAACGTCGCCGCGCCCGACGAAGGCAACATGCACCTGCTCGAGGCGATCGCGACGCCCGCGCACAAGGAGCGCTGGCTGCGCCCGCTCGCCGCGGCAAGGATCCGTTCGTGCTTCTGCATGACCGAGCCCGAGCCGGGTGCCGGCTCCGATCCATCGCTGCTGACGACCACTGCCACGCGCGACGGCGATCACTACGTGATCAACGGCAGCAAGTGGTTCATCACCGGGGCCGAAGGCGCGTCGTTGGCTATCATCATGGCCCGGGCCGGCGACGCGGGCGCGACGATGTTCCTGTCCGACATGAATGCACCGGGCATCACCGTCGAGCGCTCGATGTGGAGCCTGGACACCTGCTTTCCGGGCGGACATGGCGTCGTTCGTTTCGACAATCTGCGCGTGCCGGCCGCCGACATCCTGGGCGAGCTCGGCAAGGGCTTCAGGTATGCGCAGGTCAGACTGTCTCCGGCGCGCCTCACTCATTGCATGCGCTGGCTGGGTGCTGCGCGCCGCGCCCAGGACATCGCCGTCGGCTACGCCCGGCGTCGCCAGGCATTCGGCAAGGCGATCGGCGAGCACGAAGGCGTCGGGTTCATGCTCGCCGACAACGAGATGGACATGCACGTCGCGCGGCTTGCCGTCTGGCATTGTGCGTGGATGCTCGACCGCGGCGGGCTCGCGCTGCACGAGTCGAGCCGCGCCAAGGTGATCGTCTCCGAAGCCGTCGGCCGGGTTGCCGATCGCTGTGTCCAGATTCTCGGCGGCCAGGGCGTGACCGGCGAGACGGTCGTTGCGCGGATCTTCGCCGACCTGCGCGCTTTCCGCATCTACGACGGCCCGTCCGAAGTGCATCGCTGGAGCATTGCCAAGCACATCCTCAAGGGTCCGCGCAGCCCGGGTGGCGCTGCGCCGTCGACGCCCACTGCCCCGCCGACATCCTAGATGCCCGGGACGGATACGCCCGAAACCCGTGCGGTGGCCGCCTGGCTCGCCCGTGAAATGCATGCGAGCGACGTACGGATCGGCCGCTGCGAACGGCTGTCCGGCGGCGCGATCCAGGGCAATTTCGGACTGGAAGTCGATGTCTCCGGCGGACCGCAGGCCGGACGCCATTCGCTGGTGTTGCGCACCGACGCGCCCTCCGTCGTCGCGGCCAGCAACTCCCGTTCGCAGGAATTCGCCGTGCTGCGGGCGGCGCATGCGGCGGGCGTATTGGCGCCCGAGCCGCTGTTCCTCTGCGACGACCGGCGCGTCATCGGCCGGGAGTTCTTCGTCATGCGCCGCATCGCCGGCGTCGGCGCCGGGCACCGCATGGTGCGCGATCCCGCGCTCGTGCCCGACGGGCCCGCGCTCGCCCGTGAGCTCGGCGCGAATCTCGCGCGAATCCACGCGATCCGGCCGCCGCAGCCCGGGCTCGATGTCCTCGCGCCCCCACCTGCCGATCCCGCGCGCGCCGTGGTTGCGCAATGCCGCGGGCACCTCGACGCCATGTCCGAACCGCATCCGGCGCTCGAATGGGGCCTGCGGTGGTGCGAGATCCACGCCCCCGTCCCGGCGGAAGTCACGCTGGTGCACCGCGATTACCGCACCGGAAACTACCTGGTCGACGGCGGACACCTGAGTGGCGTGCTGGATTGGGAATTCGCCGGCTGGGGCGATCCGCGCGAAGACCTGGGCTGGTTGACCGCGCGGTGCTGGCGCTTCGGTGCGGTCGACCTCGAAGCCGGAGGCATCGCCCCGGTCACGCCGTTCCTCGACGGCTACGAATCCGTCGCCCACCGGACGGTCACCCGCGCCGATCTGGACTACTGGCAGGTCATCGCGCACCTGCGCTGGGCGGTCATCGCATTGCAGCAGGCGCGGCGGCACCTGACAGGCGGCGAAACGTCGCTGGAGCTCGCGCTGACCGGCCGCATCGTCCACGAGCTCGAATCCGAGGTCCTGCATCTGACCGGAGCCCACCCCCGATGAGCGACATTCCGGACGCGTCGAATCTCCTCGCCACCGCGCGCGAGGTCGTGGTCAACGACCTCCTTCCGGCGCTGCCGAGCGAGCTGCGCCACGCAGCGCTGATGATCGCCAACGCGATGGCCATTTCAGCACGCGAGTATCGTCAGGGTGAAGAAGCGCTGCGGGCGGAGACCGCACGACTGCGCGAGCTGCTGGCATCGGCCGCACCCGCGGCGACGGCGCCGGGTGCTCGGCATGACACCGATCCCGTCGCCCTGCGCAGGTTGCTGGTCGCGGCGATACGCGCCGGCGCATTCGACGATCCGCCGCGGAATGCGGCCCTGGTCGACCACCTGACGCGCAGCAGCGCCGACTGGACGGCGATCTCCAATCCGAAGGCGCTGCGGCGATGAAGCTCGAGCTCGAAGGACGGACCGCGCTGGTGACCGGCGCCAATGGTGACCTGGGAAGCCATTTCGCGAAGACGCTGGCGCGGGCGGGCGCGAGCGTTGCCGTCACCGCGCGGCGTCCGGAGACGCTGCGCGGGGTCGTGGAGGCGATCGGCGGTGCCGGCGGCCGCGCCCATCCGGTGGCGCTCGACGTGACCGATCCGGCGAGCGTGGCGCGCGCCTTCGACGCTGCGACCGCGGCGCTGGGACCCATCACCGTCGTCGTCAACAACGCCGGCATCGCAGTCACCAAGCCGTTGCTCGACCACACCGAGGAGGACTGGCGCCGGGTGATGGACGTCAACCTCGACGGCGCATGGCGCGTCGCGCAGACGGCCGCGCGCCACATGGTCGCGCATCAACGCGGCGGCAGCATCGTGAACATCGCATCGATACTCGGGCTGCGGGTCACGCCGCAGCTGCCGAGCTATGCGGCCTCCAAGGCTGCCCTGATCCATCTGACGCGGGCGATGGCGCTCGAGCTCGCTCGCCACCGGATCCGGGTCAATGCGCTGGCGCCCGGCTACGTCGAGACCTCGATGAACCGCGACGTCTTCGCAAGCGACGCCGGGCAGGCGCTGATCAAGCGCATCCCGCAGCGACGGATCGGCAGGCCGGAGGAACTCGACGGCGCGCTGCTGCTGCTCGCCTCCGACGCCGGGTCCTACACCACCGGTGCGGTGTTCGCCGTCGATGGCGGACACCTGGTCAACACGCTGTGACGACATTCCGGGAGACCTGCCGTGACCACCCCCTGCATCATCACCGTCGCGATCACCGGATCGCTGCCGCGGAAGAAAGACAATCCCGCAGTGCCGATCTCGGCCGCGGAGCAGATCGAATCGACGCAGGAGGCCTTCGAAGCCGGCGCCGCGCTCGTGCACCTGCACGTGCGCAACGACGACGAATCGCCGACCTCGAACCCCGAGCGCTTCGGCAGGGTGCTCGAGGGCATCCGCGCGCACTGCCCCGGCATGATCACCCAGATCTCGACCGGCGGCCGCTCGGGCGCAGGCCACGAGCGCGGCGCGATGCTGGGCCTCGCCCCCGACATGGCGTCGC
>DATIQL010000071.1:0-38945 GCA_035470905.1 Casimicrobiaceae bacterium
CGGACGTTCCGCAGGCCGGCGTCGGCAGCAAGGTCGTGCTGTGGGGCGAGGGCCTGCCGGTCGACGAGGTCGCTGCGGCGGCGGGCACGATAGGCTACGAGCTGCTGTGCGCGGTGGCGCCGCGCGTCGCCTTCACGACGACGTCGCCACCGCAGGGCGCCGCGAAATTCGGGGAGTGAACGTGTACATCGTCGTCACCGGCGCTGCCGGATTCATCGGGGCCAGCATCGTCAAGGCGCTCAATGCCCAGGGCGAGACCGACATCATCGCCGTCGACAACCTGACGCGCGCCGACAAGTTCCGCAACCTGGTCGACTGCGAGATCGCCGACTACATCGACAAGGAAGAGTTCATCCTGCGCATCGGCAACGGCGAGTTCGACGACGATGTCTCCGCAGTGTTCCACCAGGGCGCGTTCTCGGACACCATGGAGTCCGACGGCCGGTACATGATGCGCAACAACTACCGGTATTCGGTGACGCTGCTCCAGCATTGCCAGGACAACGACATTCCGTTCCTGTATGCGTCGAGCGCGTCGGTCTATGGTGCGGGGACCGTCTTCCGCGAGGAGCGCGAGCACGAGGCGCCGCTCAACGTCTACGGCTATTCGAAATTCCTGTTCGACGAATGCGTGCGGCGCATCCTGCCCGAGCGCACTGCGCAGGTAGCGGGCTTCCGCTACTTCAACGTCTACGGCCCGCGCGAGCGGCACAAGGGTCGCATGGCGTCGGTGGCGCTGCATTTCTACGAGCAGTATCGTCGCGACGGCCGGGTGCGGCTGTTCCAGGGCTCGGGGGGGTATCCGGACGGCGAGCAGCGGCGCGATTTCATCCACGTCGACGACGTCGTCGCCGTCAACCTCGACTTCTGGCGAAACCCCGGGCGCTCGGGCATCTTCAACCTCGGCACCGGCAATGCCGCGCCGTTCAACGCGGTAGCGGTCGCGACGATCAACGCCTGCCGCAGCGCGGCCGGCGACCCCACGCGCACGCTCGACGAGCTGCAGCGCGACGGTGCGATCGAGTACGTCCCGATGCCCGATGCGCTGGCCGGGAAGTACCAGAGTTTCACCCAGGCGGACATGACGCGGCTGCGCGCGGCCGGCTATGCGTCGCCGATGCTGACGGTGGACCAGGGCGTCGCACGCTACGTCGAAAGTCTGATGTCCCTTTCGGAATCCGCTTCGTAAGCTGGCGTTGCGTACGCGCCCTCGAGCAGGCGATGTGCCGGCGGGGCGCGACGACATCCGTCAACCGTCGAAGGAGTTCCGCCATGATCCGTCTCTTCCCCGCGATCGCGTTCGCGCTCGTCTCCCACGCCGCATTTGCCGCCGTCGATCTCAACACCGCCACCCTGGACGAACTCGTCGCGCTGTCGGGCATCGGCCCGGCGAAAGCGCAGGCCATCCTCGACTATCGCGCCCAGCATGGCGGCTTCAAGTCGGTCGACGAGCTGAAGTCGGTGAAAGGCATCGGAGCCAAGCAACTCGAGAAGCTCCGGCCCGAGCTGACCGTCGCTGCTGCGTCGGCCAAGGGGGCATCGCGCCAGGACGCCAAGGCGGCCGGCAAAGGCGAGCCCAAGGCCCGCCGGTAGGCAGCGCGGCCGCGGCAGCCGCGGTCGTTGCATGTCGCTGCGTGAGGGGGGCGGGCGCCGCATGCCTCGTGCCGGGTCAACTCCCGGGCACGGTGGCGCGTTTAGGCCCGACCGGCTGGAATTCCCGCAGGTCCGGCTGGTGCGTTGCGGCATTCCGCACACCCCACCCATCACGGAGAACGACATGAAACGGCTCTTGCTGGCATTCGCGCTGCTGCTCGCTTCCAGCTTCGCGCTTGCCGCGGTCAACATCAACACCGCGACCAAGGAAGAACTCGAGGCCCTGCCCGGCATCGGCCCGGTCAAGGCGCAGGCGATCGTCGACTACCGCAATGCCAACGGGCCGTTCAAGTCGCCCGAGGATGTCATGAAGGTCAAGGGCATCAAGGAGGGCGAGTTCGGCAAGCTCCAGGGCGAAATCTCGGTCTCCGGACGGACGACCCTCCCGGCCGGCGCCAAGAAGGCCGAGCCCGCCGCAGGCGGTTCGACGCGGGCGCCCGCGCCGACCGCGAAGCCCGCAACCACGGCGCCAGCCACGGAAGCACCCGGCAGCAAGGCGTCCAAGGCGGAACCGGCGAAGGAAGCCAAGGCAACGACCAAGGAAGAGAAGACCGCCAAGGCGAAGGCCGACAAGGAAGCGAAGGCGAAGGCCGACAAGGAAGCGAAGGCGAAGGCCGACAAGGAAGCGAAGGCGAAGGCCAAGGAAGAGAAAGCGGCCAAGGCGAAGGCCGAGAAGGAAGCGAAGGCCGCCAAGACGAAGGAAACCAAGGCGGTGAAGGATAAGGGAGCCAAGGAAAAGGCCCCGAAGGAAGCGGCTGGCGCCGAAAAGGCGTCGAAGTAACCGGCCGTACGCATCGGTCGGGTGGGGCCCCGGGCCCCGCCCGACCGCGCGCGTTACCGATGCGCGACTGCCGGTTCCAGGCGTCCGCGCGCCGGCCGGCGAACCCGTTTCGGTCGCGGGGTTCGTCTTGCGGGGCGACTGCCGGCGACGGGCATCGCTCCGCTACAATGCCCCGATGAGCTACCGCACGCTGGCCGACACTGTCGGCAACACACCGCTCGTTCGCCTGCAACGCATGCCGGGCGCCACATCCAACACGGTCCTGGCCAAGCTCGAGGGCAACAATCCGGCGGGCTCGGTCAAGGACCGTCCCGCGTTGTCGATGATCACCGAGGCGCAGAAGCGCGGGACGATCAAGCCCGGCGACACGTTGATCGAGGCGACGTCGGGCAACACCGGCATCGCGCTGGCGATGGTCGCAGCGATCGCCGGCTACAGGATGATCCTGGTGATGCCCGAGAACCAGAGCGAGGAGCGCGTGAAGACCATGCGCGCCTATGGCGCCGAGCTCGTGCTCACGCCCAAGGCGGGAGGCATGGAGGCCGCGCGCGACATTGCCGCGAAGATGCGCGACGAAGGCAAGGGCACGATCCTCGACCAGTTCGCGAATCCCGACAATCCGCTCGCCCATTATCGCGGAACCGGGCCCGAGATCTGGCGCGACACCGACGGGCGTATCACGCACTTCGTGTCCGCGATGGGGACGACCGGAACGATCATGGGGACGTCGCGATTCCTGAAGGAAATGAATCCGGCAGTGCAGATCGTCGGCGCCCAGCCCGACGAAGGCTCGTCGATTCCCGGCATCCGCAAATGGCCCGAGGCCTACCTGCCGAGCATCTTCGATGCGCGCCGTGTCGATCGGGTCGAGAACGTGTCGCAGGCGGATGCCGAGGACACCGCGCGGCGACTCGCGCGCGAGGAAGGCATCTTCTGCGGCATCTCCTCGGGCGGCGCCTGCGCGATCGCATTGCGCATCGCGCGCACCGTCGAGAACGCGACGATCGTGTTCATCGTCTGCGATCGCGGCGACCGCTACCTGTCGACGGGCGTGTTTCCCGCATGAAACGGTCGCGCGGATCCGTCGCGCGGTCGTTCCCCGGTCAGGCCCGGTGACACCCGTACTCGCCTTCGACATCGAGACGGTGCCCGACATCGCGGGCATCCGGCGCATCCACGACATCGGGACCGCGGTCGACGACGCAGGCGCACTGGCCTGGTTCGCGCAACGGCGGCGCATGGCCACCGGCAGCGATTTCATGCCGCATCACCTGCAGCAGGTCGTCGCCATCGCCTGCGTGCTGCGCGATGGCGGCGGGCTGCGCGTCTGGTCGGTCGGCGAGCCCACCGACGCCGAGCCCGAGCTGATCCGTCGTTTCTTCGATGGCATCGAGCGCTACACGCCGCAGCTCGTGTCGTGGAACGGGGGCGGTTTCGATCTCCCCGTCCTCCAGCATCGCGCGCTGATCCACGGCGTCCCGGCGGCCAGGTACTGGGACTGGGGCGACGAGAACCGCGATTTCAAGTTCAACAACTACCTGTCGCGCTATCACACGCGCCACCTCGACCTGATGGACGTGCTCGCGCAATACCAGCCGCGCGCGAACGCCGGGCTCGATGCGATGGCGAGGTTGTGCGGCTTTCCGGGCAAGATCGGCATGGACGGCGGCGAGGTCGCATCGGCGGTCTCGGCCGGTCGCATCGCTGAGGTGCGCAGCTACTGCGAATGCGACGTGTTGAACACCTACCTGCTGTATCAGCGTTTTCGCCTGATGCGCGGCGAAGTCGACGCCGACCAATACGCGCGCGAGCTCGCGCTCGCGCGCGAACGCATCGTCACGTCCGGCGCACCGCACTGGCTCGAGTTCATCGCCAGGTGGGACGGCTAGGTGCGCTGCGGCAGCGTCAGCCGGCCGCGCGCGATCTCGATCACGCGTCCCGACACCCGGATCGAGCGATCGGCGGCCACGGCCAGTCCCAGTCGGCACGGCCGTCCGACCGCGTCGCCCTGCTCGATCGACAGTCGTTGCGGCAGCGCGGCGCCGGTCGCGAGCAGCCATCCACCGAGGTTCGCCGCGGCCGACCCGGTGCCGGGATCCTCGACGACCGCGCCGTGCTTGGGAAAGAAGAAACGCGCGACCACCCGCGAGCCATCGCGGGCGAAGACATAGGCCATCGCGCGCTTGCCGTTGCTGCCGTGCTCCGCCAGGGCGGTGGGCGAAGGTTGCGCGCGACGGACGGCATCGAAGGATGCCAGGGGAATCACCAGTTGCTCGCTTCCGGTGTCGACCCACAGCGGGTCGCCGGAAGCCAGCAGGTCGCCGACCTGCAGCCCGAGCGTCGCCGCCAGCTGCTCGCGTGTCGCGCCCGGCCTGCGCTGCGCGGGTGCATTGGCCTGCAGCGTCCACACGTCGCCGTCGGCCTCGACCGGCACTATCCCGGCGCGCATTTCCAGCGTGACCCGGTCGCCGGTTGCGTGCAGCGCGCGGACGACATGCGCGGTGCCCAGTGTCGGATGGCCGGCGAAGGGCATTTCGAACGTGGGTGTGAATATCCGCACCCGTGCACTGGCGCACTCCGAAGGCAGGATGAACGTCGTCTCCGACAGGTTGAACTGCAGCGCGAGCGCCTGCATCGTCGCGTCGTCGATGCCGCGCGCGTCGTCGACGACGGCGAGGGCATTGCCGGCAAGGGGGGTCTCGGCGAAGACGTTGACGATGCGGAAGTCGGCGTGCATGGTTGTCGTCGATCAGGGGTGTCGGGGGGGGTAGGCAGGGTCGTGTCGTCCCGGGCCGGATGCGGGGCCGGAGGTGGCGCCGGCGCCGGGGTCCGCTATCGGCGGTCGCCCCCGTCGAGGAGCGCCGCGGCCAAGGCACGGAAGGCCTGTTCGCTCGTGCTCTCGATACGGAGCACGCGCGCTTCGCGATGACGCGGGAAGTTGCGGTCGATCGCGCGCAGGTAAGACGGATCGTAATGCAGCTCGAGAAGCTCGGTCGCGAGCTCGGCCGTCGCGCCTTCCGCCGCCCATTGCGCCCAGCGCGCGATCGTGCGCTTGCCGTGCAGCTTCTCGAGCGGCGCGAGCTGGACCGCGAGCGCAGCGCCATCGCCCGCCAGATGCGCATAGTCCGCTTCGAGCATCGCGACGCGCAGCGCCTGCGCTGCGTCGAGGCGCAGGACGGGTGACGCGCGCATGGTCTCGAGCAGCACCTCGGGAACCTGCAGCCGCCCGATCCGCTTGCTTTCGGACTCGACGAACACCGGCCGGGCAGGATCGAAGCGCGCGAGCTCCGCGTAGAGGGCGCTTTCGAAAGCCTTCTGCGATGGCTGCGGATCGCCGGGAATGTCGCCCAGCAGCGACCCGCGATGCCTGGCGAGCCGCTCGAGGTCGAGCACCTGCGCACCGGATTCCGCGAGTGCTGCGAGCAACCGCGACTTGCCCGAGCCGGTGAGGCCGCAGACGACCTCGAAGCCGAAGCGCTGTGGCAGGTGGGAGAGCATCAGGACGACGTGACGCCGCCACGCGCGGTGACCGCCCTCGAGCTGTGCGGGGCGAAACCCGATCTCGGTGAGCACCTGCACCAGCGCCCGGCTGCGCTGACCGCCGCGCCAGCAGTAGACGAGGGGGCTCCACTCGCGCGGCTTGTCGGCGGCATGCCGCTCGACGATGTCGGCGATGTTGCGTGCGACCAGCGCAGCGCCGACCTTGCGGGCGTCGAAGGCGGACACCCGCGCATAGAGGGTGCCCACGCGCGCGCGCTCCTGGTCGTCGAGCACCGGGAGATTGACCGCGCCGGGCAGGTGGTCTTCGGCGAACTCCGACGGCGTGCGCACGTCGATGCGATCGGCGAACGAGGCCCACTGCTCGACCGGGACCCTGGCCAGCGACCGCAGCGGAGGACCGGGTGGCAACGCCAGGTTCGTCGGGGCGTTCATCGGCGCCGGAGCAACGGGCGCAGCGCAGGCCACACGTTGTCGAGGATCCGCGGCTGGGCTGCGGCGATCGGGTGGATGCGGTCGGCCTGGAACTGCGCCAGGTCCTCGCCGAAACCCTTGAACAGCCAGGGCACGAGCGCCGCCTTGCGCGAATTCGCCACGTCGCTGAACACCCTCTCGAACGCGCCCGCATAGCCCGCGCCGTAATTGGGCGGCACTCGCATGCCGAGGATCAGGGGCTTGGCATGTGCGGCCTGCACCGCGGCGACGATCGCGTCGAGGTTCGTGCGCGTCGCATCGAGGTTGCCTCCGCGCAACGCGTCGTTGCCGCCGAGTTCGATGATGACGACCTCCGGGCGGTGCTCGCGCAAAAGCGCAGGCAGGCGCGCGCGGCCGCCCGCGGTCGTGTCGCCGGAGATGGACGCATTGACCACCCGCTGGGGATAGCGGTCGTGCGCGAGCCGGTTCGCGAGCAGCGAAACCCAGCCCTCGCCGGCCGCAAGTCCGAGTCCTGCGGAGATCGAATCGCCCAGCACCAGCACCGTCGGCGCCGCCTGAGCCTGCGCGAGGCCCGCGAGCGCGAACAAGGCGATGGCAAGCCAGCGAACGATCCGTCGGGTGCAGGGGTCCATGCGCATGTCGGTAACGCATTGTAGCGGGGCGCTGCCTTGCTTCCCCGGCCACGTAGAATCGAAGCTGGTCCCTGTCCGCGAGCTTTCACCGTCCAGCACATCGATGCCCATTTCCATCATCCGCGCCAGCGCGCTGACCAAGATCGTGCAGAGCGGCGACGCGCCGCTGACAATCCTCGATTCGGTCGGCTTCGACATCGACGCCGGTGCAACGGTCGCGATCGTCGGCGCAAGCGGATCGGGCAAGACGACCCTGCTTGGGCTGCTCGCCGGGCTCGACCGGCCGACGTCGGGAGAGGTGACGATCGATGGCGTCGCGCTGTCGACACTCGACGAGGACGGCTGTGCCGCGCTTCGCGCGCGTGTGCTCGGGTTCGTGTTCCAGTCTTTCCAGCTGCTTCCGGCGTTGACGGCGCACGAGAACGTGATGCTTCCGCTGGAGCTCGCCGGCGTCGCCGATGCCGGGTCGCGGGCGCGCGACTGGCTCGCGCGCGTGGGCCTTGCGCAACGCGTGACCCACTACCCGCGCCAGCTCTCGGGCGGCGAGCAGCAGCGCGTCGCCATCGCGCGCGCATTCGCGGGCGAGCCCAAGCTCCTGATGGCCGATGAGCCGACGGGCAACCTCGACGCTGCGACCGGTGCGGAGGTCGCCGACCTGATGTTCCGCCTGAACCGCGAGAACGGCACGACACTATTGCTGGTCACCCACGACGTCGCGCTCGCCTCGCGTTGCGAGCGCCGGCTGTCGCTCGCTTCCGGTCGGCTCGTCACCGACGTGCGCGCGGCAGTGGCGCAGCCGGGGCCGCCTCCCCCGGGCGCAGCGGACGCGCGCATGGTCGCGAGATAGCGAAGCCGCGATGGCGACGTTGCGCCTGGCCCTGCGCCTCGTCGCCCGCGACTGGCGGGCCGGCGAATTGCGCGTCCTGGTCGCGGCAATCGTGCTCGCCGTTGCGAGCGTGGGCACCGTCGGTTTCTTCGCCGACCGGGTAAAGGGGGGGCTCGCCGAGCAGGCCAATCGCCTGCTGGGCGCCGACCTGATGATCACCGGCGACCGGCCGCTGCCCGAGAGCTTCGCCGGCGAGGCGCATTCGCTTGGCCTCGACACATCGCCGGCGATCCGGTTCAACAGCATGGTCCAGATTGCCGGCAACGCGACGGGCAACGCGACGGGCAACGCCGTGCTGACCGACGTCAAGGCGGTGTCGCCAGGTTATCCGCTGCGCGGCGCGGTGACGCTGGTCGAACCCGGCCGTCCGCAGGGGCGCGCCGCCCGCGGCATTCCGCCGCTGGGCGAGACGTGGATCGACCGCAAGCTCGCAGACCGGCTCGGCGCGAAGCTGGGGTCGCAGCTCGCGGTCGGCGACGCGACGCTCACGGTCACCGCGATCATCGACCGCGATCCCGAGGTGGCGGGGCTCACGTTCGCGCCCGGGCCGAAGCTTCTGCTGAACCTCGCCGACGTTGCTTCGACGAAGCTCCTGCAGCCCGGGAACCGCGCGACGTTCCGACTGCTGGTGGCGCAGGTCCAGGGCAGCGGACTCGAGCGTTACCGCGCGTGGCTCGCCGGGGCATTGCAGCCGGGGCAGCGTGTCGAGACGGTGCGCGACCTGCGGCCCGAGCTGCGCCAGACGCTCGAGCGCGCCGAGCGTTTCCTCGGCCTCGCCGCACTCGTCGCCGTGCTGCTTGCGGCCGTCGCCGTGGCGCTGGCCGCGTCGCGCTACCTGCGCCGCCACCTCGATGCGGCAGCGATGATCCGGTGCTTCGGTGCGTCGGTTTCACGCACGCTCGCGCTTTTCGCCATCCAGTTCGTGGTCCTCGGAATCGTCGCGGGGACCGCGGGCATCGCGCTGGCGCTCGCCGGGCAGCAACTGCTGGTGATGCTCGTCGCGAGCTCGTTCACCGACGCGCTGCCATGGCCTTCGTCGATGCCTGCGCTGACCGCATTTGCAGCCGGGATGCTGCTCCTCCTCGGCTTCGCGGTGCCGCCGCTGGTCGCGCTCGCGCGCGTTCCGCCACTGCGCGTCCTGCGGCGCGACCTTCCGCGGCCGCGCGCAGGCGGCGTGATCGCCTATGCGAGCGGGGCCCTGGTCATCGGCGCGCTGATCGCGTGGCAGGCGCGCGAGGCGCAGGCGGCCTGGATCGTGATCGGGGGCGTTGCCGGGCTGCTGGCCGCGGCGGCAACGGTCGCGTGGCTGCTGCTCGCGTTGCTGAAGCGCATTCCCCAGGGCGGCGTCTCGTGGCGCTTCGGGCTCGCCAACCTGCGCCGGCGCGCGCTGGCGTCGAGCCTGCAGATCGGCGCGCTGGCGCTGGGCCTGATGTCGCTGCTGCTGTTGACCGTGATCCGCGGTGATCTGCTCGCCAACTGGCAGGCGAGCCTGCCGCCCGACGCGCCGAACCAGTTCCTGGTCAATGTCCTGCCCGACCAGGTCGACGCGGCGCGGGGGCTCCTTTCCGGGGCGATCCAGGTGACGCCGGACTTCAGGCCGATGGTCCGCGGCAGGCTCGTCGACGTCAACGGCGTTCCGCTCGACACCGCGCGTTACGATGATCCGCGCGCGCGCAGGCTCGCCGAGCGTGAGTTCAACCTGTCGTGGACCGATCGGCTGCCCGCAGGCAATCGCGTCCTCGGCGGCAGGTTCTGGGACCCGGCGGCCCGCGGCGCCATCGCGGGGATCTCGCTCGAAGACGGCATCGCGCACACCCTCGGCGTCAAGCTGGGCGACCGGCTCACCTTCGATTCCGGAGGCATGCGGGTGGAGGCGAGGATCACCAGTCTGCGCAAGGTCGACTGGGACAGCTTCCGGGTGAACTTCTTTGCGCTGTTCGCGCCGGGCGCGCTCGACGACCTTCCGGTCACCTACATCGCGGCGTTCCGCGCGCCCGACGGCAACGGGGCCTGGCTTTCGGCGCTGGTGCAGCGCTTTCCGAACATTCTGGCGATCGATGTCGCGGAGATCCTGCGCGAAGTGCAGGGCATCATCGATCGTGTCGCGCGCGCGGTGGAGTTCGTGTTCCTGTTCACGCTCGCCGGTGGCCTGCTGGTGCTGCAGGCGGCGATCGCCTCGACGCAGGACGAGCGCAAGCACGATGCCGCCGTGCTGCGCACGCTGGGCGCGTCCCGGCGGCAGCTGCAGGCCGCGCAGGTGACCGAATTCGCGATCCTGGGTGCCCTCTCGGGGCTGCTCGCCGCTGCCGGCGCAGTCGCGATCGGCTGGGCGCTTTCGGATCGGGTGTTCAACATTCCGTTCGCCGCCGACCCGTTGATCTGGGTCTATGGCATTGCCGGTGGCGCCGGTGCCGTCACCCTCGCCGGCTGGCTCGGGACGCGCACGACGCTGCGCGAGCCTCCGCTCGCGGTGCTGCGTCAGCTCGGCTGACATTCCTTTCCACCCGGTTCTTCCCCTCGCTGCGACCCTTCCTTCCGAAGGGGGTTGCGGCGTCCGCTCACGGTGATCTTCTGCCCTGCAGCGGGAGACGCGAGGTCTTTCGCATCCCTCGTGGACGCGGGAGGATATGTAAAAATCGCATAAAAGTGCACCTATACGGCACAATTCGCATTCAATGACGACCATTACGGAGAGCTTCGCCCTCGCGCTGGCGATGATGGCGAACGCCGACCCGCAGCTCCTCGCGATCGTCCGCCTGTCGCTGGCGGTGAGCCTCTCGTCGACCCTCTGCTCGGCGGTGATCGGACTGCCGCTGGGCGCAGCGATCGCCGTGACGCGCTTTCGGGGCCGATCGGCGCTCATCGCCGTGCTGAATGCGGCGATGGGATTGCCGCCCGTGGTCGTCGGGCTGGCGGTCTACCTGCTGCTTTCGCGGGCAGGTCCGCTGGGGTCCCTCGGGTTGCTGTTCACGCCATCCGCCATGGTGATCGCGCAGACGGTGCTGATCGTCCCGATCGTCGCGGCGCTGGCGCGACAGGTGGTCGAGGACGCCTGGGTCGAGTATCGCGAGCAGCTGCAAAGCCTGGGCTCGGGCTGGCTCGAGTCGACCCGCACATTGCTGTGGGACACGCGCTGGTCGCTTGCAACGGTGCTGCTGTCGGGTTTTGGCCGTGCGGCCGCGGAGGTCGGCGCGATCATCATCGTCGGCGGAAACATCGACGGTGTCACGCGCGTGATGACGACGGCGATCGTGCTCGAGACCAGCAAGGGCGATCTGCCGCTGGCGCTGGCGCTGGGCACGATCCTGATCGCGATCGTGCTGGCGCTCAACCTGGGCGCCCAGGGCCTGCGCAACTGGGCGAAGCTGCGCTTTGGCTGACGCGATCCCGGTCGGGCTGCCGATCGTCGCAGCGGGTGCGGATGTCGTCTCGCAGGGAACGCGCGTCCTCGATGCGATCGAGCTGCGTATCGAGGCGCATCGACGCACGTTCATCCTGGGTCCGAACGGCGCCGGCAAGAGCACGCTGCTGCGGCTGCTGCACGGCCTCGTCACGCCGACGCGGGGCAGCGTCACCTGGGGTGGAATGACCGTGCGGCCCGCGGGACAGGCGATGGTCTTCCAGCGGCCGGTGCTGCTGCGGCGCTCGGCCGCAGGGAACCTGCGTCATGCACTGGCGCTTGCGGGTGTCCGCGGCCGCGAGGCGGCGCGTCGAACCGCCGACGCACTGTCGGGCGTGGGGCTCGACGCCATCGCCGATCGGCCGGCACGGGTGCTCTCGGGCGGCGAGCAGCAACGCCTCGCACTGGCGCGCGCCTGGGCGCTGGCGCCCGAGGTGCTGTTCCTCGATGAGCCGACCTCGAGCCTCGATCCGGCGGCCGCGCGCGCCGTCGAATCCATCGTGCGCGACATCGGCGCAAGGGGGACGACCATCGTGATGACGACGCACCAGCTCGCCCAGGCCCGGCGCCTGGCGGACGACGTGGTTCTGCTGTCCGCCGGACGCGCGGTCGAGCACACCGATGCCGCCGAATTCTTCCGCCAGCCTGCGTCGGAGGAAGGGCGACTCTTCCTGGAGGGAGAACGACTGTGATGGGAAAGCTTGCACGAAACGCACTCGCCTTTGTCCTGGCGGCCTTCGCATGCGCGACCTGGGCCGAGAACCCCTACATCGTCGTCGCATCGACGACGTCGACGCAGCAGTCGGGACTGTTTCCCAAGCTGCTGCCCGCGTTCGAAAAGGACACGGGCATCGGCGTACGCGTCGTCGCCGTCGGCACCGGGCAGGCGCTGGACATCGGGCGCCGAGGGGATTGCGACGTCGTGTTCGTGCACGACCGGGTCGCCGAGCTCGAGTTTCTGGCCGAAGGTCACGGCGTGAGGCGATACCCGGTCATGTACAACGATTTCGTTCTGGTCGGCCCCAAGGCCGACCCCGCCCATGTCGCCGGGAGCACGGACATCGCGGCAGCGTTGCGCGCCGTCGCATCCGCGCGTGCGCCGTTCGTTTCGCGCGCCGACAAGAGCGGCACCTACGAGGCGGAGCTGCGCCTGTGGAAGGACGCGAGCATCGACATCGCCGCGGTCAAGGGCCCGTGGTATCGGGAGACCGGTTCGGGCATGGGTCCGGCGCTCAACACGGCGTCGGCGATGGATGCCTACGTCCTGGCCGATCGAGGTACCTGGCTCAACTTCCACAATCGCGGCAATCTCGACATCGTCGTCCAGGGCGACAAGCGCCTGTTCAACCAGTACGGCGTGATGCTCGTCAATCCCGGGAAGCACCCGACGGTCAAGCATGACCTCGGGCAGAAGTTCATCGACTGGCTGGTCTCGCCGCGGGGGCAGGCGGTGATCGCCGACTACAGGATCGACGGCGAAGCGCTGTTCTTCCCCAACGCCGGCACCGATTCCTGAGCGGACCTCCCGGCGGGTTCACACCGCGGCGCCGGTGTCGGCACCGAGCAGTTATGCTGTCCGGATGTCGACGCATCCGGACAGTCGCCGCGCGCCGGCCGGCGGTGACGCGGAACGCTATCGCCGGAGCGTGCTCGCCGTCTCCGGCGGCATGGCCGTGCTGGTCGCGCTCGCGATCATCGCGGCGTCATCGGGTCGCTATCCGCTGTCGTTGTCGCAGATCGTCGAAGGTCTCGTCCATGGCTTCGCGCGCGATCGCGCCGGTGCGACGGCGGAGTCGGTGCTGTGGCAGATCCGGCTGCCGCGGATCGCACTGGCGTGCCTGGTGGGCGCCGGGCTCTCCGCCGCGGGTGCCGCGTTCCAGCACCTGTTCCGCAACCCCCTCGTTGCCCCCGACACCCTCGGCGTGTCCTCCGGGGCCGCGCTGGGCGCCGTCGCTGCGATCTACGCCGGTGCGGGCAGCGCGCTCGCCGGGGCCGCCGCATTCGGCGGCGGCCTGGCGACGGTCGCCATCGTCATCGCGCTCGCGGCGCGGATCGCGGCCCGGGACCCGCTGCTGACACTGGTCCTGATCGGCGTCGTGATGGCGAGCGTCATGGGCGCGGCGGTGTCGCTGCTCAAGTTCGTCGCCGATCCCTACAACCAGCTGCCGGCGATCACCTTCTGGCTGATGGGCAGCCTCGCAGCCGCGACCTGGGGGCAGGTGGCGGCGGCCGGAATCGCGATTGCGCTCGCGCTCGTGCTGCTGGGCGCGCTGTCGTGGCGCATCGACCTGCTGGCGTTGCCCGAGGACGAGGCGCGCGCCCTGGGCGTGCATGCGCCGCGCCTGCGCGCGATCGTCGTCGCGGCCGCGACGGTCGCCACTGCCGCGGGCGTCGCCGTCTGCGGGATCATCGGCTGGGTCGGACTGGTCGTTCCGCACATGGCACGGATGGTCGCGGGTCCGGCCTTTTCGCGGCTGTTGCCGGTCGCGGCGCTGTTCGGAGCGATCTTCATGCTCGCCATCGACACGCTGGCGCGGACGGCGACGGCCGCCGAGTTGCCGCCGGGAATCCTGACGGCGTTCATCGGCACGCCGTTGTTCATCGCGCTCCTCGCGCGCAGGACGCCCTGATGCTCGCAGTGCGCGATCTCGCATTCGGATTCCGGTCGCGGCGCGTCGGCGAGGCCGTGTCGTTCGCCCTGGAGCATGGCGAGACGCTTGCGCTTCTGGGCGGAAACGGCGCGGGCAAGACGACGCTGCTGCGCACCTTGATGGGACTGCTGCCGCCGCTCGCCGGCCGGGTCGAGCTCGACGGCGCAAGCGTGTCGGCGATGTCTCCGGCCGCGCGTGCGACGCGCATCGCCTATGTTCCACAGCAGCACCTGCCGGCTTACGGCTTCAGCGTCGCTGACGTCGTCCTGATGGGGCGGGCTTCGCGTCTGTCGGCATTCGCGCGGCCCGGGCGCGTCGATCGGGAGATCGCGCTGCAAGCGCTGGAAACGCTGGGCATCGCGCCGCTTGCCCGGAGGCCGGTGACCGAGCTTTCCGGCGGCGAGAGGCAGCTGGTGCTGATCGCACGCGCGCTGGCGCAGCAGGCCGACATCGTGGTGCTGGACGAACCCACGGCGAGCCTCGATTTCGGCAACCGGGTGCGCGTGCTGCGCGAGCTCGACCGCCTGCGCGGGCAGGGGCTCACGATCGTGTTCTCGACGCACGAGCCCGACCATGCGCTGATGCACGCCGACCGGGCGCTGCTGCTGCGGGGCGGACGGCCGCTGGCGTTCGACACCGTCGCCAACGCACTGACGGTCGACAACATCGAGCGCCTCTACCAGACGCCGGTGCGCGTGCTCGACGCCGACGGGCGCCGCATCTGCGTGCCCGTCGATGACGGAAACCGCGTCAGGCGTTGAAGACGATCCGGCCGGTATTGGCGACGTTGTAGCCGCCCAGGGCCGTCGCCTGCGTCTCGAACTCCGGAGTACGCGCCCAGGCGAGCAGCGTCTGCAACGGCGGCTCGAAAGCATCGCGACGCGATGTGATGAGGTCGATCCGCTCGCTCGCGACCGGGATGAACGTGAGGCCGCTGGCGCGCGCGGCGGCCTCGATCCCGAAACCGACGTCGGCGTGGCCGTCGCGGATCATCGCGGCGAGCTCGGTTTCGGCGTAGGCCGGTCGCGGCAGCCAGTCGAGCTCGCCTGCGCGCACGCTCGCCTGCGCCAGAAGGTGGGCGAACAGCTGGTGGCTTCCTGCCTCGGGCTGGCGTCCGGCGACGCGCAGGCGCTTCTTCCCGAGGTCGGCGATCTTCCGGATCCGGTGCGGATTGCCTTCGCGCAACAGCAGGCCCTGCGTGCGCCTTGCCCATTCGATGACGACGATCTCGGCGCCGGACAGCAGCTCGCGCACCAGCGGGACGTTGTATTCGCCGGTGGCGGGATCGAGCCAGTGCGCAGCCGCGGCAGTCGCCTCGCCCCGGGCCAGCGCCTCGACGCCGGCGCGGCTGCCGATGGAGAGCATCGCCAGTCCGCAGCGCGATTCCCGCACCGACCATTCGAGCAGGGGGTCGTGGCTGCCGGCGATGATCGGCGGTCGCAGCGTCGGGCGCGAGGGTGCCTCGCCCTTGGCCGCAAGCCACGCGTCGATGCGGGCGCGGGGGAACAGCAGCTTGCCGGTCGCGCGCACGTGGGGGATCGCGCGCCGCTTGACGAGGTCGTAGATCCGGCGCTCCTTGAGGCGCAGGTAGGCCGCGACCTCGCGGGTGTCCATCATTTCGCTGGCGGCTGCGATGTCGCCGGACGCTGCGCTTGTCGGTGTGCCAGCCGGTGTGCCAGCCTGCGCGCCGCGTGTGCGTGCCTTCGCCATGCGGCGATTCTCGCACGAAGGTCGCGCGAATGCGCGACGCTCCGCTTCCAGGGGCGCAGCGGCCTGCGCCGCTTTCGGCGACCCGGAGTGCTTCAGCGCGAGGCGAACCCGGGGATCCGCCCCGCGAACCGCCAGGGTCGGCGGGTCAGTAGTTGTCCGGCAGCGGGGGGATCGCGCGCAGGTATTCGTAGATCGCGCGCAGGTCCCGGTCGGTCTTCTTGCCGAACGCCGGCCAGGGCATGACCTGCAGCGGCGGGGTGCCGGGAGCCGCGTCCGGATCATGGCCGGTGCGAAGCAGCGTCCTGAACTCGTCGAACGTGAGCCCTGCGGGCCGGCCCTGCGCGTCGGGCGTGAGGTTGAGGGACACGAATGGACCGAAATGCTGTCCACCGGCGAGGAACACGCTGGTGTTGATCTGCTCGGGCTCGCCCAGGAACGGATTGCCGCCCGGGGCATAGCTCGGACTCGTGTGGCAGTCGTTGCAGCCGCCGGTGTTGACGATGTAGCTCCCCAATCCGACCAGCGCGCGGTTCTTGCCGGCGAGATCGAGTGGCACCGGACTGATCTGATAGCCACGCTGGATCTGGCTTTGACTGTCCTCGTCGGCCGAGCTCGCGAGCGGGAATGCTGCGAGCGCGACGGCTGCAGCGACGGCCAAGGCTGTCGGGCGCAAGGCGATGCGGTGTTTCATCGTCGATTCCTCCAGAGTGAGCAGGGCCGTGGCCGAAGGGACCCGTCCCGCGTGGCGAGGCTAGGCTCGACCGAGGTGCATGGCAAGGCGATTATTCGCCGAGCCGCAGCGGACCCCGGCCGGCGGCGGCATGCACTTCGATGCGCAGCTCAATGCACGCTGGAAATGATCAGGCGGACGATGACGAGCAGCGTCGCCACGAACAGCACGCCGATGACGATGCCCACGATGATCACCTGATGGGGCTTGATCGTCACCATGTCGCGCTGCATGGCGTTGCCCTTGCGCACCCCGAAGAAACTCCAGAAGACGGCGCCGATCACCTGCAGCAGCGATGCATCGGGTTTCGCCGCGCCCGGCGTCTCGGCGTCGGGGCGTTCGGGAGATGGTGGAGGATTGACGTCGGGCATGGAGGTGCGCGCCGCATTCGACGCCGGGACGGCTGCGTCGGGATCGATGTCCGCATGTTAGCACCGCGCATCGCGCATCGCGCCGTGCGACCCCTTATCATCGCGCCAACGCTGCGCCTGGCGCGCAGATGCCTGGGCGGTTCCGCGCGTGATGGTGAACGGGGGATCGCGCATCGGATGACGTCACGCCGAGGAGATCGGGATGAACCCGGACAGAGAAGAACGCTTGGCCATCCGCGAGCTGGTCGAGAACTGGGCGCTGTGGCGCGATGCCGGCGACTGGGAGCGCTTTCGCGGCGTATGGCACGACGACGGCCGCATGATGGCGACGTGGTTCCAGGGCAGTGCCGACGAGTTCATCCGCGTGTCGCGCGAAGGCTGGGACAAGGGAGTCAGCATCCTGCATTTCCTCGGGGGAAGCTCGATCGACGTCGCCGGGGATCGCGCGATCGCCCAGACCAAGATGACGATCTCGCAGCGGGCGATGGTCGACGCTGTGCTGTGCGACGTCGTCTGCACCGGCAGGTTCTACGATTTTCTGGAGAAACGCGCGGGGCGCTGGGGCGTCGTGCTGCGACAGCCGATCTACGAAAAGGACAGGCTCGATCCGGTCGACCCTGCGGCGACGCTTGCGCTCGATCGCGGGCTGCTCGAGGCCTTTCCCGAAGGCTATCGCCACCTCGCCTACCTGCAGACCCGCATCGGCTTTACGGTCAAGCGCGACATGCCCGGCCTGAAAGGACCGGCCGTGCAGGCGTTGTATGCGCGGGGCAGCACGTGGCTGGCCGGCGGTCCGCATGGCGGCTGACCCACCGAACGCACCCCGGCGCGAAGGCGGGAAGGGAGGCAGGCAGCAGGAGGATCAGGCTGGGTCGGTCACCGGCCGCCCGCCGCGGCCCTTGCCGACCGGCCGCAGCGGCGCGCGGCTGAGCTCGTTGTTCTCGCTCGCGATGCGGGCGAGATACCCGATGAACCTCTCGCGCTCGCCGGGATCGAGCGGGGTGAGCAGGCGCTCCTGCACGCGCTCGACGGCCGCGCCCGCCTCGGCGAGCAGGCTCCTTCCCGATTCGGTGACGAAGATGTTCTTCATCCGCCGGTCGAGCCGGCTGCCGCGACGCTCGACGAGGCCCGCGGCTTCCATCCGCTCGACGATTTCGCCGGCAGTCGTCCGGTTGAACGCGGCCAGGCCGGCGAGGGTGATCTGGTCGACGCCATCGTTGGCGGCGAGGGCGCTCAGCACTGCATACTGCTGCGGTGTGATGTCGAAGGCGGCGCATTCCTCGAAGAACAGCGCCACCGAGATCTGGTGGCAGCGCCGGATCAGGTGTCCCGGCAGCCTGTACAGCGCGCCGGCATCGCTGCGCCGGGTCGTCGGCCCCGGTGCTGCCGGAATGGCCCTCTTCGCGTTCACGTCGTCCTCCCCGTTTGCGTGGCGGCGCCGGCTCGCGTCGGCGTCGTCGCCCGCCCGCCTGCGCGTCGCTTCCCTTCGGCCGCCGAGCGTAAGCTTGCGCGATCGTCCCGGGGCACCGGGGCCCTTGACGACGGCCAAATCGTCAGTGTACTGTTCGATTGAATCGGCAGTCAACTGAAAATCAGTGTACTGATTGATTGCACCGTTTGCAAGCGAGGAGGCGGGACATGCAGGCAGGGGCTGGTGCAGGCAGGACGGTGGTGATCGCCGGTGGCGGCATCGGCGGCGTGGCCGCGGCGATCGGGCTTTCGCGCGCGGGGTTTCGGGTCACCGTGCTCGAGCGGGCGCAGGCGTTCGGGGAGATCGGCGCAGGCATCCAGCTCGGCCCCAACGTGTTCCATGCGCTCAAGACGCTGGGCGTGGCCGAACAGACGCTGTCGAAAGCGGTCTACATCGACAAGCTGATCATGATGGACGGCGTCAGCGGCGAGAAGGTGGCCGAGATCCCGGTCGACGAGCCGTTTCGCGAGCACTTCAGGAATCCCTACGCGGTGATCCATCGCGCCGATCTCCACTCGCCGCTGTACGCGCTGTGCGAGTCCGATCCCGGCATCACGCTGCATGCGGCGCACGAGGTCACCGGTTTCGAGCGGGTCGGCGACGGCGTGGAGGTGCACACGGCCAGCGGCAAGTCGTTCAGGGGCGAAGCATTGATCGGCGCCGACGGCGTGCGCTCGAAGCTGCGCGAGCGCATCGTCGGCGACGGCCCGCCGCGGATCTCCGGTCACGTCGCCTACCGCGCCGTGCTCCCGATCGAGGAGATGCCCGAGGACCTGCGCTGGAATGCCGCCTGCCTGTGGGCCGGCCCGAAATGCCACATGGTCCATTACCCGCTGCGCGGCTGGAAGCTGTTCAACATCGTCGCGACGTTCCACCATCCGACGCGCACGACCGAGGGCCACAACGAGCCCGGCGACCGGGACGAGCTGCTGTCCTATTTCCAGCACCTTCCGGCGAAACCGCGCGGCGTCCTCGAGAAGTCGCGTGAATGGCGCCGCTGGGTGCTGGGCGACCGCGATCCGGTGGCGAACTGGACCGACGGCAACGTCACGCTGCTGGGTGATGCCGCCCACCCGATGCTGCAGTACTTCGCGCAGGGCGCGTGCATGGCGATCGAGGACGGCGTCGAGCTGATGAAGCAGGTCCAGGCGACTCCCGACGACCTTCCCGGCGCATTCCAGCGCTACCAGGACCGGCGGATCGCGCGCACGGCGCGGGTCGTACTCTCGTCACGCGAACTCGGTCGGCTGTACCATGCTGCCGGTGTCGAGCGCCTGGTGCGCAACGACCTCTTCCGGAACCGGACGCCGCAGGATTTCTACCGGAGCCTCGACTGGATCTACGGCTACGGGCGTGACGCCTCGTAACGGAATCGCCCCGCAGTTTCGACAACACGCTCCGCACGGGAGCCCCAAGGAGACACACGCATGCATCGCTTCAAGACCTTCGCCGCAGCGGCCCTCGCGCTCGGCATCGCGACCGGGGCGCTCGCCGCCGAGCCCCTGAAGATCGGACTGCTCGTGCCGGTGACCGGCCCGTTCGCCGACTACGGCAAGCAGATCGAGCGGGGCGTCAGGCTGTATCTCGCGCAGAACGGCGACACCGTTGCCGGCCGCAAGGTCGAGCTGGTGCTCCGCGACGACGCGCCGGGAACCTCCGGCGAGGTCAGCAAGCGCATCGCCCAGGAGATGATCGTCAAGGACAAGGTCGACATCCTCGCCGGTTTCGGCCTGACGCCCGAGGCCCTCGCGGTCGCGCCGATCGTCACGCAGGCGAAGGTCCCGGCGGTCATCATGAACGCGGCCACCTCGATCATCACCGCGCGCTCGGCGTACTTCGTCCGGACCTCGCACACATTGCCGCAGGACACGGCGCCGATGGCGACCTGGGCGCTTCGCAACGGCATCAAGAAGGTCTACACGCTGGTCGCCGACTACGGGCCGGGCCAGGACGCCGAGGCGCAGTTCAAGAAGACCTTCACCGCCGGTGGCGGCGAGATCGTGGGCGACGTCCGCGTCCCGGTGACCAACGTCGACTTCGCGCCCTACCTCCAGAAGATCAAGGACGTGAAGCCCGACGCCGTCTTCCTGTTCGTGCCGCCCGGCGCCGGGACGATCGCGTTCATGAAGGACTTCGCCAATCGCGGCCTCGCGCAGGCGGGAATCAAGATCATCGCGACCGGTGACTTGACCGACGAGAACGTGCTCGACGCCTACGGGGATTCGGCCCTCGGCGTCATCACGGCGTTCCATTATTCGGAGGACCACAATTCGCCCGAGAACAAGGCGTACGTCGCCGCGTTCGAGAAAGCGAACCCGAAGAACCGCCCGAACTTCATGTCGGTGGCCGGCTACGACGGCATGCACCTGATCGCCGCGGTCGTCGCCAAGACCGGCGGCAGCACCGATGCCGAGAAGTTCGTCGATGCGGCCAAGGGCATGAGCTGGATGAGCCCGCGCGGCAGGATCACGATCGATCCGGCAACCCGCGACATCGTCCAGACCGTCTACATCCGCAAGGTGGAGAAGATCGGCGGCAAGCTGCAGAACGTCGAGTTCGACAAGTTCCCGGACTTCAAGGATCCGGGCAAGCAGTAGACGCAATGCCGGGATTGCGCGCGGCGCTGCCGCGCGCACCCGGTGCATTCGCCGACGGGTCCGATCCGGCACCGCTCCCGCCCGATCGGTATCGGCCATTGCCGATCCCCCGGACCCGATCCCCGTTCAACCCCGACCGCCGACTGGCCCCTCCAGCATGAGCAGCGCACTCGGAACCGTCGCAGACCTGCCCGCCGACTACTACGACGGCCTCGTCGCCCGCAACCTGCTGCCGCTGTGGCCGTCGCTGCGCTCGGTGCTTCCTTACGGCAATCCTGCGCGCAGGACGCGCCCGACGCTTTGGCGCTACGCAGACGTGCGGCCGAACCTGTTGCGCGCCGGCGAGCTCGCCCCGATCGAGAAGGCCGAACGCCGCGTGCTGGTGCTGTGCAACCCCGGGCTCGGCCTCGAGAACATGCAGGCGACCCCGTCGATCTACATCGGGCTGCAGCTGATCCTGCCCGGCGAGACCGCCCCCAACCATCGCCACACGCCGATGGCCGTGCGCTTCGTCATCGAAGGGAAGGGTGGGTACACGGTCGTGCAGGGGGAAAAGCTGCCGATGGAAAAGGGCGACCTGATCCTGACGCCTCCCAAGCTCTGGCACCAGCACGGCCATGAAGGCACCGAGCCCGTCATCTGGCTCGATGCTCTCGATCTGCCGCTGATCTACGGCCTCGAGGCCTCCTACGCGATCGAGGGCGACGCCCAGGCAGTGACCGACGCTCACAACGCATCGACCGTGCGCTTCCGCCAGGGCGGGATCGTGCCCTACGCATCGCTTTCGGAGCGGCGCGACGACTATCCGCTGCTGCGCTTCCCCTGGCGCGACGTGCGGAAGACGCTGAGCGGTCTCGCCGGCGTGACGCCCAAAGATGCACCGGTGCACGTCGCCTACGTGAATCCCGAAACCGGCCGCGAGTGCATGGCCACCCTCGGTTTCTCGGCGCTGATGCTGCGCCCGGGCGAGGAGTTGCGCCTGCGACGCCGTTCTGCGTCGTCGGTGTTCCACGTCGTCGAAGGGGCGGGGACCGCGACGGTCGACGGCCAGGTGCTGGCCTTCGGCGAGTCCGACACCTTCGCTGCGCCGACCCACGCCGAGATCCGGCTCGTGAACGCATCGGGAAAGACGCCGGCGTTCGTGTTCGTCGTCGACGATGCGCCGCTGCACCGCAAGCTTGGTTTCTACGAGGAATTCGATTGAAAGCGCGCTGACCGCGTTCCTGTTCGATCCTCCCGCGATTCCCGCCGCACGGCCACAGCGGCCCCGCACCATGCCTGGCCGGATCGTCGGCGCGCCGGTCGGCGGCGGGTACGCGTGCTCGACCGGCTTGCCGGTTGCCGTCGGGATGGGCCCCGCAACGGGCAGGCTGCCGGGCAGCGGCGAGCCTTGAAATGGCCGCGATTTGCCTCACTTTTGCCTTGTTCCGAGCCCGGACGACACAAGAACCCGACCATGCGCTTCGACAAGCTCACGACCAAGTTCCAGCAGGCCCTCGCCGATGCCCAGAGCCTCGCGCTGGGCAATGACAACGGCTTCATCGAGCCCCAGCACCTGCTTTCGGCGCTGCTTGCCCAGGAAGACGGCGGAACGGCGTCGCTGCTGGCCCGTGCCGGCGTCGCCGTGCCCAAGCTGCAGGGGGCGCTCAAGACGGCGATCGCCAACCTGCCCAAGGTCGAAGGCACCGGCGGGGAGATCGGCGTGTCGCGCGATCTCAACAACCTGCTGAACCTGACCGACAAGGAAGCGACCAGGCGCAACGATCAGTTCATCGCCTCCGAGCTCTTCCTGCTCGCGCTGGCCGACGACAAGGGACCGGTGGGGCGCCTGCTCAAGGAGCAGGGGCTGACGCGCAAGGCCCTCGAATCCGCGATCGACGCGGTCCGCGGCGGCGCGGGTGTCGACACCCAGGAGGCCGAAGGCCAGCGCGAGGCGCTCAAGAAATACACGATCGACCTCACCGAGCGGGCCCGCGACGGCAAGCTCGATCCGGTCATCGGTCGCGACGACGAGATCCGCCGGACGATCCAGATCCTGCAGCGGCGCACCAAGAACAACCCGGTCCTGATCGGCGAGCCCGGGGTGGGCAAGACCGCGATCGTCGAGGGCCTCGCGCAGCGCATCGTCAACGGCGAAGTGCCGGAGACCCTCAAGGGCAAGCGCGTGCTGTCGCTCGACATGGCCCAGCTCCTCGCCGGCGCCAAGTATCGTGGCGAGTTCGAGGAACGCCTGAAGGCGGTACTGAAGGACATCGCCGCCGATGCGGGACGCACGATCGTCTTCATCGACGAATTGCACACCATGGTCGGCGCCGGCAAGGCCGAAGGCGCGATCGATGCCGGCAACATGCTGAAGCCCGCCCTCGCGCGCGGCGAGCTGCATTGCGTCGGCGCCACGACGCTGGACGAGTATCGCAAGTACATCGAGAAGGATGCCGCGCTCGAGCGGCGTTTCCAGAAGGTCCTGGTCGACGAGCCGTCGGTGGAGTCGACGATCGCGATCCTGCGCGGCCTGCAGGAGAAGTACGAGCTGCACCACGGCGTCGAGATCACCGACCCGGCGATCGTCGCGGCCGCCGAGCTTTCCCACCGCTACATCACCGACCGCTTCCTCCCGGACAAGGCGATCGACCTGATCGACGAGGCCGCGGCGCGGATCAAGATGGAGATCGACTCCAAGCCCGAGTCGATGGACAGGCTCGACCGCCGGATGATCCAGCTCAAGATCGAGCGCGAGGCGGTGAAGAAAGAGAAGGACGAGGCCTCGAAGAAGCGCCTCGCCTCGATCGAGGACGAGATCGGGCGCCTCGAGCGCGAATACGCCGACCTCGACGAGGTGTGGAAGGCGGAGAAGGCGCAGGTCGCCGGCAGCCAGCACATCAAGGAAGAGATCGACAAGATCAAGCTGCAGATGGACGAGGCCAGGCGCAAGGGTGACTGGCAGAAGATGTCCGAGCTCCAGTACGGCAGGCTGCCGCAGCTCGAAGCGCAGCTCAAGAAAGCCGACAGGACGCTGGCCGCCGAGGAAGCGAAGAAGCCGCAGCTCCTGCGCACCCAGGTCGGTGCCGAGGAAATCGCCGAGGTCGTCTCGCGCGCAACGGGAATCCCGGTGTCGAAGATGATGCAGGGGGAGCGCGACAAGCTGCTGAAGATGGAAGATCGCCTGCATCAGCGCGTGATCGGGCAGAACGAGGCGGTGCGGCTCGTCTCCGACGCGATCCGCCGCTCGCGCTCGGGTCTTTCCGATCCCAACCGTCCCTATGGATCGTTCCTGTTCCTGGGGCCGACGGGGGTGGGCAAGACCGAGCTCACCAAGGCGCTCGCCGAATTCCTGTTCGACAGCGACCAGGCGATGGTGCGCATCGACATGTCGGAGTTCATGGAAAAGCACTCGGTCGCACGCCTGATCGGCGCTCCGCCCGGCTATGTCGGCTACGAGGAAGGCGGCTACCTGACCGAGGCCGTGCGCCGCAAGCCCTACGCGGTGATCCTGTTCGACGAGATCGAGAAGGCGCACCCGGACGTGTTCAACGTGCTCCTGCAGGTGCTCGACGACGGGCGGCTGACCGACGGGCAGGGGCGCACCGTCGACTTCCGCAACACGGTGATCGTGATGACGTCGAACCTCGCGTCGCACAAGATCCAGCAGATGACCGACAACGACAGCGATCCGCAGCTGATCAAGATCGAGGTGATGTCGGAAGTGAAGGCGCATTTCCGGCCCGAGTTCGTCAACCGGATCGACGAGATCGTCGTGTTCCATCCGCTCGCACAGACGCAGATCGCGAGCATCGCGCGCATCCAGCTGCACGGGCTGGAGCAGCGCCTGGCCAAGCTCGAGATCAAGCTCGAGGTCAGCGAGGCGGCGCTCGACGCGGTGTCGCAGGCAGGCTTCGACCCGGTCTACGGCGCACGACCGTTGAAGCGCGCGATCCAGCAGCAGATCTAGAATCCGCTGGCGAAGGAAATCCTCGGCGGCCACTTCGCCGCCGGCGACACCGTGCACGTGATCGCCAAGGACGGCCAGATCGCTTTCCGGAAGTGAGCGTCGCAAAGCGGCCCCGGGCGATGTCCGGGGCCTTTCCGGTCACGACGCGTGCAGCAGCCGGCCGCCCGCGAACGCCCAGTTCTCCCACGCCGTCTCCTGGAAGACCACCATCACGTGCTCGGGGTCGAGGCCGGGATCCTGCGCCAGCGCCGCGACGATGTCGGCGACGAGCTTGCGCTTGACCCGGACACTGCGGCCGACCGACCAGACGATCTCGATCAGCGTGAAATCGGCGCCGCGCGGTGTCGCGGCGTCGGGATACGAGGGGTCGTAGCGGAGGTCGTCCGCGGCGAGCTCGAGGACGCGCTGGAAGCGATCAGTCTCCGGAACACCGGCGGCGACCAGCGAACGATGCACGGCGTCCAGCACCGCCGTCTTGAATGCGCTGTCGCGTTTCCGGTTCAGCGTCACGGTCACGAGGGGCATCGGGTACTCCGGTCGATGTGCTCAGAAATAGGGCACCGTGCGGCGCCGGGGCACGTGCAGCAACGCCGTGATCGCGCCGTGAAACCACGACGTCCCGCCCGTCCGGGCGGGCAGCCTGATCGGCGCCGCATCGTACGGGGCGACGATGCAGAAGGTTGCGCTGCCTTGCGCTTCGATGACCGTGTCGCCGTCGCGTTCGACGGCCCAGTTGTCCCCCACCCGCAGCACGATGTCCTGCGGGTTCCTTTCCTGGGTCACCCACAGCGTCCCGCGCGTGACCCGCAGGGTTGCGCCGCCGATGTCGGCGAGCGTGATCGCCTCGCGCGAGCCGAGGCGCACGACGGTTCCGGTTTCGAAGCAGGCCATGGCGAAGCTCCTTTCCCATGCGTATCATTCATCCCGGCGGGGGGTGCGCGCGATGCGCGGGCTGGTGCCGGTGACGGAAATTCTGCGGCGTCCGTCGTCGCCGCTCAAACGCTGATTCGGAATGCTTCGCATGCATTTCAGGAATGCATAGGACACTGCGCGGTCTCCCTTCGCTGGATTTCCTCCGCGGTTTCGAGGCCGCGGGCCGCCGGCTTTCGTTCACCCTCGCCGCGCAGGAGCTGTTCGTCACGCAATCGGCACTGTCGCGGCAGATCAAGGCGCTCGAGGATGCGCTGGGGGTGGCCCTGTTCGAGCGGCGTCACCGTGCCCTCGCACTGACGGTGGCCGGAGCGGCTTTCCACCGCTCGATCACCGAGGCGCTCGATGCGCTGGCATCGGCTGCGGAACGGACGCGCGGCGGCGCCCGCTCGCCCGGGCTCACGCTGTCGACGACCGTGTCGTTCGCATCGCTGTGGATGATCCCGCGGCTGGCGTCGTTTCGCGCCGCCCATCCCGAGGTCGAGGTCTACGTGTCGGCCGACGACCGCGTCGTCGATCTCGCGCGCGGCGACGTCGACATCGCCGTGCGCTACCTCCCCGATGCCGCGGCGCCGGCGAATGCGCTGCGCCTGTTCGGCGACCGGATGACCCCGGTGGCGAGTCCGAAGATCGTGCGCGGCAAGGAGCCGCTCCGCGCGCCGGCCGATCTCGCCCGCCACGTGCTGCTGCATTTCGACGAGCCGGAAGGGCGCACGCCGTGGCTCGACTGGAGAAGCTGGCTCGCATCGAACGGCGAACCCGGACTCCGATCGGCAGGGTCGCTGCGCTTTCGCCTCTACGACCAGGTGATCCAGGCGGCCGTCGGCGGCCAGGGTGTCGCGCTCGGCCGCCTGCCCATGATCGCCGAGCATCTGCGCGACGGGCGGCTGGTGGCGCCGTTCGCCCGCAAATACGATTCGACTCGCGGCTATTTCGCGATCGTCGCGCCGCGTGCAGGCGAGCGCGACGACGTGGCCGCGTTCCTGCGCTGGATCGGCGCCGAGGCGGCGCGCGAGTGCGCGGTGTCGGGCGCCGGTGGGCGGCCGAAGGGTCGCAGGAAGGCCGCGCGCTGACCATGCGCGAAAGCGCGAAACCGCGCGGCGGCCTAACGCAATCGGCGAATCACCCGCAGACCCTGCACACCTGACGAGCCCACGATGCCCGCCACCGACAACGAGCTCTCGCCTTCGCCGTGGGTCGAGCGCCACGCGCATCTCGTTCCCGCCGGGGCCCAGGTGCTCGACCTCGCCGCGGGGCGCGGACGGCATTCGCGCCTGTTTGCATCGCGCGGGGCGCAGGTCGTCGCCGTCGATCGCGATGCCGCAGCGCTCGCCGCGCTGGAGAGCGTCGACGGCGTGCGCAGGATCGTCGCCGACCTCGAGGCGGGTCCGTGGCCTTTCGCCGGCCGGGTCTTCGACGCGATCGTCGTCACCAATTACCTGCATCGCCCGCTGATCGACACCATGCTCGCGGCGCTCGCACCCGACGGCGCGCTGATCTACGAGACCTTCGCGGCGGGCAACGAGCGTCACGGCCGTCCGTCGAACCCCGGCTTTCTGCTCGATCCCGGCGAGTTGCTCGAGCGCGTTCGAGGACGGCTCACCGTCGTCGCCTTCGAGCAGGGGGAGATCCGCTCGCCCCGTTCTGCCGTCGTGCAGCGGCTGGCTGCGGTGGGCATGGCGCGCCCCTGGCCGCCGGCGCTGCCGCTCTGAGCACATCCCGCACCGCATTTGCCCACCGACGGGCTCCGGCTGGGCCCACCGGGAGTGGCGCGGCGGTGGAGTCGGAGGCGGCAGATGGGTTCGGCAGCGAACGGGCAGGCGCGGCCCGGTGCGATCGAACCGCGCCGCCGCGCATCATGGCGGCTGGGCCAGGGGGAATCGGGTAGAATTCGTCATTTTCCCGACGACCCTTCATGCTCTCAGGCAGCCTTTGCGCCATCGTCACGCCGATGCAGCCCGGCGGCGCCCTCGACCTCCCGGCGCTGCGCAAGCTGATCGACTTCCACGTCGAGAACGGCACCGCGGGAATCGTCATCGTCGGCACGACCGGTGAATCCCCGACCGTCGATTTCGGCGAACACTGCGAGCTGATCCGGACCTCGGTCGAGCACGCAGCCGGCCGCATCCCGATCATCGCAGGAACTGGCGCCAATTCGACGTCCGAGGCGATCGCGCTGACGCGCTACGCCAAAGGCGTCGGCGCGGCCGCGTGCCTGTCGGTCGTCCCCTACTACAACAAACCGACGCAGGAAGGGCTCTATCGCCATTTCCGGGCGATCGCCGAGGCGGTCGACCTGCCGCTGATGCTGTACAACGTGCCGGGACGCACGGTCGCCGATCTCGCGAACGACACCGTGCTGCGGCTTGCCGAAGTGCCGGGCATCGTCGGGCTGAAGGACGCGACCTCGGACCTCGTTCGCCACGTCGAATTGCGCCGGCGGCTGGCGGGCCGCGAGTTCGGCCTTTATTCCGGCAACGACGACACGGCGCTGCCCTATATGCTCCTCGGCGGCGATGGTGTCATCTCGGTGACGGCGAACGTTGCGCCGCGCGCGATGTCCGAGATGTGCGCGGCGGCGCTCGCCGGCGACGTCGCAGCAGCGCGCGAGCGCAATGCGCGACTGATGGGCCTGCACGCGCGGCTGTTCGTCGAATCGAACCCCATTGCCGTCAAGTGGGCGCTGGCCGAAATGGGGTTGATCCACAACGAGTTGCGGCTGCCACTCACGCCGCTGTCGCCGCAATACCATGACGCGGTTCGCGCCGCGCTGCGCGACGCGGGCTGCGTCGGCTAGAGGCTACCTGCAATGAATCGATACCTGTCCTACCTGGCGCCCGCGCTGGTCGTGCTGGCCCTCGCCTCGCTCTCCGGCTGCGAGTCGATGTCGTCGCTCGGAAAGCAGATCGACTACAAGTCGGCTGCCTCGGCGCCTTCCCTCGAGATACCACCCGACCTCGCGACGCCGAAGTACGACGACCGTTATGCCGTCACGACCGCGTCGGGGATGGCCGCGAAGAGCGCAACCGAGCCGGCAGCGGCGGCGGACGTGCTTCCGGTCCGCGACGGCGACGCGCGGATTGCGCGCGAGGGCAACGAGCGCTGGCTGGTCGTCAAGGCGACGCCGGAGCAGGCGTGGGCGACCGTGCGCAAGTTCTGGACCGATACGGGTTTCGTGATCGCCAAGGAACATCCGGATCTCGGCATCATGGAGACCGACTGGGCGGAGAACCGGGCGGAAATTCCCCAGGATCCAGTCCGCAAGTACATCGGCAAGTACGTCGACATCTTCTATTCGACGTACAAGCGCGACAAGTTCCGCACCCGCATCGAGCGGGGTACGGAACCGGGCACGGTGGACATCTTCGTCTCGCATCGCGGAATGGAGCAGGTCCCGACCACGACGATGAACAATCAGACGCCCGCCGCGTTCGCATGGGGGGCGGCGCCGCCCAATCCCGGCCTCGAGGCCGAGATGCTGGCGCGGCTGATGATGCGCTTCGGCACGCCCCAGGCGCAGGCGGTGGCCGAGACGTCGCCGGCCGCGGCCGCCGCGGCGCCCAAGCACGCCCAGCTGGAAAAGGGCAGCGACGGCGTCTCGACGCTGATCGTCGACGATCCGTTCGACCGCGCGTGGCGCCGGGTCGGGCTCGCGCTCGATCGCAGCGGCTTCACCGTCGTCGATCGCGACCGCTCGAGTGGCGTCTACTACGTTCGCTTCGCCGATCCCGACGCGGAGATGGCGCGCAAGGATCGCGAGGAGAGCTGGCTCGCCAAGCTCATGTTCTGGAAGACGAACGAGGACAAGGACAAGCCGGAGCAGTACCGGGTCAAGATCGTCGAGTCTCCACCGCGGAGCGTGGTCAGCGTGCTCGATCCCGACGGCAAGCCCGATCGCACGGTGGCGAGCCAGAAGATCCTCGCGCTGCTGCAGGACCAGCTCAAGTGACGCAAGACCCGCGGCGCACAGCGTTCTTGCCGCGCATCGGGAACTGATCGAAGCTGGAGAAGAACCGTGGTGCGTCCCGGGTTTCGCGGATTCTGCTGACATGCGCTTTGCGTCGCTGGGAAGTGGCAGCGAGGGCAATGGCCTCGTCGTCGAGGCGGACGATACGCGAATCCTGATCGACTGCGGTTTCGGCGTTCGCGACACGGCGGCGAGGCTCGCAAGGCTGGGCATCGCGCCGGAGTCGGTCGCGGCGATCCTGGTGACGCACGAGCATTCGGACCACGTGGGCGGGGTGCCGGCGTTCGCAGCGCGCCACGGCATCCCGGTCTGGCTGACGTTCGGAACGCTGCAGGTCGTCGGCGAGCGATTCGCCCGTACCGAGCGCGTCTACGGTTTCGACAGCCACGACGCGTTCGAGATAGGCGCGCTGGAGATCCGGCCGTTTCCCGTTCCGCACGATGCCCGCGAGCCGGTGCAGTTCGTCGTCGGCGACGGCGAGCACCGGCTGGGGGTGCTGACCGACCTCGGTGTCAGCACGCGGCACGTCGAGTCGAGTCTGTCGGGTTGCGATGCGCTGGTGCTCGAATGCAATCACGACGCAGGCATGCTGGCGGACAGCGACTATCCGTATCCGCTGAAGCAGAGGATCGCGGGCAGGCTGGGCCATCTGGACAACGAGGCGGCGGCCGCGCTGCTCGCGTCGCTGGACACGTCGCGCCTGCGGCACATCGTGGCTGCCCATCTTTCGCAGCAGAACAACACGCCCGACAGGGCCCGCGCGGCGCTCGCCCGGGCGCTCAATTGCACGCCCGAATGGATCGGCATCGCCGACCAGGCGGACGGCTTCGCGTGGCGCGACCTCTGACGGTTTCTGGGAGAAGACCATGGAAAAGCGGCAGGAACTCTATCGCGGCAAGGCCAAGACCGTCTATGCCACCGATGATCCGCAGCGGCTGGTCATGCACTACCGCGACGACGTGTCGGCGTTCGACGGGGCGAAGCTCGCCAAGCTCGACCGCAAGGGCGAGACCAACAACCGGATCAATGCCTACGTGATGGGCAAGCTCGCGGAAGCCGGGATCCGCACGCATTTCCTCTCGCTGCTGAACGAGCGCGAGTCCCTGGTCAAGGCGATGAAGATGATTCCCGTCGAGTGCGTCGTGCGCAACGTCTGCGCCGGCTCGATGGCCAAGCGCTATGGCATCGAGGAAGGCACGCGGCTGCCCGAGCCGATCTTCGAGTTCTTCCTGAAAAGCGACGCGCTGCACGACCCGCTGGTCAACGACGATCACATCCGGGTGCTCAAGTGGGCGACCGCGGCGGAGATCGCCCAGATGAAGTCGCTGACGCATCGCGTCAATGCGTTGCTGAAGCCGCTGTTCGCGAACGCGGGCATCGACCTCGTCGACTACAAGCTCGAATTCGGCCATCCCCTGGACGACCCCCAGGGCGATCTCGTGCTGGGCGACGAGTTCACGCCGGACGGCTGCCGGCTGTGGGATGCGAAGACCGGCGAGAAGCTCGACAAGGATCGCTTCCGCCGCGATCTGGGCGAGGTGATCGAGCACTACCGCGAAGTCGGGCGGCGCATCGGCGCGCCGCTGTAGCGACCGCTCCGCCGTCGCGGGCGTCCGGCGCTTCGCCGCTAGAGGCCGAGCACGCTTCCCGACAGTCCCGGCTCGCCCGTTTCCCAGATCTCCTCGAAGCGGTTGACCAGCGGCATCGCGCGCTCGCCATTGCCGATCGACAGCGTCGCCCGCGGCCAGTCGATGTGCTGCCGATGCAGGAAATGGCGGTCGTCGACGATCAGCAGCGGATCCATGGCCGCGCGCGCACCGGGACCGGTCCGGTAGAGCGTCATCGCGGGCGCGTGCCGCCGGAGAAGCGCGGTGAAGCGCGAGCCCGAGGCTTCGAGCCAGTGCGTGTCGTGGACGATCACCGACAGTCGCGCGGCACGATCGCGGCGCAGGAACTGCGCCAGCGCGTCGCAGCGCGCAGCAGCGTTCCAGCCGCCCCACGACAGGTCGATGTCGAACACCTTGATGTGCTGGCGGGCGAGCGCGATCAGCTCGTCCTGTGCGCGCACGAGCGCGGCCAGCGTGTCGAGCCGCTCTTCGCGCGGTGCGGGCGCGGGCGGCGGTTCAGGCGGTGTCGTCGAGGAATCCATGGCGATGCCAGTCGTGCAGCAACCCCAGCGTCGAAGCGGGCAGCGTCGCGCAGTCGCGTGCCGAAAGACGGCGCGCATCGGCGAGCCGCCGCAGCGCCGCCCGTCCCGCCCGCGGCATCGCGATGTCGTCGCCGTTCACGTACAGCCGATCATCATCGTAGAGCAGCTGGGTGCGGCGGTCGAGTGCCACGCCGTCGCGGGCGATCCTGCGCGCGAATGCCTGGCGCGACAGCGCGCGCGGGGCCGGGAACACGACCAGCGGCTTGGGCTCGGTCAGGTAGCGGCCGAGAAAGCGCGCGATCGTCGCCGCGTCGAAGCGGATGCCCGACAGCGCCTGCGCGATGCGCCGCTGCATCCTCGCGTCGATGCACGCCGGCGCCTTCCGCGGTGCGAGGTCGGGATCGGCGTAGCGGCCGTCGAGCTCGACGGTGTCGCGCAGGTGGTCGAGGAAAGCCTCGGCGAGCTCCTGGTAGAGCGGCGCACGGAAGCCGATCGAATAGGTCATGCATTCGTCGACGGCAACCCCGTCGTGCGCGTAGTCCGGCGGCAGATACAGCATGTCGCCGGGGCCCAGCGTATCGTCCTGCGAGGGCGTGAAGCGGCGCAGGATCTTGAGCGCAGCCCCGGGACGCAGCGACAGGTCGTGCTGATGGCCATAGCGCCAGCGACGTCGGCCGAATGCCTGCAGCAGGAAGACGTCGTAGGAATCGAAATGCGGTCCGACGCCGCCGCCGGGTGTCGCGTAGCTGACCATCAGGTCGTCGAGCCGCGCGTAGGGCAGGAACGCGAAGCGCCGCAACAGCGCGTCGGCCGCGTCGCTCTCGAGGTTGACGCCGGACACCAGCAGCGTCCAGCGGCGCGGCGGCAGGCGCTGCAGGTCGGCCTTGCGAAACGGACCATGATCCAGCGTGTAGCGTCCGCGCTCCTGCCGGACCAGACGCGACTCCACGTCGTCGCGGGTCGCGAGCGCGAACAGTGCATCGCGCGTGAAGAGTCCCGCGAAGCCCGGGATGGCGCCGCGCACCAGCAGCGCCTGCTTGTGCCAGTGGCGGGCGAGAAACCGTGCCGGGGCCAGTCCACCCAGCAGCGATCTTGTCGGGGCATTGGCCATCGGCCGAGTATACCGAGGTGGGCCGCCGCGGAAGGGCGGCCGGCCGGGGCCGGGGAGGTACAATGCCCGGGGTCGCCGCGGTCCCCGGTTTCCCCTCGCGTGTCCCGCGGTCGTCGCTGCCGGGTCGCAGCGCATCGCCCATCACGTCAGCGACGCACCCCACTTGCCGAAGGGCCCAATGAACGTATTCGCCAACACCGTCGTCACCATCACCTTCAAGCTTTTCGACTCGAACAACCAGCTGATCGAGGAGGCCGACGAGCCGATCGCCTATCTGCACGGCGGCCACTCGGGCATCTTTCCCAAGGTCGAGGAAGCGCTCAACAACAAGGCGGTCGGCGACAGTGTCTCGGTCACGCTCGAACCTGACGACGCATTCGGCGATTACGATGCCCAGCTGATGCGCATCGAGCCGCTGGACCAGCTTCCGCCCGACGTCGCCGTCGGCGGCCATCTGGTCGCCGAGCAGGACGGGCACGAGGTCGTCTGGCGCGTCAGCAGCATCGCCGACGGCAAGGCGGTGCTCGACGGCAATCACGAGCTCGCCGGACAGCGGCTGCGCTTCGACTGCAAGGTGCTCGACATCCGCCCGGCCACGCCCGAGGAAGTCACGCACGGCCATGTGCATGGCGCGCACGGCCATCACCACTAGGCATCCGACGATCTCCAAGACGACGGCTGCGGCGACGCGGCTGCGATTCCCATGATGCGATACGACGACCATCCTTCCGGGCGGCATTTCCTGCAGATCCCGGGTCCGACGAACGTTCCCGACCGCGTGCTGCGCGCGATCGACCACCCGACGATCGATCATCGCGGGCCGGAATTCGCGCGCCTCGGGCTGTCGATCCTCGACCGCATCGGGACGGTCTTCGGGACCAGCCGCGATCCGGTCGTCATCTATGCAGGCTCGGGTACCGGCGCCTGGGAAGCGGCGATGGTCAACACGCTGTCGCCTGGCGACCGCATCCTGATGGCCGAGACCGGGCATTTCTCGCTGCTGTGGAAACGCCTCGCCGAGCGGCTCTCGCTCGTCCCCGAGTTCCTGCCGGGCGACTGGCGCCACGGGGCCGACCCGGCCGCGATCGGCGCACGGCTCGTCGAGGACCGCGGGCACGCGATCAAGGCCGTCTGCGTCGTGCACAACGAGACCTCGACCGGCGTGGTCAGCGACGTTCCCGCCGTGCGGCGCGCAATCGATGCTGCGCATCACCCCGCACTCCTGGTCGTCGACACGATCTCCTCGCTGGGTTCGATCGATTTCCGTCACGACGAATGGGGCGTCGACGTCACGATCGCCGGGTCGCAGAAAGGCCTGATGCTGCCGCCCGGGCTGTCGTTCAATGCGGTCAGCGCCAAGGCGCGCGAGGCAGCGAAGACCGCGAGGCTGCCGCATGCCTACTGGGCGTGGGACGAGATCATCGAGGCGAACCGCAAAGGCTACTGGCCGACGACTCCGGCGACGAACCTGCTCTACGGCCTCGACGCTGCGCTCGACCAGCTGCTGGAAGAGGGCATGCCTGCGGTGTTCGCCCGCCATGCGCGCCACGGCGCCGCGACGCGCGCAGCGCTCGCCGCCTGGGGCCTCGAGAACCAGTGCGCGAACCCCGCCCAGTACAGCAATTCGCTGACGGCGGTGCGGATGCCCGACGGCCACGACGCCGACGCGTTCCGCAAGACCGTTCTCGAGCGCTTCGACCTGTCGCTGGGCACCGGCCTGTCGAAGCTCGCCGGGCGGGTGTTCCGCATCGGTCATCTGGGCGATCTCAACGACCTGACGCTGGTCGGCACGCTCGCCGGCGTCGAGATGGGCCTCGCGCTGGCCGGCGTCCCGCATTCGCGCAGTGGCGTCGCCGCGGCGATGGCGGTGCTGCAGGCGGCATAGCGTGCTGCGGCCCGAGATGCAGTCGCTCGCCGACGCGCTGGTGGACGCGCACCGGCGCCGCGACCACGTGCAGGCGAAGGCGATGTCCGCCCCGGCGAGCGATGCCGAAGCCTACGCGGTACAGGATGCCGTCGCCGCGGCGCTCGGCTGGTTCGGGACCGGACGCGCGTCGGCGTGGAAGGTCGGCGCCCCCGGCCGCGACGCGACCCCCAACGCTGCGCCGCTGCCGCCGCGCTGCGTGCGCACGAGCCCGGCGACCTTCGCTGCGGGAACCTTCCGCAGCATCGGCATCGAGGGGGAGATCGCGTTTCGCCTGTGCGCAGCACTTTCGCCCGACGCGATCGCGCGCGACCCATCCGCACTGGACACCGCGATCGGCGAGCTCGTCGTGACCATCGAAGTCGTCGAGCCGCGCTACGCCGATGTGGATGCTGCGGGCCCGACGTTGAAGCTCGCCGACCACGGACTCCATGGCGCGCTGGTCGTCGGCAGCGGCGTGCCGTATCGCGAGGTCGACTGGCAGTCGCTGGTCGCGCAGGTGCGCTGCGACGGCAGGCTGGCCAAGGAGACCCGCGGCGGCCATCCGCTGGGCGACCTGCGCTTCCTGCTCGCCTGGCTCGCCGGCCACGCCACCGGGCGCGGCCGTGCGCTGATGGCTGGCGACGTCGTCACCGCCGGAACCTGGACCGGCCTCGTCGAAGCAGCACCGGGCCAGACGATCGACGTCGAGTTTCCCGGGATCGGCAAGGCGACTGCGCGCTTCGAATAGAGCGGGCGCCCGCGTCGGCGTTGCTTGCGCGAGGCGGCGTACGCGCGCCGAGCTGCGCGGCCTGCGACGCGGCTCAGCCGCGCAGGAGCTTCCTGAGCTCGTAGATCGCCGCCAGCGCGTCGCGCGGCGACAGGGTGTCGGGATCGAGCAGCGCGAGGCGCGCTTCGATCTCGGTCGGATTCGCCGCTTGCAGTCGGGTTAAGTCGGCCACGTGACCGGCGGTCGCGACAGTCGCTCCGACCGCTGCAGCAGCTCCGGGCGCCGCAGCACCTTCCGCAGCCGACGTCTGCGCGAACAAGTCGTGCTGCGCATCGTCGCGGGTGTTGAACTTGTCGAGGCGCGCGAAATAGCGCTGTGCCTGGCGCAACGTGTCCGCGGGAATTCCCGCGAGTCGCGCGACCTGGAGGCCGTAGCTCCGGTTGGCCGCACCTTCCTCGACGTGGTGCAGGAACACGATGCCCGGTCCCGTGCGGCTCCTGGTTTCCACGGCGTCGAAATGCACGTTCGCACAGCCTTCGATCTCCGCGGGCAGCGCCGTCAGCTCGAAGTAATGGGTGGCGAACAGGGTGAGGCTGCGGTTGTGCTCGGCCAGACGGTGCGCGATCGCCCACGCGAGTGCCAGGCCGTCGAAGGTCGAGGTGCCGCGTCCGATCTCGTCGATCAGGACCAGGCTTTGCGCGCTGGCGCGATTGAGGATGTAGGCCGCCTCGGTCATCTCGACCATGAACGTCGAGCGGCCGCCGGCGAGATCGTCGGCCGCGCCGATCCGCGTGTGAATGGCGTCCAGCGGACCGAGCCGCGCGCGCGTCGCCGGGACGAACATTCCGCAGTACGCAAGCAGCGCGATCACCGCCGTCTGGCGCATGTAGGTCGACTTGCCGCCCATGTTCGGCCCGGTGACGACCAGCAGCCTGCGCGCCGCATCGAGCCCGAGGTCGTTGGGGATGAACGCGTCGACCTGACGCTCGACGACCGGATGGCGCCCGCCTTCGATCGCGACGCAGGGGTCGTCGACGAACTCGGGTCGGGTGAGCCGCAGCGCATCGGCGCGCTCGGCGAGCGTCGCCAGCACGTCGAGGGCGGCCAGCGCCGCGGCCACCGCCTGCAGCGCGCCGATCGCCGGGGCGAGCCGCGCGAGCAGTTCCTCGAACAGGCGCTTCTCCTGTGCCAGCGCGCGTTCCTGGGCCGTCAGCGCCCTGGATTCGAAGGCGGCGAGCTCGGAAGTGGTGTAGCGCTCGGCGTTCTTGAGCGTCTGGCGTCGGCGGTAGTCGTCGGGCACCCGCTCGGCGTTGGCGCGGGAGACCTCGATGTAGAAGCCGTGGACGCGGTTGTATTCGACCTTGAGGTTCGCGATGCCGGTTCTCTCGCGCTCGCGGCGCTCGAGGTCGACCAGGAATTGCGCGCAGCCCGCGTCGATGTCGCGCAGCTCGTCGAGCTCGGCGTCGTAGCCCTTGGCGATGACCCCGCCGTCGCGCAGCTGTGCGGGCGGCTCGGCGGCGATGGCGCGCGCCAGCAGCGCCTGCCATTGCGGATCGCAATCGAGGTCGCGCGCGATCTGCCGCAACGGCGCGGCATCGAAAGTCGCAATCGATTCCCGCAGCGCGGGGAGCAGGGCGAGCGTGTCACGCAGGCCGGCGAGGTCGCGCGGCCGCGCGCTGCCCAGTGCGATGCGCGCGACGATGCGCTCGATGTCGACGCTGCGGCGCAGCTGCGCACCGAGCGCGCGGGCGGTCGCGGTGTCGGCGCGCAGCGCGTCGATGGCGTCGTGACGCTCGCGCGCCCGAGATTGCGAGCGCAGCGGATTCAGCAGCCAGTGGCGCAGCAGCCGGCTTCCGGCGGCGCCCGCGCATTCGTCGAGCAGCGACAGCAGCGTCGGTTCGCGCTCGCCGGCGAGCGTCTGCGTGATCTCCAGATTGCGCCGCGTCGCGCCGTCGAGTGCGATGAACTCGGAGGGCGATTCGACGTACAGCGCGCGGACGTGGGCGAGCGTGGCCTGCTGGGTCACGCTCGCGTATTCGACCAGTGCGCCCGCGGCGCGCACCGCCAGCGGCGCGGACGCGGCGCCGAAGCCTGCCAGATCGAGGGTTCCCAGCTGCCGGGTCAGCGACCGCTCGCCTTGCGCTGCGTCGAATTGCCAGGCGGGAAGGGCGTGCGTAGGCGGCGCACGGCCCCGCCATGCCGGCGCGGCCGTGTCCTCCGGCAGGAGGATCTCGGCCGGATCGATGCGTTCCAGCGCCGCTGCGCATTCGCTCTCGGCGACGTCGGTCAGCGTCAGCCGGCCCGAGGCGAGGTTGAGCCACGCGATGCCCCAGTGCGCGCCTTCGCGGACGATCGCCGCCAGCGGGGCGTCGCGGCGCGCGTCGAGCAGCCCGGCATCGGTCAGGGTGCCGGGGGTGACGATGCGCGTGATCCTGCGCTCTACGAGTCCCTTGGCGGCCGCCGGGTCGCCGACCTGGTCGACGATGACCGCGCTTTCGCCGCGCTCGAGCAGGCGCTGCAGGTGCTGCTCCAGCGCGTGGTGGGGAACCCCGGCCATGGGAATCGGCGCGCCGGCCGACTGGCCGCGCGCGGTCAGCGTGATGTCGAGCAGCCGCGCCGCGCGCTCGGCATCGGCATAGAACAGCTCGTAGAAATCGCCCATCCGGTAGAACAGCAGGCGGTCGGGATGCTCCCCCTTGAACCGCAGGTACTGCTGCATCATCGGCGTGTGTTTCTGGAGATCCACGGTTGCGGGCGAAAAATGACGATTATCGCCCAAGGGGCGCAGCGCGCAGCCCGCCGCGCGGCGAGGCTCAGAAGACCCAGAAATCCGCGCGGGGAATCTCCAGCCAGTGCCGCCCCGCGGCGAGGGGTCCGTCGCCGTAGGCGCGCAGGCGCAGATTCCCCAGGGCGAACAGGTGTTCCCACTTGTCGCCGAGATACATCGAGGTCGCCAGCGTGGCTGCGATCGTGTTGTCGCCGGCGCCCGCGGCAATGCGGATGCGCTCGAGGCGCATCATGCCGGTGCCTTCGGCGCCCGCTGCCGCCCCGGACCGCGCCGTTCCCCACAGGCGCCAGCCATCGCCCTCGAGCAGTGCCGCACCGTCGCGCATCTCGACGATGCGCCCGGCGAGGCGATTGTTGCTGCCCATGAAGTCGGCCGCGAAGAGCGTCGCGGGATCGCTGTACATCTGCTGCGGCGTCCCCTGCTGCTCGATGCGGCCGCCGTTGAGCAGCAGGATGCGATCGGATATCGCCAGCGCCTCGCCCTGGTCGTGCGTCACGCACAGTGCCGAGAGCTGCATGCGAACGATCAGCTCGCGCAGCCACGCCCGAGCCTCCTCGCGCAGCTTGGCGTCGAGGTTCGACAGCGGCTCGTCGAGCAGGATCA
>DATIQL010000072.1:0-26153 GCA_035470905.1 Casimicrobiaceae bacterium
TCAAACCTGTCTGCCTCCCCAGCAGAGCCGGGGGGCCTCCGTTGGCAGGCCAGGCTCTGCGTGCGGTACCGTCCCAATTCAAAAGAGGGGGAATCCGTGAGGATCAGCTTGTTGCCGAAGCTGCTGATGATCGTCTTGTTGCTCGTCGCGGACGCGGGGTTCGCGTCGGCGGCCGAGGTCAAGGTGTTCAGCACACCGACGTTGAAGTCCGCGATGGACGTTCTGGGTCCGCAGTTCGAGCGCGCCACCGGGCACAAACTGATGCTGACATACAACAGTGCTGCGGCACTGAAGCACCGGATTGAGGGCGGCGAGCCCTTTGACGTGGCCATCCTGCTGCCGCCGATGGTCGACGACCTGGCGCGACAGGGCCGGGTCGCGACCGGTACGCGCACGGATGTCGCACGCTCGGTCGTGGGTGTTGCGATACACGCCGGTCTGCCCAAACCCGACGTCAACACCGTGGACGCGCTCAGACAGACCTTGCTCCACGCGAAGTCGATTTCCTACGCGGCGGACAGCGCCAGCGGCGCTTACCTTGTGGGGTTGCTCGACCGACTCGGGATTGCGGCCGAGGCCAAGCCACAGCTGAAGGTGGTACCCGGGGGTCGCGTCATCGAGGCGGTCGCCAGCGGGGAAGCTGAACTCACCGTCATCACTGTGCCGAACATCGTGGGTGTCCCCGGGGTCGAGTTGGCCGGCCTCCTTCCCGCCGAGCTGCAGCACTACACGGTGTTCTCCGCAGCCATCGCTGCGCAACCGAAGGATGCCAAGGCGGCCGAAGCCTTGGTCAAGTTCCTGATGTCCCCGCAAGCCACCTCGGTACTGGAAACGAAGGGATTGGAGCGGATCGCGCATTGAGCGATTTCCATCCCCGTCGGCTGGCGGGCTGACCATGTCCGCCGGTGACCCTCGCCGGTGACGAAAATTGCCTGCATCGCCCCAGGTCATTCGGGTAACTCGTTACCTGGGACGCCACGGGCACCCGTTCACGGGTGCGGCCGGTAGAGGCCAAAATAGAAAGGGCGCGCACTGCTGCGAGCCCTTGATTTGTTGGTTGCGGGGGCCCGCAAGGGAGCCCAGATGCGATGGTTTCGGATTTCCTGACGTCCTTGGAAAGCCGGACCCAGGGCGGCAGTCCGTCCGAAGGGAGCCATCCGTCCGCGAAACCGGGGTGACTCCCACTCCACATTGCCCGTAATTGGCCGTTTGCGTGCTACGCGTGACCGGTGGCCGATACCCCGAAACTCGATTCGCCAGGCACGATGATCAAGTCCTGGAACGCGGCGAGTCCTCACGACATCCAATGGGCATGAAGCGAGATCGGAAACCCTCATGTCGATAGCCCTACCCCTGTCTACAGTATCGACGTCGAGCAATATTGCTGTCGTACGACAGGTGCTCGAAGGCGATCTAAGAGCGCTAGAGCTGCTAATGCGCCACCACAACCGGGTCATGTTCCGAACCGCACGGGCCATTCTCAAGGATGACGCCGAGGCGGAGGATGCCGTGCAGGAAGCCTATCTGCAGGCGTATCGCTCGCTGGCGAATTTCCGCGGTGATGCCTGTCTTTCGACTTGGCTCACGCGCATCGTCGCCAACGAGGCATTCGGCCGTCTGCGAAAGCGTGGACGGCGCGCAGCGATCCTCCCGCTTCACTCCGATGACGAAACCCTGCCCGAACCCGAGGCAGGTCCGGAGGCGCCCGCCATGGACCGACCAGACAACACCGCAATGCGCAGTGAAATGCGGCGCCTGATCGAGGCCCGGATCGATGAGCTGCCGGATGTGTATCGGGTCGTGTTCGTGCTGCGTGCAGTCGAGGAGCTTTCGGTGCCGGAGACTGCTGCCTGCCTCGGCATTCCAGAATCCACCGTACGCACCCGCTTCTTCCGCGCACGAAGTCTGCTGCGCGAGGCGCTCGCACTTGATATCGACCGTGCGTCCGGCGATGCATTCGGATTCGCGGGAGAGCGCTGCGACCGCATCGTCGCCAATGTGTTGACGCGGTTGGCCCCCGAGGCCCGCGTTTCCGACTGACCCACGAGGAGACTGACATGTCGTTCTTCGACTTCCCGACCATCCCACTGGCCCGCCGGGCAATGCTCGTGCGTTCGGGTGCCGTGCTCTCCGGCACAGCCGTAGCGCTGCTCACCGGGCGCGACGCGCTCGCGGCGAAAGTGGCCAATGCCGCCGCAGGCGACGTGCGTATCCTCAACACCGCGCTCAGCGCCGAGTACGAAGCTATTGCCGCGTATCAGGTCGGCGCCGAGAGCAACCTGCTGCAGAAGCCGGCGCTCGATATTGCTGTCGAATTCCAGGGCCATCACAAGCAGCACGCCGAAGTCCTCGCGAAGACGGTTCGGAAGCTCGGCGGCGCGCCGGTCACGGCCAAGTCTGCTTATGACTTCCCCGTCGCTTCGCTGAAGACGCAAAGCGATGTCCTCACTTTTGCCGCCACACTGGAGAGAGGGGCAGTCAGCGCCTATCTCGGGGCCGTTCCGCTCTTCGCCAGCCGCGATCTCGCCAAGGCCGCGGCCAGCATCCTCGGCGACGAGGCGATGCACTGGGCCGTTCTGCGCCAGGCGTTGGGCATGACTCCGGTTCCCACCGCGTTCATGGCCTGACAATGCGGTGCGTGACAATGCGGTCCGCTGCTTTGCTGACCGCATGCCTCGCGTTCGGCGCCAGGGAGGTTACGGCCTTCGGGAATGACAGTGGGGGTGACGCGACGCGCGGCGCCGAGGTCTACACGCGATGCCAGGCCTGCCACGCGCTCAAGCACAACCGGACCGGACCGAAGCATTGCGGCGTGGTCGGCCGCAAAGCCGGCAGCGTTCCCAATTTCGCCTACTCGCCAGCGATGCGGCGCTCCAAGCTCACTTGGAACGAGCAGACACTGGATCGATTCCTCGCCGATCCGATGAATACTGTTCCTGGAACGTCGATGACCTACGCCGGCGTTTCCGACCCGCAGGACCGCGCAGATCTCATCGCTTACCTTCGCTACGCTGGCGGCTCAGAACTCTGCAAGTAAAGCTTGCAATTCGCCGCTGGGCTGAACGGCGGCAACCGCCGACCGCGGCCCGAGCGAGACCGTCTCCTCCAGGGCAGTTTTGGCGTAGATCATGTCCGACCGCTCATGGCCGCACTCGTCCTAATCGTCGACGGTCCCAGTCCGCCACAAACCCGGCATTCGATTGAATCGGAACCGAACGATCACGTTACTTGCCGGAACAGGGTGGCTCAACGATGCGGAAGCAGGTCAGGCCTGCATGCACGCTCCCCGCACAGAACCAAACCATGGTTTCGGGGAATAGACCGTGAGGAGGAAAGCATTAGGTCTGTGTGCCTGCGCCGCTAGTCGGCGTTCAACGACGGCGTCTTCGGCATCGGTCCCGTTGAGGGCTAAACGCACAGGCATGTCCGCCGGTTCCATGCACATGCCGACCAATGCGCCCAGCCACCGATTCGCGTCGAGCCGGAGTGCTACCACATTGCTTCCCGTTGCTTCTGCCGCCGTTGCGCCGCTTCCGCAGCCGGAATTGCTCGCCGCCATCCCGCGGTTGCGCCGCTACGCACGCGCGCTGACCGGCGACTCGACTCGCGCCGACGATCTCGTGCAGGACGCGCTGGCGCGCGCGTGGGAGAAGCGGCAGTTGTGGCGGGCAGGATCGGATCTGCGCGCATGGCTGTTTACGATCATGCATAACGTCTATGTGAACCAGCTTGCCCTCACCCGCCGCGAGGCGGGAAACATCTCGCTCGATGCCGAAGGCGAATACGGCGCGGCCTGGCAAGTGGCGGTGGAGGGCAGGCAGATCGATTGCATCGAGTTGCGTGAGGTGCTGCACCACCTGCGCCGACTGCCCGACGAGCAGCGCGAGGTGCTGCTATTGGCCGCGGTCGAGGAACTGCGTTATCAGGAGATCGCGATGGTGCTCGCGATTCCCATCGGAACCGTAATGTCGCGCCTCTCGCGCGCACGGGACAAGCTGAGGCGCATGGTCATGCCTGGACCATCTGCGAGCACACCGGTCGACGGAGAACTCGCGCACAGACGCGCCATCACAATCACTCAATCGCTGAATCGGTCCGCCGCGATCAGGCGACGACCTTCGGTGAAAATGCCTCGCACCAGCCATCGCGGCTGATCACCCCTGCGACGACCGAACAGCTGCCGATACCCGGGCTCTGCCGGTCTGGCGAGAAGAACTTGCACTCGCTGCAGCTCTTTCCATCGTGCTGGTGATCCTGGTACATGAAGTCGCCTTTTGCCGCCTTGGCTGCGGCAGGCCTGATTCTGCCCACGTCGGCGGCCAAGGCCGCGAGTGCGAACAACTTAGCACTTTTCACCAGCAACGCGCGTCGAGATGGGTCCAATTGGCGAGCCGGCATTGCGTTCTCCTTTCACCATTGTCAGATCATCAACCAAACCACGAAATAGAAGGTGTTGTTGTCTTTCGCGTCACGGCCGAAACCGTCATAGTTGCTGCTGGCACCGTTGAACGCCTGATAGGCGGTGTACTGCAGCATCAGCCGTAGATCGCGACGTGGCAGCCAGTCGAGCTCGGCCACAATTCCGATGTTTTTCGGGCTGCCCGTCGCGCTGCCGGTCACCGGCTCACCGGTGTTGTAGAGGCCCCCGTCGACGCTGCCCGTCGTCCGGAAATACTGGATCGTCGCGCCATATCTCTGGTCGTAGTAATAGGTCGCCTTGCCCCTGAACGTTCGCAGTGTGTCCGTCCGATTGATTGCGCCGCCCGTAGCAACCATCGCATCGAGACCCTGGTTCTCGTCAATCCAGTTGAGCTGCGCCGAAAAGCGATGGCGATCGGTCACGTACTGGTACTGCGCGTCCACGCCAATGTCCCGATACCGATCGGTCGGGCCTGTTGGATCGAGGCTGTCGGGAAACTTGCGAGCGACGAGGCCGTAAGTTCCGATCATCGCGCTATGCACGCCCTCGTCCCAGACATGCTGTAGTGCGAGCCGCCAGTACGGCGCAAGACCGCCGAGGACAGCATCGGTCGTCTTGTCGGTTCCGGCACGCAATACGGAGAGGGCGCCGTCCGCCGTGCCATAGCCGGTTATCTCGGCGTAGAGGGTCCGGTTCCACATCGTATAGGCGCCAAGGCCTGCGACCTGTTGCGCTATCCCGCCGTCGATCAAGGTCGACGCATTCGGGGCGACGGCAACGGTCGACGACGCGTATGGAAAACTCCAGGCTGACGTCGTGTTGTAGATGTCCGAAACGGTCGGATTGTTGTTGACGGTCAACCCGTAGCTCAAATCGAGGCCGTTGTTTTCCAAATGCCCGGTCGCGCGCACGTCGACGTTGTCGACCGAGCTGTGGTGCGCTATCCCGTCGTAGGTCCACTGCACGAATGCACCGAGATGGTCGACGATCCGGCCGGCATAAAACGCCGAGAGCTGCTGAAGCGCGAGATCGCCGTCACGCGGAAAATTGGCGGGGTCGGCGCCCGATGTTCCACGTGTATTGGTCACCGACCCCTGCACCATCGCGGCAAGAGGCAGCTTCGGCGGCGGCCCGTCGCGGCTGGTTGGAAGCCATGGGCGCTGCCCAGTCGTCTCCCGCATGAGCGTATATCCGCCGAGCTTGAATTGCCGACCCACGCTCGTAAGCTCCGGCCAACTGACATGGCAGGTCGTGCACTCGAAGCCTGTCTGCCGGGCAAAGCTCGGGACGGCAAGCGCTGCTTGGGAATCGGCAAGCAGCAGCGCGCCGACAAGAACGGTGAACACGAGTGATCGCATCGATTGGGTCGCAAGTCGCACCAACTGGGAGGGCACTGGCCGTGACTACCCGCGCGCGCCCGGGCGAGCGAGCGCAGCAGCAATGATCGTTCGTGGCGCGGTGACCGCGGGAACCAGTCGCGGCTAATCGTGACCCTTGCCGTGACCGGACACTGCATCGAGACTGCCGTACAGGCCGTCCGCCTCGTCATTGGATCCGGCCGTGAAGAACAAGGTGTTGACCGACTGGCCTGCGAAGCCATTCCCGAAGGCCATCCCCCACAAGCCGTCGATCGCGATCGGCTTGCCGTCGACACCCTTCAGCTGGCCATAGGATTCGCCGGTCGCGTTATCGAAGGCATTGATGTGCCCGTCCCCGAAATTGCCGATGAGCAATGTGTTGCGGAACTCACCGAATCCGGCTGGCGCCAGGGCGATGCCCCACGGCGCATTGAGCTTGCCCCGGGATGCCACGCGTTCGATCAGTCTGCCGTTCGGGTCGAACACGTCGACGTACCCCAATCCCATGCCCTTTACGTCGTCATGCCTGGCGGCATCCTGCTTCGCGTAGGTCACGTAGATATTGCCGCCGATCGCCTGAATCCCGAACGGCGCGAATCCGGACGGAATGGTCGGGTCGGCAAAGGCTCCCGGCGGCAGCGTCACCGTGGCGAATGTGCTGTCCCAAACGTCAATCTTGTTGTTGTGGAAGTCGGTCGCGTAAAGAAGGGAGCCGTTCCCACCCGCACTCAGCGCGAGTCCCTTGTAGACCGCGCCGGTGGTGGTGGAGTTGTCCTTGACCAGGATGGCGTGTGTTCCGTCAACCGCCGGGTTCCACCCGGCGATCACGCCGTCTTCGGTTGCGAAGATGAACTTGGCGGGGCCGCTATTGGAGCTCGTGCTCACGACAAACCCATTCGAGCCATTGAACACGATTCCGGTCGGATTGCCGCCGGCTGCAGCCGCTGCCGGGGGAATGATGACGACCAGCGCCTGCGGGGTTCCCGTCCCGTTGTAGAGCGTTGACAGACCCGATCCATTGTCAGCGATCCAGACCGGCCCGAACGGATTGAACGCGATTCCCCACGGGTTCACCAGATTGGGATCCGTGTGGTCTGCCGTGACGAACCCGTCAGAAACAAGATTGTGCTGCTGGTAGCGACCTTCCGAATCAGCCCGCGCCACCGATGTCAGGGATAGGGCGATCAGTGTCGCCGCCGCCATCGCCCATGAACCGACCGACCTGCTGCTCGCCACTTGTTCAGCATTCATCGCCTCAACCCCCGATCTGTATCGACATCGAAGAAACCGGGACTGGACGGCGCGCATCGCATAGGCGTCACCGCCCGCTTGCACCCGGTCGTACGTCCGGTCTATCCCGAATTTCGCGGGTCCGGTTCAACTCGAAGCGCTCATGGAGGTTGCTGCACATATGACCCTGCGCGTCGTAGGGCTGTTCGGTGCGTGCCATGGCTCCGCGCGATTTCCGGCAGCGAAATTGAACCCCAAGCTCATCTCGGGGAATTAACGCGGCGTTCCGGTGTTTGCCGCACATGTGGTGGAGAAGGCATGCCTACAGCGATGATCGTCGGCCCCCCCACGCGCAGTGAGCACCGCAGCAGCGCGACGCTCGACGACGTCACTCTGATCAATCGCGTCGCCGGCAAGGACAGTGGAGCGTTCGAGTTGCTGTATCGTGGCTATTACCCGAGGTTGCGCCGCTTCATCGAGCGCGTCACCCGGCGGCCACAGATCGTCGATGAAATCGTGAACGACACGATGTTGGTGGTCTGGCGCAAGGCGCCGACCTACAACCTGCGCTCGAAGGTTTCGACGTGGATCTTCGGCATTGCCTTCCGGCGTTCGCTGAAGGCTCTCAAGCGGATAGATGACCCCGTGGATTTCGTGCCGGACGAAAGCCCTGATCGGGGCAGCAAGGGCCCGGAAGGAATGTTTCTCCAGCACGAGAGGCGGGCATCCGTCGCGCGCGCACTTGGCGCACTATCACCCGATCATCGCGCCGTGATCGAGCTCACCTATTTCGAGGGATATTCCTGCGCCGAGATTGCCGAGATCATGCGCTGCCCGGTCAACACGGTGAAGACGCGGATGTTCCATGCGCGACGGCGGCTCCGCGTGCTTTTGCCGGACGACATGGGGGAAGGCGAATGAGCGGAAAGATCCTGAGATTGGACGATTCGGCACATCGCAGGGTGGACGCCGTGCTCCCATGGTTCGTCAACGGTACGCTCGGGGGGGACGAGCTTGCAGGGGTCGAGCGGCATTTGCGCGAGTGTGGCCGCTGCCGGCGCGAGGTTGCCCTGCTCAAGGAAGTGCAGACGGTTTGCGCGGCCGCTGAGCTGGTACCGGATGCGATGCCAGGGTATCGCAGACTCTCCGAACGAATCAGCGGGGGGCGGCGGATCGGCGCCCTCGCGGATCGCTTGCGCAGTTTCCGCCTCCAGTGGCAGCGGGCACCCCATTGGGCTCGATGGACGATCGTGGGGGAGTTTGCCGCGATTGTCGCGGTTTCCTTGTGGGTCAGGCCGCTCGACAGCAACTCTGGCGAGGTCTACGAAACGCTTGGCTCACCCGTGATGCGCAGCGCCAGCGTCGGCACTATCGCGGTGGTCTTCCGGCCGGAAGCCCGTGAATCGGATCTGCGGCGCATCGTCCAAGCTGCGGGCGCGCGTCTGGTGGACGGTCCTACCGAGACCAACGCCTACGTGCTGCGGGTGCCCGCAGGACGTCGAAAAGAGGCTTTGGCAGCGCTGCGGGCCGCCCCGGCCGTCGTGCTCGCAGAGCCCCTGACGCGACCATCCGACCAGTGAGAACCCTCCGTGCATCGCTGCTGATCGCCATCTGCGTCGCGATAGCCGCCTGCGCGCAGATGGCCCCAAGGGATAACACCTCCGCGACGCGGATCGACGCTTCCGATCGCCAGATTCTCGTGATGCTGCGCGTGCCGCCTCCGCATTTCCGCCCCGACATCGACTATGCGGCCGGCTACGATGCGCAGGTCAGGCAAGGTAGCCAGCGGCGACTCGCCGAAGCTCTCGCCCGAGGCCACGGCCTCACGGTCGTTACCGCCTGGCCAATGCCTGCGCTCGGGGTTGACTGCTTCGTGATGGAGGCGAAAAGCCACGAGGCCACCGTGAAGTCGGTCGACGAGATCGCTCGCGATGCCCGGGTTGAATCGGCGCAGGCGATGAATGTGTTCAAGGTTTTAGGTCACACTGACCCACTTTATCCGCTGCAACCGAGCGCGCGCCTTTGGCATATCGCGCAGGTGCACCGAATCGCCACCGGCCGAAACGTCCGGGTCGCGGAAGTGGACTCCGGCGTGGAACTCGATCATCCGGACCTGCGCGGACGCGTGGTGATGGCGCGCGATTTCGTCGGAACCCCGGCCCCGGCCGGCGAGGCACACGGCACCGCCGTCGCGGGCATCATTGCGGCGCGCGCGGACGATGGCATAGGCATCGCCGGCGTCGCGCCTGATGCCAGATTGTTCGCGTTGCGCGCTTGCGAACAAGCGCCCAATCAGTCGATGGCGACGTGCACGAGCTTCACGCTTGCCAAGGCCCTGCAATTTGCGCTCGATCTGGATGTCCAGGTGATCAACCTGAGTCTTGGCGGGCCGCGCGACCATCTGCTCGAGCGATTGCTCGATGCAGCACTCGCCCGCCACGTCATCATCGTTGCGGCGGCAGATCCCCGAGTGCGCGACGGAGCGTTTCCCGCGTCCCATACCGGGGTACTGGCCGTGGCCGCCGAGGGCGCCGAGAATCTGCCCGTGGGTGCCCTGCTCGCCCCGGGGCGGGACATTCCGGCCACGATGCCTGGCCAATCGTGGGGCTTTGTTACCGGCTCCTCGTACGCCGCGGCGCAGGTATCGGGAGCCGTTGCCTTGGTCCTCGAACACGCACCCGCAATGGACGCAGCACAGGTCAGGAGCGCGTTGGTACCGGACGACTCGTCCGGTGCCGAGTTCGACCGGCGCGAGGTGGTTGACGTCTGCTCCGCGGTTGCACATACGACCAGTGCGTGTGTATGTGGATGTAGCATCGTCGCACGAGACGCCAATCCGATCGTTCCGCGTTGAGCTTGCCTTTGTCCTCCTGCGTGCGATCGCGCTTGGGGGCATGATGCACGCCGCCGACGCGGACGCGCAACTTACGGGATCCGTGAGCGTGGTCTCCGATTACCGATTCCGCGGGGTGTCGCTGAGCCAACAGAAGCCGGCGGCACAGGCGAATATCGTCTATGACGATCCAAGTGGATGGTATGGAGGCGTATTCGGCTCGACGGTCGAACTTGCCGGCCGATCGGCAACGACGGGGCAGGCGGTGCCGTATCTTGGAGTGGTGACACCCATTGGCGGCGGATTTCATTGGGACGCGGGCGCAGATTACTCGGCGTTCTCCGAAGGTCACGCCTACGATTACGGGGAGGTCTACACCGGGATCACTTCCCGGAACTTCAATACTCGCGTGCACTATTCGTCGCACTATTTTGGCCAGCAGCGCGGTTCGTTCTACGGCGAGATTAACGGCACGCATCCACTCACCGATGGCTTTGTGCTGCTCGGCCACGTCGGGGTACTGGTGCCCGTCGGCCACGGCGACGACCAATACACGTCGACGGTGCGAAATCCGGTCGATGCGCGTGCAGGGCTTGGGTTTGAGATCGAAGGATTCAAGCTTCAGGTCGCTTGGGCATGGACCAACAGCGCCGGGAGTCCTTATCCAGTCTCTGGCACGCAGCACCGGAGCGCCGTGATCGCGAGTGTGTCGTGGTCGCCATGATCGGCTGATCGAAACGCCGACGCACGATCAGGCCAAGCCCCATGCACCGAGGCCGCTTGTCAGCGGTTGCGCAAGGCAGGTACCGGAGAGCCTAAGCGATTCGTCGCTCCGTGATCCGCGACTTCGTTGCGACGTCGGCCGTTCTCGTGAAGGCAGTCTATCCCGGAACAATTGCCTCTGGCCCACTTGCAAATCCGGACCCGGATCGGGCGAAGCGCCTTTCCGGGAATGACTGGGACGGGAAGCTGTTCTCTGCTCGTGGCGCCAAATTGACGGAGGCCGATCATGAACAGGATGGCGCATAAGCTCCGCGCGACCGTCGCACTTATTCTGACGTGCGCGGCCAGCAGTTTGCCAAGCTGCGCCTCAATGGGCGGCGGTGGTGGAATGCATAAGCTGGTGGGCCCGCCAGGCTTCGCCGCCCCTTACGGCACGACATAAGAGGCGGCGGAGCTATCGTGGTGTATCCGGGAGTGCGCCTTGACGCTTCCAGGCGACTGCGCCAGTATGCCGCCGCGTGCTTCGACGGAAGGGTGATTACGTGAATCGACTCGCTTCGAGTTTCGTCGCGCTCTCGGTTGTGGCGCTCGCCGGCTGCGCCGGCATGTCGTCGATGTCTTCTGACACCGGATGGACAACGCTGCTCGACGGCCCAAAGGGCGAGCGCGACAGCCAATACTAGAACTGCGGCGACCAGCAGGCGCGAGCCGCAGTAGCCTGTAGCGCCTCTTGCCAGATCAAAGCGACCATCTGGGCTGAGCTCGCTGGACGATCGGACGCGCGGCGGTCACCGAAGGAGACAATGTCATGACGAAGCCTCGCATCGCGCGCGTCCTTGCCAAGGCAGCGCTCGTTCTGCTCTGCATCATCGGGTCGCATGCCGCCGTCGCGGCCAGCGATCCGGTAAAGATCGAATGGTTCTCCTGGTCGATCTTCCGCATGACCTCGCCGAACGGGAAGGTCCTTCTGACCAACCCATTCGTGACCAACCCCGACAGTCCTGTGAAGGTCGAGGACTTTCCCAAGGTCGACATCATCGTCGTCGCCGACGGCCACCAGGACGAGGTTGGCTCGGCTGCGGAGATTGCCCTTGCGACACACGCCAAGGTGATTACGAGCTTCGAGATGTACAGCGTGTGGTTCGAGCCTCGGAAGGTGCCGCTGGAGCAGATCGTCAGGTCGAGCCCCGGTGATTGGACCAAGGTCGATGGCATCACCATCCGCAACATCGGCTCCATCCACGGGTCGGGTACCGCAGACAAGCTCTATGGCGGCGCGGCCATGGGCTTCATGATCAAGTTCGAGAATGGACTCACCGTCTATTTCGCGGGATCGACAGCGCCGACCATGGACATGACGATGTGGGGTCGCATGTACAAGCCCGACGTCGCAATATTGCAGATGTCGGCCGCGAAAGACCCGCAGGATGTGGTGGAGGAGATCAAGATGCTGCGCACCAACAACCCGAACCTGAAAACGGTCATCCCGCACCATCACCGGCTGCAGGTTCCGCCAGGGGGCACCACGCCAGCCGACGTAGCGGCGGCGGTGAAGGCGGCGAAGCTTCCGGTGCGAGTCCTGATCCCGGAACTCGGCAAGAGCTACGATCTCACAAGATGAGCATGAGCACGCTTGGGGGAGCCACCTTTATTCGGTTGGCGATGACTCGCCGCGAGGCAGATAGCCTGCTCTAACGGCAACTGCTCAGTCGACCGAGCGCGTTGGAGCACAAAACGGTACGACGGATCTTGACCGCCCTCGGCCCGCTCGTCGACGGCTCCGCTTCGACCCATTGGGGATGTTCCGCGACGCCGAACACTGTCGATATGGACCTTAATCGTGGAGCGCCACGGGCACAGGCGCCCAAGGGTCTTTCAGGCCAGGGCTTGCCAGATGTAGTGCCTTCGTGGGTATCATTTGCACATCGGGGCACAGCAGATCCCCGGTGGCCTCCCGCCTAGACGGTGTCCCGTCCAAATCTGCGGCCTTTTCACGGGCTCGCCATGGACACCGCCTCCGATCACCCGATTTCTCCCTCCGTCGCACCAAGCTATTCGCTCTGGAAGCTGCTGCTTTACATGCTGCGCCTGGGTTCGCTCGGCTTCGGCGGGCCGGTTGCGCTGGCCGGATACATGCACCGGGATCTTGTGGACGGGCGCAAGTGGATCTCGGAGGCCGACTACAAGGAGGGCCTCGCGCTCGCGCAGCTGATGCCAGGGCCACTTGCGGCGCAGCTTGCGATGTATCTGGGCTACGTGCACTACCGAGTCATCGGGGCGACCCTCGTCGGAGCGATGTTCGTGGCTCCCTCGTTCGTGATGGTGGTAGCCCTCGGCTGGGCGTACGTGCGCTATGGCGGCCTGAACTGGATGCAGGCGGTGTTCTATGGCGTCGGCGCAGCGGTGATCGGGATCATCGCGATGAGCGCCTACAAACTAACCTCCAAGAGTGTCCGCCGGGACAAGCTGTTATGGGTGATCTACGTCATCGCAGCTGCAGTGACCGTCATTACCGAGAGCGAGATCGCATGGCTGTTCCTGGCTGCCGGAGTGATCGTCTGGCTGTGGCGCGTCCCGCCGCGCCGGCGGCAGAGCGGCGTGAGCGCAGTTCTCGGGGCACACGCCTCCCCCGGCATCGCACTCGCCTCGAGCCTCGATTGGCCGTTGCTCGCACAAATCGGTACGTTCTTCGCGAAGGCCGGGGCGTTTGTCTTCGGATCGGGGCTCGCCATCGTTCCATTCCTCTACGGAGGTGTCGTTACGGAACACCACTGGCTCAATGACAAGCAGTTCGTAGACGCCGTAGCCGTGGCGATGATCACGCCGGGCCCGGTCGTGATCACGGTGGGTTTCATCGGGTATCTCATCGCAGGCCTGCCAGGCGCGTGCGTGGCGGCCGTCGGTACGTTCCTGCCCTGCTATCTCTTCACGGTCATCCCGGCGCCGTACTTCAAGAAGTACGGAAAGCTGCCCGCCCTGATTGCCTTCGTCGACGGCGTCACCGCGGCGGCGATCGGGGCGATTACCGGAGCCGTGATCGTGCTCGCCAGGCGGTCGATCATCGACGTCCCCACGGCGCTTCTCGCTGCGGTGACCATGCTTCTGCTGTGGAAGCTCAAGAAGCTGCCGGAGCCGGTGATCGTGGCTGGCGCTGCGGTCATCGGCCTCGTTGCCTATCCGCTGCTGCATCCATGATCTGCCCTCCTGCCTTTCAGAGAATTGGGCGCATTCTGGTTTACGCTAGCGGATTCGCATGGCCGCTGCTGCCCGTCCCTGCGTTCTCGCAGTCGCCGCCGATCGCCCTGACGCAAACCATCTCCCTTCCGGGCGTCCACGGTCGCATCGACCATCTCGATATTGATTCGGATGGGGCGCGTCTATTCGTGGCTGCGCTCGGCAACGACAGCGTCGAAGTCATCGACCTTCGTACCGGGAAACGAAGTGCACGCTTGAAACATCTGCGCGAGCCGCAAGGTGTCGCGTACCTGTCAGATGCGAAACGGCTACTCATTGCCAATGGTGGCGGCGAACGAGTTGATATCTTTTCCGGCCACGCACTTACTTTGGCTGCGCAGATCGATGGGCTCGAGGACGCAGATAACGTTCGCTACGATCTCGCGACTCGAAAAGCCTACGTTGGATACGGAAACGCGTTGGCGGTGATCGATCCGGCAACCGCCAAAGTCGCGCGTCGCATCATGCTTGATGGCCATCCCGAGTCGTTCCAGCTGGAAATGATGGGGACGCGCATCTTCGTCAATGTACCAAGCGCCACTCAGATCGTCGTCCTCGAAAGGAATACCGCGGCGGTGCTGACCGGCTGGAGTCTCGGCGAGATGGGGGGAAACTTCCCCATGGCACTCGATGAACCCGATCATCGACTGTTCGTAGGCACGCGCAGGCCTGCGGCGCTCTTGGTCTATGACACCGAGACCGGCAAGCGAGTCGCCCACGTCTCCATCGGTGGGGATGTCGACGACCTCTACTTCGATAGTGATCGCAAACGGGTTTACGCGATTTGCGGACAGGGAGTCCTCGATGTGGTGCAGCAGCTTGATTCCGATCATTACCGGCGGATAGACGAGGTGCTGACCGCCCCGGGCGCCCGCACTGGCCTCTTTTCAGCCGCACGCAGGACGCTCTACGTTGCGGTCCCGGCGCGCGGGGCTTCGGCTGCCGAAATCCGCGTCTACACCGTGAGGTGAATCTCCGTGCAGCATTTCGGCCAACAAGGAGACGAAGATGAAGTGGATTACGCGCGAACGCCCCAAAGTCGACCGCATCGCCTGTCCCTGGCTCATCGCGCGCTTCATTGACGACGAGCCGGAGTTTCTTTATGTGCCCGCCAATCGCGTGCGTCAGGTAGCGGAAGCGACTGGCGCCATTCCGTATGACGTTGCTGGCGTCGAACTCAGCCATGTCGGCGAGCTCTGCAGCTTTGATGCGTTCTTGAGGAAATACGAGATCAGGAGACCCGGGCTCGCAAGGCTCGCCGCAATCGTGCGCGGCGCTGATACGTTGCGTCTCGACCTGACACCGGAATCAGCGGGGCTCTACGCCAATTCCCTAGGCTTGTCCCGAACATTTGCCAATGACCAGGAGCTGTTGAGTCATGGTTTGGTCATGTACGAGGCTCTCTACGCCTGGTGCGAGGTGCAGCCGGTCTGGACGAGTAGAACCTGATGCGAGGAAGCGCTGTAATTGCTAAGTCGGCACTGTGCTTGTCGTCTTGTCGGTGAGGAAGCGCAGTGGCGGGAACAGTCAGCTTCGGTCATGACGCGACTGGCGGCCTCCCAGCCGGCTGAGTGGCGGATCTGAGGGGGATGGGCTCACCAAGAATGTCCAAAAGAAAACGGCCTGCGCAGAGGCAGGCCGTTGATTTGTTTGGTTGCGGGGGCAGGATTTGAACCTGCGACCTTCGGGTTATGAGCCCGACGAGCTGCCAGACTGCTCCACCCCGCGGCAGGATTCGAATTATAGCAATTTCCCGCGGTCCGGGTCAAACCGATCTGCGGGAAGCGGTGCTACCGGTACCTGACCGGAATCGCCGCCCGCGCCACGACGCGGCTGCTGCCTCCGCGATGCGCGAGCAATTTCAGATGCTCGCCGATCGCGGGCCCCATCCACATCACCGGCGCAGCCGCGCCACGCCCGGCGAGCTGGGCGCGCGTGGCGTCGAAAGCGCGAGCGATGTCACCGCTTCGACGCATGCCCTTTCCCCAGAACGCATCGCCGAACGCGGTGGCCCCGGTCCCACCTTCGCAGCCGTCGGCATGGACATCTGCCGCCGACGATGCAATGACCGCGGTGTCCGCATCCTTCAACGCGTCGACCCAGGCACCCGCGTAGCAGGTCGACACGACGACGATGCGCCATCGTATGCCGGCCGCGTCGAACAGTTGCCGCAGGCCCCCTGGCGACAGCGGAACGAGTTCCAGCGGCGGATTGATGGCCGCGAGCGCATGGTCTCGACCCGAGTCTCCAGTCAGGTACACCATGACGACATCGTCGTCGGGATCGATGATGTCCCCGATCTCGAGCAGGGTCTCGCGCAGGTTGGTGATCGTCGCGTAAGGCCTCTCGGCAACGGTGGTCGGACTGTTCACCAGGAGCACCGAGCGCCCCCGCGTGTTCCAGCGCTCGTCCATCGTACGCTTGGCGAGCTCGGCGTCGACCGCGAAGCCCCTGCGCCGCGCGTCCGGCGAGAAACCGACGAAGTAGAGATCGCTGACGCCGGGTTGCTCATCGTCCAGCGCATCCAGCGCGCGGTCCATCAGGAACTGCTGCGCGGCGAGCGCCGGCTCGGATGCGGGATTCACGGGTCCCGCCGCAGCCGCCAGCACGTCGACCTCGCGCCACCATGGCTCGAGCGGCCCGAGCAGCTGCGGAAACCAGATCGGAGCGACCAGCAACAGCCCTCCACCGAGCGCCCATGCCCGCCGGCGGGCGAGCTGCGGGTCGAGGCAGACATACACTGCACGCGCGCAAAGGGCGGCGACCCAGATCCGGAAGGCGTAGTCGAGGAACTGCCTCGCGGCATCCGTGATCGATGGATCGGTCTGCGGCAGATCGGGGATGACGCTCGCGACCTGGATCGCGGGAAACGACGCGAGGACGACCACCGGCAGTGCGAGCAACAGCGAATCGTCGCGACGCATGATCGCGATTGCCGAGCTGGTGATCACCAGCAGTCCCAGTGCGAACAGCTCGCTGTGCAGCCCGAGGATCGAGAACTGCGACTCGTGCGCTGCCCGCACCCAGTCGGCGTCGACGTCGATCGTCGCCGAAACGATCGCGAGCAGGACGAGCTGCCCCGGCGTGATGCGGAACGCCGTGCGCGAGACCGGCATGAAGAGCGCGAGCCGCAGGCCCGCGGCAAGATTGCGTCCCAGCGACGCGAATGCGCTACGCACGTTCGCGTTGGTGCGCCGGTGCCCCCGCCGCGAGGGCGTGTTCAGCGACAATGGCCGCGACCGCGGAAGGATCGGCGGCGACGATGGTGCAGCGTTGCGGCCGCGATTCGAGATCGGCGTAGGCCGCGGGCCGCGGCGGCTCGATGCCGACCGCCTCGCGGATCGTCGCCGAGAATTTGGCCGGCAGGGCGGTCTCGACGCAGACCAGCGGGACGTCCGGTCGGCGCAATTCGCGCCCGACCTTGACGCCATCGGCCGTATGCGGATCGATCAGCGTGCCGCAGCGCTGATGCACATCGCGTATCGTCGCGAGGCGATCCGCGTGCGTGCTGCGTCCCGACGCGAATCCGGATTCGCGAACGCGCTCCCACAGCGGCGTGCCCGCCACGTCGAAGCCGCCTCCCTGCTCGAGGTCGCGCCACAGCTCGCGCAGTCGCGCCGGATCGCGATCGACGATGTCGAACATGTAGCGTTCGAAGTTGGACGCCTTCGAGATGTCCATCGACGGCGACGACGTCGCATGCGTTTCGGCCGCCCCGCGGGGCCGGTAGCGTCCGGTACGGAAGAACTCGTCGAGCACGTCGTTTTCGTTGGTGGCGATGATCAGCTGCGCGATCGGCAGACCCATCGCCTTCGCGACATGGCCGGCGAGGACGTTGCCGAAATTGCCCGACGGCACCGCGAAGCTCACCGGCTCGCCATCCCGGGTCGTCGCGGCGAAATAGCCCTTGAAATAATAGACGACCTGCGCGGTGATCCGGGCCCAGTTGATCGAGTTGACCGCGCCCAGTGAATGCGCGCGCTTGAACTTCGCGTCGCCCGACAGCGCCTTGACGATGTCCTGGCAGTCGTCGAAGGTGCCCTCGACGGCGAGGTTGTGGATGTTCGGGTCGGCGAGCGCATACATCTGCGCCTGCTGGAACGCGCTCATCCTGCCGTGCGGCGAGAGCATGAAGACCGCGATGTTGCGCTTGCCCCGCATTGCGTATTCGGCCGAGCTGCCGGTGTCGCCGGACGTCGCCCCGAGGATGTTCAGGACGCGGTGCTCGTCGCGCAGCACGTACTCGAACAGGTTGCCCAGCAGTTGCAGTGCGATGTCCTTGAAGGCCAGCGTCGGGCCGTTGGACACGTGCAGGAGCTGCACACCCGGCTCGAGCGTCGAAAGCGGCGTGATGTCCTCGCTGCCGAAGATCGCCGCCGTGTACGTCGACTCGACGATTCGCCGCAGGTCGGCGGCGGGAATGTCGGTGATGTAGCGCGACAGCACCGCGACGGCGAGATCGCGATACGACGCGCTCCTCAGCGCCGCGAGCTCGGCGGCGGTGAACCGCGGGTACTGCTGCGGCACGGCGAGGCCGCCGTCGGGTGCCAAGCCCTCGAGCAGGATCGCGCGAAACGGCTGCTGGTCGTCGTGCCAGGCGCCGCGGGTGCTGACGTAGTTCAACTCAAGTCCTCGAGCCGGATGCGCACGACCTTGCCGCGCACGGTCGCCAGCGCCTCGATGCGCCCGATCGCGTCGTCGACCTGCCGCTCGACCGATTTGTGGGTGAGCAGGATGATGTCGGTCTGGTCCTCGCCTTCGGACGGTTCCTTCTGGATCATCGCGTCGATCGATATCCCGCGATCGGCGAGGATGCGCGTGATGTCGGCCAGCACGCCCGGGCGATCGTCGACGCGCATGCGCAGGTAGTAGCTGGTCTCGACGTCGCCCATCGGCAGGAACGGCACGTCGGTGAGCTGGTCGGGCTGGAACGCGAGGTGCGGAACCCGGTGCTCGGGGTCCGACGTGTGCATGCGCGTCACGTCGACGAGGTCCGCGATGACGGCGCTCGCCGTCGGCTCGGCGCCCGCCCCCGCCCCGTAATAGAGCGTCGAGCCGACTGCGTCGCCCTTGACCAGGATCGCGTTCATCGCGCCCTCGACGTTGGCGATCAGGCGCCTGGCGGGGATCAGCGTCGGATGGACGCGAAGCTCGATCCCCTTGGCGGTGCGCCGCGTGATGCCCAGCAGCTTGATCCGGTAGCCCAGGTCCTCGGCGTAGCGCAGGTCCTCGCGCGTCAGCTTGGTGATGCCCTCGGCGTAGGCCTTGTCGAACTGCATCGGCACGCCGAAGGCGATCGCCGACATGATCGTGAGCTTGTGCGCGGCGTCGATGCCCTCGACGTCGAACGTCGGGTCGGCCTCGGCATAGCCGCGCGCCTGCGCCTCCTTCAGCACGGTTTCGAACGACGCCCCCGTCTCGCGCATCCGCGACAGGATGAAGTTCGAGGTGCCGTTGATGATGCCGGCGATCCACTCGATGCGGTTGGCGGTGAGGCCTTCGCGCAGCGCCTTGATGATCGGCACGCCGCCCGCGACCGCAGCCTCGAAGGCCACCATCACGCCCTTGGCGTGGGCGGCGGCGAAGATCTCGTTGCCATGCTGCGCGAGCAGCGCCTTGTTGGCGGTGACGACATGCTTGCCGTGGGCGATCGCATCGAGCACCAGCGAGCGCGCCGGCTCGATGCCGCCGATCAGCTCGCAGACGATGTCGACATCGGGTTGGCGCGCCACGACGAACGGATCGTTGGTGAGCTGTACGCCCGGTGCGCCGTCCACCGCCTCGCGTGCACGCTCGGGCGTGCGGGTGCCGATCCAGGTGATGCGGATCGGCCGTCCCGCGCGACGCGCAATCTCGCTTTCGTTGCGGCGCAGGACATCCCACGTCCCCTTGCCCACGGTACCGAAGCCGATCAGCCCGACCTGCAGCGGTTTCATCGCGTGCCCGCTCCCTCACCCGCCACGCTGCGCGCGGCACCCTCTCCCCAAGGGAGAGGGTTGCGGCAAAGGCCTGCGGCTTTCAAAGCAGCCCGTCCTCGCGGAACATCTGCTTGATCCCGCGTATCGCCTGGCGCGAGCGCGCTTCGTTCTCGATCATCGCGAAGCGCACGTGGCCGTCGCCGAACTCGCCGAAGCCGATGCCGGGGGATGCCGACACCTTCGCCTTCGCCAGCAACTGCTTCGAGAATTCGAGCGAGCCGAGCCTGGAGTATGCCTCGGGAATCTTCGCCCAGACGTACATCGACGCCTTGGGGACATCGACCATCCAGCCTGCCTCGTGAAGTCCCTTGACCAGCACGTCGCGGCGCCTCTGGTATTTCTGCGCGATCTCGGTGACGCAGTCCTGCGGCCCTTCGAGCGCAGCGATTGCCGCCACCTGGATCGGCGTGAACGTCCCGTAGTCGTGATAACCCTTGATGCGCGACAGCGCGTAGACAAGGTCGCGGTTGCCGACCATGAAGCCGATGCGCCAGCCGGCCATGTTGTAGCTCTTCGACATGGTGAAGAACTCGACCGCGACGTCGCGCGCGCCGGGCACCTGCATGATCGACGGCGCCTGCCAGCCGTCGAAGCAGATGTCGGCGTAGGCGAGGTCGTGGACGACCCAGATGCCGTATTCCTTCGCCAGCGCGATGATCTTCTCGAAGAAAGGGAGCTCGACGCACTGCGCGGTCGGATTGGCCGGAAAGTTGACGATCAGCATCTTCGGCTTGGGCACCGACAGCTTGATCGTCTGCTCGAGCTCGGCGAAGAAATCGACGTCCGGGGTCAGCGGGACCTGGCGAATGTCCGCGCCGGCGATCACCGGTCCGTAGATGTGGATCGGATAGCTTGGATTGGGAACGAGGACGGTGTCGCCCTGGCCGAGTGTTGCGAGCGCAAGGTGCGCGATACCCTCCTTCGATCCGATGGTGACGATCGCCTCGGAGTCCGGGTCGAACTGGACGCCCCAGCGCCGGTCGTACCAGTGGCAGATCGCGCGGCGTAGCCGCGGAATGCCCTTGGAGACCGAATAGCCGTGGGTGTCGCTGCGCTGGACGGTCTCGACCAGCTTGGACACGATGTGCGGCGGCGTCGCCCCGTCCGGATTGCCCATGCCGAAATCGATGATGTCCTCGCCGCGGCGCCGGGCCTCCATCTTGAGCTCGGAGGTGATGTTGAAAACGTAGGGCGGAAGGCGCTCGATGCGCGCGAAATGCGACTGCGGGAGGAGGGTCATGCTGGCCTCTAGCGTAAGCGCCCGGAACCGTCCGAGCGACGTAGACGTGGAAGAACTATAATCGTAACGAATTCACGCGTTTACCGCAATGCACAACCGATGAAATTTCACCTGCAGGCGCCGACGGCCAATGTCGTGACCGGCTTCGGTGAGGGCTGGGTGCGCATCGGTGCGGACGAATATCGCGCGGGCGTCGTGATCCTGCCCGACCGCATCATCGGCGGCTGGGCGCCGGCGGGTTTCGACGCCCTCCTGGCCGAGGATTTCGCCCGGCTCCTCGCCCCCGAACCGGAGATCGTGCTTCTCGGCACCGGCGCCCGGCAGCGCTTTCCGCATCCGCGATTGCTTGCGCCGCTGATCGAAGCGCGCATCGGCGTCGAGGTGATGGATACGCGGGCTGCCTGCCGGACGTTCAACATCCTGGTCGCGGAGGGACGGCGCGTCGCCGCCGCGCTCGCGATCGAATCCGCCTGAAAGTCACGAGCCCATGCTGCACCTGCCCCGAGTCGTCGACACCGAGCAACTGTCGCTGCTGCGCGCGATCGCCACGCGCGCGCCGTGGATCGACGGCCGCGCGACCGCCGGCGGCGGCGCGGTGGAGCGCAAGCGCAACGAGCAGGTCGACGAGACCTCGGCCGACGGCCAGATCCTCGCCGATGCGGTGATGCAGGCGCTGCAACGCTATCCGCTGTTCGCGGCGGCAGCCTATCCGGCGCGCGTCAGCCGGGCGCTGATGAACCGCTACGGACCGGGCATGGAATACGCGCCCCACGTCGACAATCCGCTGATGGGCGGGACCAACCCGCTGCGCACCGATCTCTCCGCCACGCTGTTCCTGTCCGATCCCGGCGAATACGACGGCGGCGAGCTCGTCGTCGAGTCGCTGGCGGGCAGGCAGGCGGTCAAGCTGCCGGCAGGCGACCTGTTCCTCTATCCGGCAACCCGCGTCCATTACGTGGCGCCGGTCACGCGCGGCGTGCGCATCGCGGTCATCTTCTGGGTGCAGAGCCTCGTCGCCGATGCGGAAGAGCGATCGCTGCTGTTCGAGATGTCGCAGGCGCTCGCAATGCTCGAGCAGCAGCACGGCCCGTCGGCGGAGATCACCCGGCTCGCCGCCTGCCACGCACGCCTCGTCCACCGCTGGGCGCAGCCGTAGCGGCTCGCCCGGGCGGCGCCAGCAGCCGGACGAGCTTCGGGCGCGTCACCAGCAGGTCGGCGAGCGTGTGGCGATCCAGGACCTGGAAGAACGCATCCATCGCCTGGCCCAGCAACCCCTTGAGCGTGCAGCCGGGAGCAATCCTGCATTCCGAGGTCTGCGGATCGAAGCACTCGACGAGATGCGAGCGATCCTCCATGCCGCGCACGACTTCGCCGAGATTGATGTCCTTCGGCGTTCGCGCGAGGCGCATTCCGCCCCCCCTGCCCCGCGCGGTATCGACGTAGCCGCATTGCGCCAGGTGATGGACCACCTTCATCAGGTGGTTTTCGGAGACGCCGTAGGCCTGCGCGATCTCGCCGATGGTCACGAGGCGATCATCCAGCGTGCCCAGGTACATCAGCACGCGCAGGCTGTAGTCGGAAAATGTCGTCAGTCGCATGCGAGCGGTCGCGGGTCGATGCCGTCCCGGCCCGGACGCGCCCCGGCGGACGGCATAAGATGCATATCAAGTATTGATTATCCCCGAAAGCGGTGCTATGGTTAACATGTATCGCGAATGAATCTTCAAGGAACGGGCATGCGCAGCGAGATCGACGACAATCCCGCCCCACCCTCTGAGGACGCGGTACGCGAGGCGCTGCGCTCGGTGGACGACCCCGAAGTCGGCATGAACATCGTCGACCTGGGCCTCGTCTACGGCATCGACATCGCGCCGCGACGGATCCGCATCGAGCTGACGATGACCACCCCTGCCTGCCCGATGGGCGACCTGATCACCGGCGACGTGCGCCGCGCCTTGGGCGCGCTGCTGCCGGATCAGGCGCCCTGGGAGGTGGATGTCGAGCTCGTGTGGGAGCCGGCGTGGACGCCTGCCCTGATGTCGGAGCGCGCGAAGCAGGCGCTCGGGTGGCCCGGCTGACCACGCGCCGCCTGCATCTTTCACCACGACCGAGGAAGCTTCGATCATGACGACCGACATCAAGAGCACCGTCGACGTACGCAACATCGTTCCGCGCGAACGGCACCCGCTGATCTTCAACACCTTTCGCGAGCTCGCGCCCGGCGACGCGATGCTGCTCGTGAACGACCACGACCCGAAGCCGCTGTACTACCAGTTCCAGGCGGAACTGGGCGGGTCGTTCAACTGGGAATACCTCGAAAGCGGCCCCGAGGTCTGGCGGGTGCGCATCGGCAAGCCGCAGTAGATCCTGGCGGGAGGTCCCGCATGCCGCACGCGCGCGATCTCGGCCTGCCGGGGCGCGTCCCGTTGCTGATGCTCGGTTTCGCATCGCTGTTCGCTGGCATCGGGGCCGGACTCGCGCGTCTCGGCTGGCCGTTGCCCGGCGCAGGTCTCGCCTACGTGCACGGGCCGCTGATGGCATCGGGGTTCTTCGGCACCGTCATCAGCCTCGAGCGCGCGGTGGCCCTGCGCAGGCGCTGGGCCTATGCAGCACCGCTCCTGTCAGGGACCGCGACCCTGGCATCCCTGCTGGCCGCACCTGCCTTGCTCGCGCCCGCGCTCGCCACGCTGGGGAGCGCGGTGATGGTTGCGGCGTCGGCGGCGGTGTACTCGCGCCAGCGCGAGCTCTTCACGCTGACGCTGGCGCTGGGAGCGCTCGCCTGGAGTGCCGGCAATCTGCTCTGGCTCGCCGGTGCGCCGGTCGCAGCCGCAGCGCCATGGTGGATCGGCTTCCTGGTGCTGACCATTGCCGGCGAGCGACTTGAACTGTCGCGCTTCCTCCCGCCCTCCCCCGCGGCGCGTCGCGTCTTCGCCCTGCTGCTGGTCGCGCAGGTCACTGCCCTGACGCTGTCGCTGTTCGCCTACGCGCTGGGCACGACGCTGCTGGGGCTGGCACTCGCCGGGCTCGCGGCGTGGCTGATGCGCCAGGATATCGCGAGGCGCACGATCCACAGCCGGGGCCTGACGCGCTACATCGCGGCGTGCCTGCTGTCGGGCTACATCTGGCTCGCGGTCGCCGGCGTGTCGATGGTCGCCGCCGGCGGGCTCGGCACCGGCGGAGCAGCCTACGACGCCACCTTGCACGCGGTGCTGCTCGGATTCGTGTTCTCGATGGTGTTCGGCCATGCGCCGATCATCATTCCCTCGGTGATCCGCGTCGCGATTCCGTACTCGCGGTGGTTCTACGCGCCGCTCGCGCTGCTGCACGCATCGCTGCTGCTGCGCCTCGTCGGCGACTGGATCGCCGCTGCCCAATGGCGTGCCTGGGGCGGCATGCTCAACGCCGTCGCGCTGTGCGCATTCGTCCTCGGCACGCTGATTGCGATGCTGCGCGGCATCCGCGACCGCGGGCGCCAGGCGCCCCCGCATGCACCCCCTCGCCACGCAACGAAGGATGCACGATGACCCCTGCGGCAAAGTCCCGTCTGTATCTCGCGATCATCGCGCTGCTCGGATTGGCCGTCGCGACGATGGGCTACAAGTTCATCATCGCGGGATCGACGCTTCCCGCCGCGGATGGACGCATCGTCGTCGCACTCGAACCCGGCGAGCGCGCGTTGCTGCTGCGGGAAATGCGCGGTTTCGTCGAAGGATTGCAGCGGATCGCCGACGCCCTGGCCCGCGGGGACATGCAGACCGTCGCGCAGGCGAGCCGCGCGATGGGAACCGCCGCTGCGCACGACGTGCCGCTCGAAATGCTCGCCCGGCTTCCGCTGGAATTCAAGAAGCTGGCCTTCGGAGTGCACGGCGGATTCGATGCCATCGCCGCCGAAGCCGACCGGGGCGGCACGCCCAGCCAGGCGCTGCGCCAGCTCAGCGGCATCCTTGGCAACTGCGTCGCGTGCCATGCGACCTATCAGGTCGCCGCGGGAAACCCGGGCCCCGTGACGGCCCGCTGACCCGCCCACGCCCGCCGACGGGTCACTCCCCCATCTGCAGCAGGGTCCCGCGCCTGCGCGCACCGCGAACGGCGGCGGCGAACAGCAACGCGGCGAATGCAACATACGTCCCGTCGAGAAAGAGCGCGTCCCGGAGCAGAGCCCAGTCGAACTCGCCGCGCAGCAGGACCCCGCGCATTCCTTCGAAGACGTAGGCGGGCGGCAGCGCCCAGGCGATCGCCTGCAACGCCTGCGGCAGCACGGCGACCGGGTAGTAGACGCCGGACACCGGGGCCACCAGGAAGATCGCCGCCCACGCGAGCTCTTCGGCACCGAGGCCGTAGCGCAGGAGCATCGCCGAAACGGCGAGCCCGATCGCCCAGCCGAACATCAGCAGGCCAGCGAAGAATGCGACCAGCGGCAGGCCCATCGAGAAGATCGAGTAGTGGAACAGCAGCCATGCGAATAGGCATGCACCGCCGACGCCGATCAGCGTGCGCATCACGCTCATCGCGAGCTGACCGGCGACGAACTCGTGCAGGCGCAGGGGACTCACGAACAGGTTCCCGAGATTGCGCGAGTAGATCTCCTCGATGAACGTCAGCGACACGCCGAGCTGTCCGCGAAACAGCACGTCCAACAGCAACACCGCTCCGATGAAGAACCCGGGCGCGCTCTTCAGGAAGCTGTTGGTCGGCGCGAGATAGAGCGTGAGGAACGCCCACAGCACCATCGTGACCGTCGGGTAGTACGCGATCGACACCAGGCGCGGCCAGCTCTTGAGCAGCAGGTAGCCATGACGCCTGCACAGCGCGCGGACCCGGCGCAGGGATGCCAGGACGCCCGTCTGCGGCGCGACGACCGGCTGCGCTGCGCTCAACCGGCGCTCCGGCCCGCCGCGCAGCCGCGACACGCGGACTTCACGGCATCACCTCCTCGGCGGCGGCGCCGACCGGCGGTTCGCCGCCGGTGCCCGAGGTCCCGCGCGCGATGTCGAGGAACACCTCCTCCATCGTCCCCCGCCCGTAGCGCTCGATCAGTGCGGCAGGCGCTCCCTGGTCGACGACGCTGCCCGCGCGCAGCATGATGACGTCCGAGCACATCCGCTCGACTTCGCTCATGTTGTGCGACGCGAGCAGC